>JABSRA010000001.1 GCA_013215445.1 Oceanospirillaceae bacterium
CGGCGCACCTTAGAGGAACAATTTCGCGCCCAATTGGGCATCAGCCCGCTGCAGTACTACAAGAGCATGCGCCTGCAGATTGCCAAAAAATTAGTGTTGGATTCCCACCATAGTATCTAGGAAATTGCCCTACGTACTGGCTTTAGCTCACTGGCTGTTTTCTCCAGAGAATTTAAACGCGCTTTCGGTCACAGTCCAACTCACTATCGAAGGCAGGCGCATTAGTATTTAATAGAAGTACACAGAGAATGTCTGGATTGACAGATGATTGAAGCTCAGATAAAGAAATTTGTAGAGACTCTTTAGTCGTAACTGCAAATTCCCCCTGACTGCTTTCCTCTCACATGCTAGAGCCAACTGAAGTGTATCCGATGCATGTCGTCAAGTAACGTTTCGAGAAACTGATAAGTGTCCCGAAAAACAGGCACTCGCCAGTCCTTTTTTTATCGTTGTAATACATGTATTTACTGTTACTATGTGCTAATCACTTAAAAAATTATTGATAATACCTATAACATCTTTTTTTATAAGTGCCAGCCGTTAAATCCTTATTAATAAGATAAAATAGCAAGGGACACCTATGACAGCATTCAGTATTAGTAAAAAAGTTATGACCATGAGCGTGATATTACTTATAGCCGCCGCGGCACTAATTTATTCAGTGATGCAATATTTAGCCCTGCCAGTGATGCAACAGCAAGTGCAGCGCGAAGCCCAAGCTCAGGTGGCAACTACCGTGAATGAATTGAGGGTTGCGCTTACTGATGCGGCTTCACTGACCCAAAGTTTAGCGGGATTGGCACAATCGCTGCCGTTAGAACGACAGGCGTTTGAAAGCTATTTTCCTGCGCTGGTCGATAAATTTTCTGATAACAACATAGCGGGCGGTGGCATCTGGCCTGAACCCAATGCCTTTACAGTTGGCACCCAGCGGCACTCTTTTTTCTGGGCCCGAGGCAGCAGTGGAAATTTGACTTTGTTAGATGATTACAACGACCCTGCCGGGAGTGGCTATCACAATGAAGGTTGGTATCAGGTTGCTAAAAAATTAGCACCTGGGCAGTGTGCGTGGTCAGAAGCTTATGAAGATCCTATCTCAAAAGTACCTATGGTTACTTGTACCGTTGCTATTCACAGAGATGGGGCCTTCTGGGGAGCAGCCACGGTAGATTTGATGTTGTCGGGTTTAACTGAACTCTTTACCCTACAAAATAGAATGACTGGCGGTTACAGCTTTGTTGTTGACCAAACCGAACAAATCGTTAGTTTTCCTCAGGTTCGCACTAATAGCCTGGCGATGACTACACTGGATCAAGCGGTAAAATCCGACAGCAGTTTAGCACCTTTGGCAAGAGCCATACGGGCAGGCACTGAGATTTCTGTTATGGACTATGGAGTCGCCCCCGGGGATAGCAGTATCTTGATATTACAAAAAGTAAAGCAGCTGGATTGGACCGTTGGCATGCTGCTACCAGACAGTGTAGCGCAACAGCCAGTACAAAAATTAGCGACCAGTTTATATGTCACTATGTTTCCCGCTCTGCTGATCTTCGTTCTTATTTTCGCTTGGTACAGCAGGGTTGTATTGGGCTGGATTAAAGAGACCACTGAGCAAATCAAATTACTGGTTAGCGGCGGCTCTGCTGCCACTCTGGAAATTCGTACAATGGATGAAATAGGCCTATTAAAAGAAGCGGTCAATGAGTACGGCACCTATCTGAATAATTTACTTAATAAGATTGCTACTGAAGCAGAGGGGATCCGCCATGAGGCAGATGGTTTAAGTCAGTTGAGTAGTACGCTCAGTGACCGCGCCAAAGATCAAATGGATGAGAGCAATGTGTTGGCTGCAGCCATTCATGAGATGTCTGCTAGTGCCCGCGATGTGGCACAAAATTCCGATGACGCCGCTGCGACCGCAATAAATGCGGATGCATTAGTGACTCAGGGAAGAGAGTTAGCGGTAGAGAACGGTAGCGCCGTGCAAAAGCTCGCCAAAGCACTCGATCAAACCTCGGGTGTGATTGATAGACTGTCGACTGATAGTCAACAAGTCGGAGCGGTCTTAGAAGTGATCAAGGCGATCTCTAACCAGACCAATTTGCTGGCTTTAAATGCCGCAATTGAAGCGGCCAGAGCAGGCGAGCACGGACGAGGCTTTGCGGTAGTGGCTGACGAAGTGAGACTTCTGGCTTCCAGAACACAAGATTCTGCTGCTGAGATTGAAAACATGATTCAGCAATTGCAAGAGGCGGCCGCCAATGCTGTCGATGTAATCAGCAGTAGTCAACATTTGTCTGGTGAGTCAATCGAGCGTGGCGCTCAAGTCGTCGAATCCTTTGAAAACATCGTAGAGGCCTTTGGCAACATCAATCAGCGTACATCGATGATTGCGATAACCGCCAATGAGCAGGCGAGAGTTACCGATGAAATTCACGAGCTGGCCGAGCGGATTCGGAACATTAGTGAGCATAACTCGGAGGATGCCGCCAGGCTTACCGATATGAGCAAGACCTCTATCGATGCATCGAGTCGTCTATACCAACTAAGCAAGGTATAAGCAGAACAAGCCTCTCTATCCTGGCTGCTTGACCCTCAACCACAGTAGCCGGGTTATATTAATGTGAGTCGACGCATCGACAGCAAACTCCTCTAGTGTGAGGCGTCAATTATTGTGCTCGCCATTAAGGAATTTGAGAGAGTCGGCAATAAGTGTGACTAAAATACCATGACAAAAAAGCTAGAGCCCATTGTAATCTGGCATTTTACCACTGAGTTCAGCGCTTAACACGCCTGAACTTAGTGTCTGTTGATGTTCAAAGATGATGCTCTATTGAATGCCAGCAACTGTGGAAAAAATTGTTTGAACATATCGTCTAGCGGTTGATAATGTCGATTAATGTCTTCGATACTGCCCTTAAAATTGTTTTTAAAACGTATCCTATTGGCGATGCGATCTAATGCGAAACCTATTCCATCAACTGACTCATAACTGGCAAACCAGTCATTTTTAACCACTGATGCCATCACCAGTTTCATTCTTGCGGGCATCAAACTACTCCCTTGCACCAGTAGCTGATAGGTCTCAAACTTAAATTCAACGAAGCTAATATCACTGTAGAGGTGCCAGTTTTTAATCAAAAAATGATCGAATAATACATCCAACGCGATACTGGCAAAGCGTCGTCGCTGTGGACTAAAACAACTTTTAGCTTGCTGCACCAGGGGGTGTGAATCGGTAAAGCGATCAACCTCTCTATGGTTGAGTAAACCAGCATAGATGTTCGCTGTCAGGGTTTTCTCGTCTACGCCTTTGCAAAAATCACCCAATAAATTCCCCACCAGCGATTCACTGCTGGTTTCAGCGAGGAAACAGTGAGCCAAATAATTCACCGCAAAACCCGCGCCGCATTACAGCTCTTCAACATTAATAACCTCTCCGCATCTGTGTGGGGTATAACCAGACAAGCTTTCAACCGCTGCCTGAAACTGCGCCGTGCGAATTCCCGCTAAAAAGCGCCGCATCGCCTCTTGCTGTAAGGTTTTAGTATGACAGACGAAGACATAGTGTTCATCGGTGAGCGGAATAAAATCTAAAGAGAATTTTTTAGCAGCAGCCTCCACCCCAAAACCCACATCCGCCATATTTGCTGCGACAAATGCAGCGACGGCAGAATGAGTATACTCTGCTTCATCGAAGCCACGAATCGACTCCACCGGTATATCTGTAACACTCAGTAGCTCCTCGAATAAATGCCGGGTGCCACAATTAGGTTCTCTATTGATAAAACGTATTTCAGGATTGACTAAATCTTGCAGTAGCTGGATCTGATGCGGATTACCAGCGCGCACCATCAAGCCCATTTTTCGGGTAATAAAGCGCACTATCTTATGGGCTCTAGGGCGTAAGTGACGCAGATATTTTTCGATATATTTGGCATCGCGCAGCTGCACTGGCAAATGAAAGCCCGCTACATCACACTGACCTCGATTCAGCGCCACCAGCACTTCTTCAGTGTCTTTGTACTGTAAATTTAACTGATAGTCTGTGGCAATATCAGGCAGTAATTCGACGGCATAACCGAAGCTTGCAAAAATATTAAGCAGCGGCTTAACCCCTTCCAAACTGCGCTGTATTTCTAAATTGATCTCAGAGGCGAAGCTTTTTAACTGTGGATCCAAACGGGCGGTTAAACGCTGCTGCGCCCAGAGTAATTTTTCACCTAGGGGTGACAAATGGGCTCCCCTGCCCTTTTGTAAGATCACCAACTCACAGCCAAAAAAACCCGCCCAACGATTGAGAATATTCCAACTATGTCGATAGGAAATACCCACTTGCTTAGCCGCTTGGGTTAGCTTCCCCCGCTCGTGAATAGCACTGAGTAATAAAAACAGTTGCGGATCTAAACGGCTCCCGCTCTCGTCTTTAAAGATCCAAGCGGGTTCAATACTGATGCGTTTCATGTGGTTAACTCAAACAGAAGACCTGCATCAAGTTACACAGGTTTCACCTCACACACAAGCGCTATTGAGACAGCGCAAACCAGCGTAGCTTCTCCGCCTCTGGACTGAGTGTAGCCGGTGGTAATTCAGTAATACCGGCGGCGTTGAGTAAGATAGCCTCACCCTGTTTTAAATATCGAGCCAAATCACTACTACTGATCTGCTTTGGCTTCAGCAGCGCTGTTTCACCGAGCAAATCATCCAGAGTCAACGTATTGATATCTAGCCCACCTCGATACTGCCAAGTACCATTGTGCTGATTCATTTCGTACTCTGATAATAGACGCCAGCCAAACTCCGCAATCAAACTAATCGCCTTAACCATGTAATCAAAAGTTTGCTGATCAATAAAATAATTGAAATTTAAGCGTACCCAACCCGGTCTTAAAATCATATTTCCCTGATGCAACTGATCCTCAATCGCCATCGACTTTTCCATCGACAGATCCAACAACTGATGACCGTAGGGACCTGCACAAGAGCAACCACCACGCGCTTGAATACCAAATACATCATTCAATATTGCCACCACAAAACCATAGTGCAATACGCTCTTTTGATGAATAATGTTGAACGACATTATCGATAACCGGGGCGCATCAGGACAACCTAACAACTCAAAATTCGGTTGTTTGGTTAATTCAGTGATGGCGTTGCTGATAAAATGATGTTCGAGCGCCTCGATTTTTTTAGTGCCGATTTGCTGCTGTAACTTAAAGACCAGCCCCGCCCGAATAGACTCGACGATACCTGGTGTACCACCTTCTTCACGACGCTCCACATCATCGGTATAAGTGTGAGATTCAGGGGAGACATAAACCACGGTTCCACCACCTGGCACAGCGGGAATCGCATTGTGCAGTTTTTCGCTATTGACTATCAGTAATCCAGGGGTACCCGGACCACCAATAAATTTATGCGTCGAAATAAACACCGCATCGAGTTGATCGCGCTGCATATCTATTTCTACGTAGGGGGCTGCAGCGGCATAGTCCCAACATGACATAGCATTGTAGCGCTGCAGTAGCGCAGAGACTTTCGCCACTTCTGTCTTGACCCCGGTGACGTTAGACGCCGCAGAAAAACTGCCAATTAATACCGGTCTCGATTGATATTCTTGCAATTTCTTTTCTAAAAAGTCGGTATTTATTTGCCCTTCTGGGGTGAGCGGCACCACCACCAAGGTGGCGATGCTCTCACGCCATGGCAACTCATTAGAATGATGCTCATAAGGACCTATAAATACCACAGGTCTTTGTGACTCTTCAATTTGTGCCTCAAACTGGTATTGAGTATTTAATTCATGTGGCAGACGTAAATTTAGCATCTCAATCAATTTATTAATCGCGGCTGTGGCACCTGCACCGGTAAAAATAACCTTGTGTTTAGCCGCGGTATTTAGCGCCTTATGGATTTCCGCTCTAGCCTGCTCACGATACTTACCGGTCTGTTTACCGCTAAAAGAAGTTTCAGTATGGGTATTGGCATAAAAAGGCAACACATGATTTTGCACCGTCTCTTCGATAAAGCTCAGCGCACGACCTGAGGCCGTATAATCGGCGTAAACCATCGGTTTATCACCGAAGGGGGTATTAAATAAGATCCTCTCACCGATCACGCTCTCTCTTATTCTCTCTATGCTTATGGTCATTTTAGTGCCCTCTACTCAACTATTTAATGGGATAAGTGTAGCGAATAACATGAGAAACATTGCCTGCATTTATACTATTATTTTGTTATATTAAGGAACAACGTTTCAAATAATTCAATTATTATGAAACATTAATCTAAAAAAGAATGAAATTAATAATTATGGACAAAATTGATCTCGCTATCCTAAATTCGATGCAACAAGATGATACCCTCTCTGTCGCGAAAGTAGCCGACAAGGTAAACATCTCTAAAACCGCCTGCTGGCGCCGCATTCAAAAATTGATAGCGAATAACGTCATCACTAGTCGAGTGGCTCTACTCAACCCTAATGCGATTAACTTACCCTTGTGTGTGTTTATTTCTATACGAACTAAAGAGCACAACGACCAGTGGGTGACACAATTTAAACAGGTCATTACACAATTACCGCAAATTTTAGAAGTTTATAGAATGAGTGGCGATTTAGATTATTTAATCAAAGCTGTGGTCACCGACATGAAAGACTATGACAAACTGTACAAACAACTCATTAAAGCAGACATTTTTGACGTAAATTCAAGTTTTGTCATGGAGGAGCTAAAACAGAAAAGCCAGTTACCACTGGATAATGTTGCACTCAAGACTTGAGCTGTTATTTAACTAGGTAGCGCCCAATAAAGAGCTGCAAGCGCTGCCAGCTCGTCAATTGCCTAACCGTCCTCTTTGCTCAGCTAATTTTTTTCAATTCATATGGGCAGACCTCAGCATAACGTCTATCCTCGATAGTACGGTGTTAAAAACCGGCTCAAGAGCCAATAAAGCAGAGCACACTGACTCCGCTATTGCGCCGACTGTAGCTCGTCTTTGCTGCGCTCGGGACGTTATGCAGAGTTCTCATAATAACGGCTGAATTTAACCGCCATGCCATCACTGGGCCTAGGCACTTGTATGCAAGCCATCACCGACCAGTTTGCGCCAGATTCAGTGCACATTTAAATAGCTAAAATCATTGTACATGGTGTTTTTCATCAACTGGGCAAACTGCTGCTGCTCCAAGTGAATCAATGTTTCATGATCACCAGCCTCAAAATAGACATCCGTCAGCTCGGTTAGCTGCCGATCGTAAATGGCATTCATATGGTACGCTTGCCCTATCGCCGGTACCGCGCCCTCATCACAATCACTGAAAAGAGCGTAAACTTGCCGCTCTTCGATCATGTGCAAGTCCAAATCTAAACTGTGGGAGAGCTTGCGGATATCAATCTTGCGATCGGCAGATAAAATCGCCATTAAATGCCGACTTTGGTGATCTTGCAAAATGATGGCCTTAGCGATATTTCTCGGTGGGATATGCGAGGTAATTGCACTGCCATAAGAACTATTAGAGTGCTGGTGAGAGATGGAGGTGAAGTGGATATTTTGCCGGGTGAGGTAATCGTCAATGCGCGTCGTAATACTCATAACTGTCTCCTTATTTCAGAGCTGCACTAGGCATTACATAAGTAGCCCTTAACGTAAAGAGCCCAGCGTAGATACAGCCATGATTGGCCCGCTAATAGCCATTAAGTTAGAACCACACAGACCCATAGGTAATTGTATCTGCCCGTCGTCAAACCCGGGAGTCATACAATTAGCTACCATTTTGAGTCTAACTCGCCTGCCATTAACAGTAAAACCAGTGTTAATTATATGCCTGATTGCCCCCCATTTCTAGTTCCTTGTCGATTAGCACCTTTGCAAAAAACTGACTAGCTGCCAATAACCACCGATATCAAGCCCAAGCTCGAGACCGGATTGCCGAGACAGCAGGGAGAATTTGCCCTATAATGGAGTACGAATTTAAATTTGGTAACAAATTATGTATCGCATGATACTGGGATTAGTATTCATACTTGTCCTGTTATTAAGCGCTGCGTCCCCCTTAGCAACAGAGCCGCAAGCAGCACCTCCAACCGCCTCACAAGGATCGGTTAAGGATCTAGTGCTGGCAACTGATACAGCAGGTTCTACCTCCCCCAGCATCCCTGTGCTAACCATCGACGGCGCAATCGGCCCCGCACTCAGCGATTACATCGTGCGTAATATCCGAGCAATAAACCTGGACAATCAAGCGCCAGCTATTTTTATTACTATCGACACTCCAGGTGGACTCAGTAGTAGTCTCAGAGAGATTAACCAACAGATTCTCAGCTCAAAAATACCCATTGCCTGCCTCGTCTACCCCAGCGGCGCACGTGCCGCCAGCGCGGGCACCTACCTACTCTATGCCTGCCATGTCGCCGCCATGGCCACCGCCACTACTATCGGCGCCGCCACCCCAGTCGCCATTAGCAGCCCCCTACCCAATCCAGTCGGAAAAGACCATAAACCCATTCCAGCCAGCGCCATGCAAAATAAAATAATCAATGACGCTATCGCCTATATAAAGTCACTAGCACAGCTGCGTAAGCGCAATGCAATCTGGGCCGAATTGGCTGTTTCAGAGGCCGCAACACTGACTGCCAGCGAGGCTTTGGAAAAAAACGTAATTAATCTTATCGCTCAATCCCCCGAACAGTTACTGCTAAAATTGAGCGATCCAACCCTGAATTTCAAAGACTTCAAACTGGCCGGCAATGACGCTAACATTCTTCTAGACTATCGGTTTCCCGACTGGCGCAGTCAGTTTATCGCCGCCATCACCAACCCTAATATCGCCTATCTTTTACTGATGGTTGGTGTCTATGGCCTACTGTTAGAGGTTTATAGTCCAGGAATTGGCATTGCCGGTATCACGGGTGCGATGTCGCTGTTACTCGGTATGTACGCACTGCAAATGCTGCCTCTCAACTTTACCGGATTGGGGCTGATGATACTGGGTATCAGCTTAATTTCGATCGAGGCCATGCGGCCCAGTTTTGGGGTATTTGGCCTGGGCGGAACCCTAGCCTTTATCTTAGGATCAATTTTTTTGATCGATACCGGGCAGCAAGAATTCAAGATATCCCGCGGCTTGATTTTCTCTACAGCGGTGGTAAGTGCCAGTTTTAGCATATTTATGCTGGGCTATCTATGGCGTAACAGAGCTCGCCAAGTCGTCAGCGGGCAGCGTTTAATCTTGGACACAACCGCCAGAGTAATCGCGGATTTTCAGGGCACTGGACAGGTCTGCTTGGGTGGTGAATCTTGGTCCGCCTACTCTAGCGAGGCGCTAAAAAAAGGCCAACTAGTCTCAGTGCAGGAGATACGGGGTTTAACCTTACTGGTTAAACGACGCAGTCAGGGAGAGATGAAATGAAAGGTTTATTGATCATAGATACCAACTTAATCGCCGCTATACTGCTGTCGATACTACTGCTGTGGATCGCCCTTAGTATGTTTAGAGTACTGCGCGAATACCAGCGTGGGGTTATCTTCTTTCTCGGCCGCTTTGAAAAAGTCAAAGGGCCGGGACTGATCATTGTTATCCCCATCATTCAGCAGATGGTGCGGGTAGATTTGCGCACGGTGGTAATGGATGTGCCCTCCCAAGATGTGATTAGCCGCGACAATGTCTCAGTACGAGTCAATGCCGTTATCTACTTTCGAGTCATAGACTCACAAAAGGCCATCATCAATGTCGAAGATTATTTAGAGGCGACCTCGCAACTCGCCCAAACCACCTTGCGCTCCGTTTTAGGCCAGCACGAGTTGGATGAAATACTGGCCAATCGCGACCTGCTCAACACGGATATACAGGAGATTCTAGATATTCGAACCGATGGCTGGGGAATAAAAGTGTCTAATGTTGAAATCAAACACGTGGACCTCAACGAGACTATGATCAGGGCTATTGCGCGTCAGGCTGAAGCAGAGCGCAGCAGAAGGGCCAAAGTAATACACGCAAAAGGAGAGAAAGAGGCCGCCGACAAACTGGTAGAAGCGGCGGCCAAGCTCGCCAGAGAACCCAACGCCATTTTGTTGCGCTACCTACAGACGCTAACAGAAATAGCGGGTGAGAGAACCTCTACTATCCTCTTTCCGCTACCGATGGAACTGCTAAACTCTCTGTTGAAAAAACCACCGAATAACGACTCGCGAGAGATAAAAAATGACTGAGTACTTAATCACTGGCGGAACCGGCTTAATTGGCTCGGCACTCATCGCGCGGCTGGTTAACGCTAACCACCTGGTAACGGTGTTGACTCGCAATAGCAAGAGCGCGGCCACTGCGCTGCCAAGGGAAGTACAGCTGGTGGAGAATTTAGCCCAGATTCCGCAGCAAAAACATTTTGATTACGTGGTAAACCTCGCCGGAGAACCTATCGCTGATAGCCGCTGGAGTAAAAAACAGAAAAAAAAACTCTGGGCTAGCCGCGTCACCTTAACCCATGATTTGGTGCATTGGATCAAACAGCGCCCGCTATTACCTAAGGCCCTGATCAGTGGGTCAGCAATTGGCTGGTACGGCGATGGTAAAGATAAAGTTCTCAACGAACAGAGCGCAGCCAACCCAGAATACACCCACAGTTTGTGTCAGGCATGGGAAGCGGAGGCACTACAGTTAAGTGACACTAGTGTGCGAGTCTGCATCATAAGAACCGGCTTAGTGATCCACCCCAGCGGGGGCTTCCTGCAGAAACTGCTGCCCGCCTTTAAACTTGGCCTAGGCGCAAGGCTGGGGTGTGGCACCCAGTACATGTCTTGGATTCATATTGATGACATGGTCAGTGCACTGCTTTTTTTGATCGATGATAATAAGCCACAGATCACTGCTGACCCTCCGCTACGAGGTATTTTCAATTTATCCAGCCCCACTCCAGTGACCAATACCGAATTTACCAAGACCTTAGCCGCTCAGCTACAGCGTCCAAATTTTTTGGTGGTGCCAAATTTTGTGCTTAAATTAATGCTGGGCGAGATGTCTAGATTGCTGATCACAGGCCAGAGATTAGAACCGCAGAGGTTGTGTAAGGCTGGGTTTAACTTTCACTACCCACGTCTGAAAGAAGCGCTGAGTAACGCCTTAAACTAACACTTGAAGGACAGAGAACCAGAAGGAACGCTCAATAGCGCTTTGTATAATCACCTATAGTTAAGAGGCGATGATGAAAAACATTAAAATCAACATACCCCCGGCACTTCTGGAATTTACCCAGCAGACCTGCTCGGTTGAGTTAGTGGCTGTCAATGTCGGAGAGGCACTACTATTACTCTGCCAAAACTATCCGCTGCTAACATCACATTTAATAGATGAACAGGGAGAAATCATTAAGGCCTTAAATATCAGCATCGATCAGGTCGCTATCGAAAAGATGCAGGGGCTAAACACTCTTTTAAAAGGAGGTAATCTAATCAATATCGAGATTACCGCTACAGACTGAGCACCCTCTGCACCATTAATCCGCTGCGCACCACTAGTTTAGAAGTTTATAGAGCTCATTGGAAAAAATGACTACTCCACTTATTGCAGTTTTTTCAAGGCGTAGATATCGTAACGACTGGATTTCCCCTCTAAGACATAACTGGGTTTAAGGGCTAACCCCGACACTTCAATACATGGCGCTTTGCGGGGTCTTTTAACCACCACCCTAGCCTGTGCAGTTTCAAGAGCCTGTGCCAACAAGTCACCGGCATCCAAGTCATCGCCGACCACATCCCGAAAAATCAGCATTTCTTTTTTCACCGAGGCACTTTTGCCAACGTGCGGGAACATCGGGTCAACATACACCACTTGTGGAGCCTCGCACTGTTGCATATGCTCGATACTGTTGGCGCAGTGTAGGTGCATCCGCTGGATAATATCCATAATTTCAAAATTGAGTTCAGCACGCTGTATGCCATCTGCCAGCAGCGCGTGGACAATAGGCGATCTCTCAATCATCTGTACTTCGCAGCCCAAAGTGGCTAAAACAAACGCATCTTTACCCAAACCTGCTGTCACATCTAACACGCTGGGACGAATCCCGGATTTGATGCCCACGGCCTTGGCAATCATCTGCCCTGATCCACCGCCAAACTTGCGCCGGTGTGCGACAGCACCCGTCACATAATCAACCCAAACCGGCCCCGGGGCTTTCTTACCGCACTGCTGCAGCTGTAAGCCCTTGTCGGTCACATACAACAGTTGTGCGTAATCGCAGCGCTTGGGGTCCGCAACTACCTTTACATAGGCCAAACCCAGATCAACGGCCAGTTGCTGTGCCTGGTTTTGAAAAACATGGTGCGACGCGGCAACTTTTACGTTCGATGATTGATCTTGGTTCATAGTGATACACTACCACTAAAGTAAATGGCCAGCAGCGCTAGACCTAATACAAACCGATAAATCACAAACGGTAACATACCGACTTTCTCTAACCAAATAAGAAAAAAATGAATGCAGGCAAAGGCCACTGCCGCCGAGAGAAAAACGCCACTAATGACCATATCCCAGCGCACTAACACTGTAGAGCTGGCGAGTTCTAAGCCCTTGTAGCTGCCCGCTGCTAAAATAATAGGAATAGAGAGATAAAAGGAAAATTTAGCTGCCGTCTCCCGACTAAAACCCGCCATCAATGCCGCTGTCATAGTAATGCCGGAGCGTGATGTACCGGGAATCAATGCCAGCGCCTGAGCACAGCCAATAAATATACTTTCTTTTAACGTCAATTCCGCCAGCTTTTTTTGTGGATTTTCGACCGTATCTGCAAACCATAATAATGCGCCGAAAATCAGAGTAGCGCCGGCTATGACTAATATTGAGCGTCCGTATAGCGCAATCATATCGTGCAGTAAATAACCACTAATCAAGGCAGGTAGGGTAGCGCCAATGATAAACCAGGCAATCCGGCCATCGACCGACTGCTGTCCACGTAAACTGTTAAAGAACGCGACCAGCATGCTGCTGACATCTTTTCTAAAGTAAAACACCACGGCAATTAACGTGCCGACATGCACCCCTACATCAAAAGCCAACCCCTGATCAGGCCAACCGAACAATTGTGCGGGGAGAATTAAATGCGCAGAGCTCGACACGGGTAAGAATTCTGTCAGGCCCTGTATGATAGCCAAGACAAATACATGCATCCATTCCATTTACTGTTGATCCTTTTTCTTCCATGTGACTTGATTACGTAGATACACCGGCTGAGCATCCTCTGCTTGCACCGTATGACCCAGTGCATACAGGCCACTGGCTATATTCACAATATCCAAGGCGTGTGGATACACTTGCGTATCGAGTTTACTAAAGCCTGCCACTACCTCACTCGGCATTTGCTCGCGATAATTAAAGCCGCTGCCAACAGCAACGCAGTCGATCCCCTTGCCAATGATCAACTGACTCGGTGCACTGACCACTTCAGCTATCTCGATCACCGCCCGCCCTTCAATAATTTTGTATCCACCCCAGTAAACTTCATTCATCCGCGCATCAAAAGCGGTGATAATCAGACTCTCACAATCTTGAGTTTCACGGTAATACCCCTGAGCTAGTGCCGCCAGCGAAGACACCGGTACTACCGGTAAATCAGCCGCATAAGCTAGGCCTTGTGCCACACCCGTGGCAATGCGAATCCCAGCAAACGAGCCGGGCCCACGGCCAAAGGCAATCGCATCTAACTGGGAGACGCTCAATCCTGCCTCCCCCAATATTTCCTCGACCATCGGTAACAGCTCGTGGGTATGTCTGCGCGGAATCACTTTAAATAGCTCACTGCGACTACCATCAATTTCTAGGGCGACCGAGCAGGCGTCTGTGGATGTATCTAAGGCCAGTATTTTAGCCATCTGTTAATCTCTCTCTGCGGTATTTAAGTATTGCTGGCCCCAGCGGGCAACTAAGTTTTGCTCAAGACCCATCTGCGATAAAATGCGCGCCACCACAAAGTCGATTAAATCTTCGATACTCTGCGGCTTGTGATAAAAACCCGGGCTAGCCGGTAAAATCACCGCTCCCATGCGGGTCAGCTTTAACATGTGTTCTAAATGAATTTCGCTGTAGGGGGCCTCGCGCGGTACCAGTATCAATTTTTTACGCTCTTTGAGCACCACATCAGCGGCCCGCTCTATCAAATTATTACTCGCACCTGTGGCAATAGCCGATAGACATCCGGTACTACAAGGGCAAACCACCATGGTATTTGGAGATCCAGAGCCCGAGGCCACTGGTGCCATCCACTGCTCTTTACCAAACACCACAATCTGACCGGGTGCCGCATTATAACGCTTGGTCAAATACGCCTGCTGAAGCTCAATGTTTCCCGATAATTTAAGGTCGGTCTCAGTCGCGGCAACCACCTGCGCCGCTTTTGACACTAACAACAGTATTTGAATATCTTTTTCTATCAGGATTTCCAGTAAACGCATCGCGTATTGCACACCCGATGCACCGGTGATCGCCAAGGTAACACTCTGTTTAAAGCTCTGCATTGACTGACTCCTGCTTAATACAATTGCGCAATCGCGCAATCAATTTCTGGTGCATGCCACTGTAGATACCACTAAAGGCACCGTTACTCATAATCACCATTAAATTAGCCGCCCTGAGTATCTAAACTTACCAGTACCGCACCGGTGACCGCCAAGGTAACACTCTGTTTATATCCCTGCATTGACTGACTCCTGCTTAACGCTATTGACACTATTGCGCAATCGCGCGATCAATTTCTGGTGGATGCCACCGAAGGCGCCGTTACTCATAATCACCACTGAATTAGCTCCCTGAGTATCTAAACTTGCCAGCACTGCATCGATGGTCGCATCGATACTCTGCTGTACCGACATTTTAAGCCCTTGACTGTCAGGGCTTGATTCAAATAAGGCTTCTAATTGCCAGTCTAGTTCCGCAGGTTGATACCAAATCACCTGATCGGCATCACCCACACAAGCGGCGAGTTGCTGTTGATGACAGCCCAGGCGCATAGTGTTTGATCTGGGTTCAACCACTGCAATAATCCGCTCATTACCGACTTTCTTACGCAGCCCCTGCAAGGTCGTCTTTATCGCCGTTGGGTGGTGAGCAAAATCATCGTAAATCACCGTATTGTTAACCGTCGCCAATAATTCCATGCGCCGTTTCACCCCTTTAAACTGTGCCAGCGCCTGCGCCCCATGGATGATATCGACCCCGACATGTCGTGCGGCGAGCAGCGCCATCATGGCATTATAAACATTGTGCAAGCCGCTTAGTTGCCATTTAATAGTCGCGACTTTTTCACCTTCCCTGAGCAGCGAAAATTGCGAGCCATCGGGCTCAATCAACTCAAAGCTCCACAGGGCTTGAGCGCCTGGCTCTCCGGCGGCCACTTGTTCACTCCAACAGCCCATCGCTAATACTTCTGCAACGGAGCTTTGATCGGCGTTGTAAATCACCTGCCCCTCCTGGGGAACCACACGCAGCAAGTGATGAAATTGCCGCTGAATCGCCGCCAAATCTGGAAATATATCGGCGTGATCATACTCTAAGTTATTAATAACCAAAGTGCGGGGCATGTAGTGAACAAATTTAGAGCGTTTATCAAAAAATGCGGTGTCGTATTCATCTGCTTCCAACACAAAAAAGGGCGATTCACCCAGCCTTGCTGACACCGAAAAATCACTGGGTACGCCACCAATTAAATAACCCGGCTGCATATTCGCGTATTCGAGTATCCAGGCCAGCATCGAGGCAGTGGTGGTTTTACCATGGGTGCCTGCGACCGCCAACACCCATTTATCTTGCAGTACAAACTCTTTCAACCACTGAGCCCCAGAGGTATAAGTCAGACCTTTATTGAGCATATACTCAACCGCTTCATTGCCACGGCTTAAGGCATTACCAACCACCACCAAATCGGGAGCCGGCTGCAAATGCTCCGCCAGATAACCCTGCATTAACTCTATGCCCTGTGCTTCTAATTGGGTACTCATCGGTGGATAGACATTGGCATCAGAGCCCGTCACTTGATGGCCGAGTTCTCGCGCCAATATCGCCATAGAACCCATGAAAGTTCCGCAGATACCAAGAATGTGAATATGCACGTACTACTTATCCTACTATTAGAGACGACTTAGCCCAAATTTTGCGTACCACCGCTCGTGCTCTAGCTTGCTTCTTGGCTTATACAGACTTTTTTTCTCAATCAACTGGATGCACCCGTAGGGCGTTCAATTGTAAAAATTCTGTAAAAACAACTCGCGGCGCCATCATCACGACAATGCATGCATTATCTGGGTTAGACAGAGTTAGTCCTTAAGTCTAATACTGTAAAAATACAAAAGCGCTATGATACAACAAAATTTAGACGCCTTTCCCCCACCCGCTATTTAATTCCCGTTAAATAGCCAATTAGTGAGCATTAATCGGGGTTTTCAGCAGCTATTTATGATTTCTTAGTCCGCATCGCGTAAAATGCGCCACTAAATTATTAAACCTCGAAGGTAAATTTGCCATGCAATTGCTCAGCCAGTTTTTGCGACACGAACAAACTGATGAAGAATTAACTGATCTTATTGCAACGCTCATGGTAGCTTGCAAAGAAATCACCCTAAAACTTCGCCAGGGAGCGATTTCAGGCGTACTTGGCACCACTACTGACATCAACGTGCAGGGCGAGACGCAAAAAAAGCTCGATGTGATTTCTAACGAAATCCTCAAAAAATATTTGCTCGGTCACTTAACCGTTGCAGGCCTCGCCTCCGAGGAAGAAAGCGAGCCGGTATTAGCCAACCCCAACGGCAAGTACTTGGTGGTTTTCGACCCACTGGACGGCTCTTCAAACATTGATATCAATGTCACGGTTGGCACTATATTTTCCATCTTAGAAGCGGCCCCCGCTGAAGGCTATTTTGATGAGGCGCCTTTTTTGCAAAAGGGCCGCAAGCAGCTGGCTGCAGGTTACGTACTCTATGGCCCCTCGGCATTATTAGTGCTGACCACAGGCAACGGTGTGCACATGTTTACCTTGTCTGATACCGGTGACTTTTTGCTGACCCGTGAAAAAGTGATGATTCCCGAAGAGACTCAGGAATTTGCCATTAACATGTCTAACTATCGACACTGGGAACCCGCAATGCGCGCCTATATCGATGACTTGTTAGAAGGTTTAGATGGCGAACGCGGCAAAAACTTCAACATGCGCTGGGTCGCTGCTATGGTGGCAGAAGTCCACCGCATCCTCACCCGCGGTGGAATTTTCATCTACCCCTGGGATACCAGAGTGCCGCAAAAGCCCGGAAAACTGCGCCTAATGTACGAGGGCAACCCGATGAGCATGCTAATAGAGCAAGCTGGCGGATTAGCCACCACTTGCTACAGCGATATTTTGGATGTAGAGCCCAAAGACATACACCAGCGGGTCTCTGTCGCGTTAGGTTCTAAGAAAGAAGTAGAAGTGTTGATGGAATACCACCAGCGCATCGATAGCGTCATTGACCAAAAAAATTAAATACTAGTGTTCAACTATTGAAAGATTAAGGAATAAAACATGAGTTTTGCAAAAATTTCCGCCGGTCGTGATCTGCCTCACGACATCAACGTGATCATCGAAATACCCGCTGAGAGTTCACCGGTTAAATACGAGATAGAAAAAGATCAAGATGCCATTTTTGTTGACCGTTTCATGGCGGCACCAATGTTCTACCCTGCCAACTATGGTTACATCAATAATACCTTAGCAGATGATGGCGATGCACTTGATGTCTTGGTAATCACTCCCTACCCAGTTATCCCAGGTTGTGTTATTCGCGCTCGTCCCGTGGGCATTTTAAACATGACTGACGAAGCGGGTGAAGACGCCAAACTGATCGCAGTTCCTCACGAGAAGCTCAGCAAAGCTTATAACCACATTCAAGATTTGAGCGACATTCCTGAACTTGAGCTGGCGCGCATCAAGCATTTCTTCGAAAACTACAAAGGTTTAGAAGAAGGCAAGTGGGTTAAAGTTGAAGAGTGGGGCGATGCAGCTGCTGCTAAAAAAGCGATCCAAGTTGCCGCTAAAACTTATCAGGATAGTCTGTAAGTTGATGTACAGCCTCTGCGGATCGCAGGGGCTTTTCATTGCTACTGTTATTTCTACCTACCGCCCTCTTCTATAATTCTTTTCAGAACCGATAGTGCTTTTTAAGAGATTAAAAACTTACCGATTCGTTTTTTAATCTATTAAAAAACCTACTGATTCGTTTTTTAATCTATTAATAAACTTACTGATTCGTTTTTTAATCTATTAATAAACTTACTGATTCGTTTTATATTTTTTAAATTTTAACATCAACTGCAGTTGAGTCTGTATCGTGATTGATGTGGCTCAATAACTTGCCGGCCGCTCAGCCCCCTCTCGATAACTGCTCCAGACACTACTCTACCTCCTCGATACATAGCCGCAGGCTCAGCTTCGCCCTGTACGATGTTGTCAGCACTGATGAGAGTAGATTAACTTTGCCAGCAGTAAAAAGCCTAGCTGTCGCTACACTCGCCAATGCAGCCAATCGCTGTGGCGCTATACAAGGGGATTAATCTCTGGGTAACTAGTTTTTTGGACAACGATGATGTTAACGATAAAACAGCTTAAAATTAGAGAAATTGGCTAAATTCTGTGATTTTGCTCGTTACAAAAAGCGCCCTCTTATCCTAAAGAATCATCTAAAGAATCACTAAATAACTTCCAATAAACTGGTTATTAATCTGTCTGTGATATTAGACCGGAACATCACGTGGCTTAATGGTCTGAGACTATAAGCGAGTTATAGAATCTTCCTTTCCTAAAGTATTTTCTAGTTTTTAATCTCTAATGAAAATTATTCTTGTCTGTGCTCGCAAGTCTTGGGTAGAATGCCTGCCCGCTATTTAGAGATTGATGATGAAACTAATAATTGGTTGTTTGGCCTTTTTAGGCTACTTTTTTAATACTATTTTTTGGGCGACGCCTCTAATATTATTAGCGCTACTTAAATTGATACCACTTCCTTTTAGCCAAAAAATACTGAGTTATTTAATTGATGGCTGTGCAACATGCTGGGTGAGGGTGAACACTTTTAATCAATTAATACTCAGCCCCCTTAAAATTGATGTGGTTAATATGCCGACATTATCCAAAGAGCAGTGGTATATGGTTGTATCTAATCATCAATCTTGGGTTGATATCTTTATTTTACAGCGGGTTTTTAGCCATCAAATTCCATTTATGAAATTCTTTTTAAAACAACAGTTACTGTTTGTACCTATTGTTGGGCTGGTATGGTGGGCTTTAGACTTTCCTTTTATGCAGCGTTATAGCAAAGCTTTTATCGAAAAAAACCCTCATCTCAAAGGTCGTGATATCGAGACAACCCATAGAGCCTGTCAAAAGTTTAAGCACAAGCCAGTAAGTATGATGAATTTCGTTGAAGGGACACGATTCTCTAAGCACAAAGCGACTGAGCAGCAATCGCCATACTCAGAATTATTATTACCTAGAGCAGGAGGCTTATCATTTGCTATTAATGCCATGGATGGTGTCATTGATACGATTCTGGACGTGACCATTTGTTATCCTGATGGTATCCCCTCCTATTGGCAGTTTATGTGTGGCGAAGTTACCAATATTAAAATCGATATCCAATCTCAACAAATCACTACTGAAATGGTCGGTGATTATCAAGGTGATTTGCAATTCAAAAAAACTTTTCAAGCTTGGCTTAATCAGCTATGGCACCGAAAAGCGGAGACTTTAGTCCAATTAAAAAAGTCTCAATAAACTAAGCCTTTTATCACCTTATAATTCAAAGGCTCAGTACCTAGACTATCCTCCCCGACATCATCGGGGAAAAGTGTAGATTAATTTAATGTTGTGGCCATGGCATCTTGGTAAGTATTCTTTAATTCTCTGCTATAAAAAGTGCCAGCCTGTCCTAAAGCATTCGCTCTAAAGCATTCGCTGATAAATACAGCGGCTACTTAGAGAAGCAGCGAACAAGTCCTAGAACCCCAGGCGTACAGGATTATTGGTGATTGAGGCCATAGCGAGCGACCAGCTGGTTGCCAATATGGATCTTGGCACATAGACTTTGCATGAAGCTAAGAGTCTGTGCCCGGCGAAAGCCATTAATCAAGCGCACGAACTCTGCTGTTCGCCTCACTAGGTGCTTAGGTTATAAAGAAAGATAAGAGCCGACAGAGATGAAATCTTGTTTCATCTGCATTTACTTGGTCAGAACGCTGGTAAAGGACTTGCCATTCACCTCCACTCTTCCCCGGATCAGCGTACCCTAATGGGTATTGACCGCTTAGACTTTCGTTATTAAAAGGCACAAGGTACATCTGGGGACATATTCGCGACTTCCCTAGGTTATCAATTTCGAGCAGTTACACAAATACTGTTCCAGCCTCGGCGTTAATAAACGGGTCACTGGAGCATCAAGTCTGAGCCAGTGCATATATTTAAGAAGCTTAGGAGAAAGTACCGCTTAACCTTCTGACGGCCTCTGAACCCTCTCTTACGCTCTTCCCCGCCAACTGTGTCTGTTCAGCTAATTTGGTATTCCCTACAGAAATTTCTTCGATGGTATTAACACTTTCGGATATTTGTTCTGCCACTAAAATTTGTTCTTTAGTGGTCGCAACAATTTGTAACGAAGCCTCGGATACCTCAGATACAATCCCGATAACGCTATTCATCGCCTCCTCCATTAAACCACTCTGTTGATGACTTTTTCGAGCCTGACTTTGACTCGTTTGCATCATTTCATTCCATTTAGCGAGGGTCCCTTGCAGGCCATTCACTGATTCTTTAATTTTAAGCGTGGCATTTTGTGTTCTGCTGGCCAAAGTTCTGACCTCGTCTGCGACTACCGCAAAGCCACGACCTTGTTCTCCCGCCCTGGCAGCTTCGATAGCAGCATTTAGCGCCAGTAAATTAGTCTGATCTGCGATCCCACTTATCTCTGACATAATAGTAGCGATACTATCCACTTCATCGACCAACGTGGTGACAGAGTTTGCGGCCAGTTCAGCGCTATCTTGCATTTCTCCTATGGTTGTCCGGCTATCTTCAATAATTTTGATGGTGCTTTTGCATTCCTTGCTAACATCTTCAATTCTCTGTTCAGAACTGACGGTGCTACGACTAATTTCTTGTATAGAGTAGGTCATTTCAGTGATAGCCGAGGATAACTGTTCTATATGTCCCGACTGAACAACCAGTCCATCTAAGGTTTTGCTTGATGACTCCGCCAATTCAGCGGCGGTTGTGCTAAGGCTTTTTCCATAGTCATCACTGCGACCAAGCACAGTACTCAACCTTGCCTGAGACAGCTTTTGTGCATAATCGGCGATTGACTCTAAACCTTTCCCAGAATAGATCAGACGCGAAGGGCTATCAATACTGTTTTTAAGCGTCGAAATGTAGCCAGGCAGTTTAAATATTTCATCTCGGTAAATCGCAAAAAATGCAATCACTAGCAGCGCCTGTAAACCAACACTTTGCAAACTTTGAGTAAAGTAGTATTGACTAACACTAATGAGCAGTAGCACAGCGATAAACACGCCGTGCTTGAATTTAGTCCCCTCGCTACGAATACCGAGTGATTTACCATTGTTGATGTTTTGGTAGAGAGTTTGGGCATCCTTGATCATCTGGGCAGTAGGCAGCGAGCGAACGGACTGATAGCCTGTCACTTTGCCTTCTACCTTAACTGGGGTAACGTACGCATCCACCCAATAAAAACGACCATCTTTACAGCGGTTTTTTACCATGCCACGCCAAGATTGATTGCTTTTAAGCTTGGCCCACAAATCTTCAAAAGCAGCGGAGGGCATATCTGGGTGACGAACAATATTGTGATGCTGACCAATTAGCTCTTCCCTAGTAAAGCCAGAAATCTCGACGAACTCATCATTCACATAGGTAATATCACCGTTTAAATCCGTCTCCGATACTAACTGTTCAGATTGCGAAAAAAACACTTCCTGCTGATTTGAACTGATACTCATTATATCTCCCCATATAGATTGAAAATCATTTAACCATTGTTCAAATTAAGCAAAGAGGTATAGAGGTATAAAGGTAAAAACTTTGCATTTGAACGGCTCTGCGGCAATATCAGACTCTATTTCTGCTAAAAAACTTAAGCTGGCTGCTCTGGAACACCCCGGTGATCTCAGACATGTCTAAATTATGATCTAATAACCTGGAGCTATTAACAATAGCTTTAAATCAGCGCAAAGCAAAAAAAAGAAAGAAAAAGAAAGAAAAAGATAAAAAAAGAAAAAACGTCCATATAACGACGGGTCAAATAACGATGGCGCCAATACCCCAAACGAGTACAAGTTATAAAAAGTTACCTACCTTAAGTATTTGAAAAATTATAAAATGCGGCTGTCCTTCTATTTATATTATTTAGCACAGGTAAAGCGAGACTATAAATAATGAAACACCGGCGCATGAAAAAAGCATAGGGCGCAATGTCCTGTAAATACCAGAAACAGCTAGGGATTATTGACTATTTTATTTGATTCCAAGGCCATCCATCTATTAGTAATGGTAAATATGCCGTAAAATTTACAGTCGTTAATTTTTGCCCATCTTTGGAATTACATGAATATAAATACCTTAAAAACAGAAGCCATTAACTGCCTATTTATAAGTTGTGGCTGTAGCATATTGGCATTAGGAGTCGCTTGGTTTTTCGTCCCCAATGGGTTATTGACCGGTGGCAGTGCGGGTCTATCATTACTGTTACATTATATAACCTCTTATAATGTAGGCAGCATAATGATTGTTATTAACCTGCCCCTATTATTGCTCGGTTATAAATACCTTGGAAAAATGTTTACTCTGCGGACGATTTTCACCATTTTACTGGTCTCCTTTCTGATCGACTTCAGCATTGAAGTGCTAGAGGTACAGGCTTTTGTGGTTGATCCTGTTCTGGCGAGTATTTTTGGTGGAATATTTATAGGTCTTGGCTTAGGTTTAGTCATTAAAGGCAACGCATCTGCCGGAGGCTCTACGATTATCGCCAGCATCATTTCTTCAAGAAGTGAGATTAAAGCATCCAGTGTTATTTTATGTATAGACTCGATTATCATTGTATCCGCACTGTTTGTTTTTGATGACAGGGCCAATGTTTTATGGAGTATTGTCAGTATTTATGTGACCACCAAAATAATAGATTTTATTCTAACCGGTAGCTTAGACAAAAAAGTCGTTTATTTGGTAACCAATAAAATCGATTTATTCAAGCAATTGATATCTGCAGAGCTCGGTCCCCACGGCACTATTTTGCAGGGACATGGCTTAGAAAATAATGAAGATAAAAGAATGATCCTAATTGTGGTAGAGGTGAGTAAGCTGCAGGTTTTAAGACAAATGATCAAAGATAATGATGAAGAGGCCTTCTTGATCATAAGTGAAGCGAACGAAATGTTGGGTAGGGGTCATTAGTGGATCAACGAGAAGGCGCTATCCACTTTAATAGCCAGTACGACTAGACTTTGGATACCTGCTGCGAGTCAACTGCTGAAAAACATCCGCTTCTGCCCCGTAGCTATAGCGTCATAGATTGCTTTTTCAATTAATTTCAGCCATTCACCATTTGCACATGCATTTTTAATCACTGCTATTTAGGGAAAAGTTAGCCACTTTCCCTAGCATTTGATAATTTTATAGATAAAAAATATCAAATCATCCTAATTTTAGTGACAGAGGCTGCAACTCCCTTATATTGCAGTTACAGCGGTTTACTATATTTATGCTGAAGTGACAGACAGATTTATTGCTTCTGGAAAAACTAAAGTACCGACAATCATATCGGCAAAACTGCCGCTTCCTGCTATCGCCCCTTGCCTATTATCCCTATAGGCAAAGCTGCAGCGTCCCCCTATCGCCCCTTACCGACATCCCTTTAGGAAACATCACCAAAAGCGCAGCTGGACTACGACTATAAATCGAAAAACTAGAATAACACCCGCAGCCGCCATCTAGATCAAAAGTCTGAGCGGTCGTCAATTAAGTCACTCGTGGAACGATGGTTTTTGATGAACTTACTATCCTTAATTCAGTCCTTTATTAGCGCTTAGTGAAAAGACGCAGAATCTATCTGTCTTATACAACCCTAGTCATATTTACTGAGCTATAGTTTAAGCAAACTTATTATTCACTTAATCGCCGGAGAACATAATGAATGCTCAACAGATTAATGACACTCTAACCACTGATATACCTCAAGAAGCTTTCGACTGGTACGATGAATACGCACACGGAGATATTGACCGTCGCACCTTTCTCAAGCGCCTCAGTGCCATTGGTTTGACTGCAGCGGCGGTATCTGGTGGGCTGATCCCAAATTATGCATTAGCTGAACAAGTTTCTTTTAATGATGCTGATATCAAAGCAACCTATGCTACCTACCCATCTCCAGGAGCTTTTGCTGAAGGCCGCGGATACTTAGTTACACCTACAGACGTTAAACCCGGCACCCCAGCGGTACTTGTCGTACATGAAAATAGAGGACTTAATCCATACATTAAAGATGTAGCGCGTCGACTGGCCAAACAGGGATATATCGCATTCGCCCCAGATATCCTCCATTCATTAGGCGGTTACCCCGGTAATGACGATGAGGGGCGCTCCATGCAAAAGTCCCTTGATCGAGCCAAGGTTGAGCTGGATTTTATCCACGCAGCCAAATTCCTTAAGAATCATCCACTGAGCAGTGATAAGCTAGGTGTAGTAGGATTTTGTTTCGGCGGGTACATCTGTAATATGCTGGCAGCACGAGAACCTGAACTGCTAAGTGCCGTGGTACCCTACTACGGAACTCCCGCTAAAAAAGCCTTCATTAAAAACATAAAAGCTCCGCTTTTATTACAATTCGCTGAATTAGATAAACGAGTCAATGGTTCTTGGCCCGATTACGAAACACAGCTCAAGGCAATCAAGGCCAATTATAAAGCTTATGTGTACAAAGGGGTAAACCACGGTTTTCACAATGATTCGACCGCGAGATATAATCAAGTCGAGGCAGAACTATCATGGGATCGCACCTTAGACTTTTTTAAGAAACACTTAGTTTAGCTAGAATAAAACTCTCTTTCTATCAATGACTGCATAGCAATTTACTATTTTATCGCTGGTTTATGCTGTCATATAGTGAGAGAGTTGTTAATAAAATCCACTTCTGTACTTCCACTGACTCCATTAATTGCTTCATTCTTCAGCTGTTTAGCTTCAAAAAAACGTATCAGCAACACTTAAATTTTATCGACAGTGATGAATTTGTGTATCACTGCGCTGAGCAATTAAGAAAACATTTCCGGCGACAAGTACAGAGTAGCTTCTGTCTACGAAGCGGCGCTATTCAGCGATAATTAATCGGCCGTTTGCTACAGTATTTGACGCTTGATACTAAGGCTGGTCGCTAACAAAACGATGAAACACTGCATACACGTTTGATGTTTGATGCATATCAATAAGCTTGCGCTGGATAAGGGTAAAGTAGTAATGGACGATTAGTTATTAATATAAGGACAATCTAAATGAGCTTAGTAAAACACGATTTAGTACATGAATTTCCGGAACATCGAGAGGCGATACACACTCTAAAAATGAGTGATGCTCACTTCGCCAATTTATTCAAAAAATATCATGAAGTCGATCACGAAGTGCACCGCATCGAAGAAGGTGTTGAAACACCTAGCGATACCTACACTGATACACAGAAGAAACTGCGCTTACGTTTAAAAGATCAATTACACACTATCATCTTAAAACACTCCGCATAAACACCACAGCTAATGAAGAGCCACAGGCTCTTTTTTAGTTGCTGATACAATCAACCCCAGAACTCCTGTGGAGCTAATGGCACATTCACTGTATATAGCCAGTGCCCTCATATTTTGGCAATTTCCACATCAGGCAATTCATCCAGCACATGCTGATAGTTGCCAGCGCTAGTTAAGACATTAACCACCACCGGCAATGGCTCAACCCAAATTTCAGCTAAATCAGCCTCGCCTGAGTTGACAATAGCAAACGCCAATTTTTCAAATGGTGGAGTAAATTGTGCGTCAACCCCCTCTTTATTACCTCTTGGGTCTAGACGAAACCAACCAATATCGTCCAAAAACACCGCGTTTAAGCCGTGCAAACAGTAAAGTGGTTGATCACCTCCAAGGATCAAGCGTTGATAACATAAACCAGTAGCAATACCATTGGCGCGTAATAATGCCGCTAACAAATGGCTCTTTGCGTAACAAAAACCGGTTGCGTGTTTTAACACATCAGATGCTTTGCAAGTCACTGGATTTAACTGATAGTCAGAACTGTGTTTGATCTGATCGCGAACAAATTCAAAACAATGTTTCACTATCCCAGTCTGGTCATCTAATCCTAATGCTAAGGATTTTGCTTGTTTAAGTACCTGCGGATGCTGCCAATCTATATAGCCCGGATGTTGCATGCAATGCCGTGAAGATAGCGCCGCTAGTTGTTTTTACAGACTTTTTTTCGATTGAATGCCGTTCTGGTGTGACCGGTTGATTGAGAAAGAAAAGTCTGTAAAAACAAGGAACAAGCTAGAACACGAGCTATTGGGTGCAATATCCGGGATAGGTCGAATGCGCTAAATATTGTTGCATATCGATAATAAATAGTCTCTTTTGGGTTACTCATTGTACTAATAAAACTTAACCTACAAGCGACCCGATAACCGGACACTTTTAGTGCCTAGAACTAGATTACTAAGGGTTAGTCTGCCTGTCAAACTCCATTTGTCGCGCTGTTTTTATCGCCAGCGCTTCACTGTATAGCTTACTCACCAAATGCAAACTCATGTCGATCCCCGCTGAAATCCCAGCGGAGGTAACTACTCGCCCCTGATCGACCCAACGCACATTTTCCATTACTTGCAATGCGGGAAATTGATCGCGTAGCTGATCGATATCGCCCCAGTGAGTGGTGACTTTGTGCTCGGTTAGTACTTGCGCTTGCGCTAGCAGAAATACCCCTGTGCACACTGCAGCGATGCTATTTACTTGGGTGTTTTGTTGGGTAATCCAGCGTATCACTGCGCTGTTTTCGAGTTGCTTATCATGCACACCACCGGCGACTATTAGCGTATCAAGAACCGGATGGTTATCGATATTGTATTTCGCTAATACTGAAAAACCGCCGCGGGCGTTAACCGGCTGGCTTTTTTCACTGATCAAGAAAACATTAAAAACCTCGCCTTCCACGAGTCTATTGGCGGTGCTAAATACTTCAAACGGACCTGAAAAATCTAATACCTCAGCATCATCGTAAATAAATATACCAATATTCATGGTGCTCTCCTACTTAAAAATCTGTACTTTTTAACCTGACTAAGCCGAATATTAAGCTGACTTTTGGGCTAGATCTTGGCTGTGCTGTTTTTAAAGCTGGCTGGCGGAGTTTGGTTATACTGCTGCCAGATGCGGCGAAACTGGCGCACATCGTTGTAACCAATTTTCATCGCGACTTGCTCAACACTCAGCCTATTCTCACCCAGTAGTTGACGCGCTAGGCTCATCCGTAATTGCTGCAAATAGCCTTTACAACTAATCTTGGTATTGGCCTTAAATATCCGCGCCAAATGCCTGGGACTGCAATAAGCTAAGGCCGCTAGCTCTTCAATCCGCCAATCTTTGCTAGGGTGTTTTTGCAATTGATCTTGTACATTGTGTACCCCTTGATGCAAGTGATTACGATAGGTTAACCAGGGCGATTGTGCGGGCTCTTGTAAAGTGCGTCGTGAAAACAACACTAAATTACGAGCGACTTGTGCCGCACATTCAACACCGCTGGTCTGCTCGACAAGATACAGGGCTAAATCTATGCCCGCCGTTACTCCCGCACTGGTATAAAGTGCGCCATCTTGCACAAATAATCGGTCGCGCTGTACTTTAGCACTCGGCACTAACCTTTCAAGATCCTGTAAGTGAGAGTGGTGGGTAGTACATTGTCGATTCTGTAGTGCGCTTCCTCTGGTGAGCAGCAACGTGCCTGCGCAGACACTGATTAACTTGGCGAAACGCTCATAGTTTTCTAACCAGCGAAGCGCTACTTGTATATAGTCGAGATCAAAATCAACACATGCTCCCTCTAACCCGGGTAGCAATAACCAACTGCCGACAGGCACTTCATCGGGTAGAGGGGCCACATTGATACTCAGTCCGATACTGGTTTCTAACTGTGCTACCGGCCCAATAAAATGTAATTGATAATGAGGCTGGGCAAAACGACTGGCAAAATTGAACACCTCAGCGGGCCCCGCTAAATCTAACATCAGCAAATCGGGAAGCAACAACATATAGATATTAATTCGAGAGTGCCGCTTACCCTTATTCATTGTTAGGCCCTACACAGCGGTTAGTGTTGCGGCTTAACAATCTTTTAAGTTGCTTATCCAAGCGCATATTTATCATTAAACCCAGCATCACGATACCAATACCGATTAACTGGATACTGGTTAATTGCTCGTCTAAGACGATCGATGCACTTGCCAAACCTATCACAGGCACTCCCAGAGTTAGTGGCGCCACTTGACCTGCTGGATAGCGGCTCAATAGATGGCTCCACAAACTATAACCAAGGATTGTCGCCACTAGTGCCAAGTATAATAAAGAGAGTATCGATACAACACTGATTGAACGCAGCGCACTGAAGATTAACGCGGGCCCCTCCAGTAAAAAAGACAAGATAAAAAAGGGAATACATGAAAACAACGCCGACCAAATCACCAAACTCACATCCGCTTTATAGCCCAATTTAGAAATAGTGCGGGTAATTAAATTACCTATCGCCCAGCAACAGGCAGCCAGTACTGTCAAACTAAAGCCAATAGTGGTCATCGCACTATCACCATTAGTCACTCCAATCAACGCCAAACCTGCACCCGCAACTGTGATAGCCAATAATTGACTGACTTTGATCGGCTCTTTTAAGGCCCAAAAGGCAAATACTAGGGTGAACAGCACTTGAGACTGCAATACCAGTGAGGCTAAACCAGCGGGCATGCCCAGCGACATCGCCAAAAACAAAAAGGCAAATTGGGCAAAACTTAAACTCAGCGCATAGGCAATAAACCATTTCAATGGCACTTGTGGCCTAGCCACAAACCAACAACCGATTACTGCCACCAGCAAGAAGCGCAAGCCCCCCATTAACAATGGAGGTATACCCTGGAGCCCTACTGAAATCACTACAAAATTTAATCCCCAGACAATAATTATCACCAGGGCTAGGCAAGTATCTTTTAAGGTCATTTAGATGGTCCTATTCACTCATTCTTAAGATGATGGCGCACGGCTAACAGTAGCTTTGAATGTTCTATAAAATTAACTGGTCGGTGCAAACGCTGCGTTGACACTGGGTGATTGCCGGTATAGTTGCCCCCTTTATGATCGACAACGGGCCGAATAGGACGCACTTGGAAGTCACCACCGCAATTAGGGCAACAATTATCTAACAGGTTTTCAACACAATTTTTACAAAACGTACACTCAAACGAACATATTCTAGCCAGCATAGAATCGACTGGCAAGTCTATATTGCAGTGTTCACAACTAGGTTTAATTATTAGCATTTAAATCTCCTCACTCATTAATGCCTAGTCTAAAGTTTAATAAACTCATTGGTAATGGTATTTAGCGCCAATTATTAGGGTAAAAAGAGACATTTAAATAATCAAAATTAATATTTCACTGCAGGTTTGATAGAGGATACTCGTCACTTAATGGCTGGTTAAAAGATTTATAGCTTCGCGCTCTATCGCTAATCGATATCCCGCTTACTGAAACGCCAATACAAGATCCCCTTGATTGAATGTCATGTATAACAGCCGGTTTTTCTAACGCTATATTATATTTTTTTCTTAACACTCTATATAGGCAATATAGAAATTAGTACTCGAAGAAAAACTTCATTTTTTGATTACTTGTTATAAGCGCTGTGGGCGCGAGAATATTGCCTAGGTGGTTACAGCCACACTGCTGATTGAATTAGTTGGCTAATTTAGCAAATCACTAGATTAAGCCGAAAAGGCGATCAGATGTATATAATATCAATATAAAATATTGAAGACGCTAATTACCGTCACCTAATATTTACCACCTATGTTACATATTCCAGCTTACATTTAAACTATTGTACCCAAGCACATAATTGATATACTCAGTTGATTATTAGCAGGTAAATCCTGCGTTTTAAGCTAGGAACAAGGATGAAACACAAGCTTAAGTTGCCTTTACATATCCATACAGCAACTCTATTTATAATATTAACCCTCGCGCTTGGAACCGGCCAAATATGGTTTAATTTTCAAAAGAGCACCGAGTTAATTGAGGAAAGCTCAATTGTGCTCTATGAAAAAGTGATACAAAGTGCCTATTTAGATTTAAAATCTAAATATGATATTGCGACAACAGCAGTCGAAATTTTATCGATGGGAGGTTTGCCAAAGGCAACTACTCTAGATGAAAGATTAGCGTTTTTACCGGTATTGAGTAAGGTTTTAGAGACCAATCAAGCGTTGAGCAGCTTTGAAGTCGGCTATGATAATGGTGATTTTTTTATCATCAGGGACGTGTTCAATGCTTATATGCGAGAGCAATTCAAAGCTCCCATAGGAACGCTGTACATGGTTGATAGTATCGAGCGATTGGCATCAAATAAAACCACCGGAACACGGATATTTTACGATAAGCACCTTAATGAAACTCAGCGTGAAGTGCTTCAAAATATCGACTATGACCCGAGAACTCGACCTTGGTATCAATTAGCGCTACGCTCTGAAGGTTATGCCACAACCGCGCCTTATCTTTACTTTTTTGTAAAAAAAGTGGGTATTACTATTACCCTAGAGTCAAAGCATAAAGGGGTGGTTATCGCGGCGGATATAACCTTGGATGCCCTATCAGAAATACTTAAAGATAATGTCATCACTCCCTCTGCAGAATTGGTTTTGATCGATGCCAACTCGCAAGTCATTGCCTATCAAAACCCCAAAAAAATAATCGTTGAAAACCAACAAAAAAGCGCCAAAATTGCCCATCTTAGCGATCTGGACAGTGCGATTTTAACTGAGTTTTCCAGTGAGCTTTCACTTGATTCCCAGGTCTTAAATCTAGACTACAATGGAGAGCTTTGGGGCGGGGTGATCAAAAAATTAATCGTCAGCAAAGACTTCGTCATGTATTTCATTTTTTTAGCACCCGATAGAGAATTATTTGCCAAGGCACTTGATATTCGTTGGCAATCTATCCTGATTGCCCTATTGCTGATAGGAATTGCGGTGCCTATCACGGGGTATTGCGCCTATAAAATTTCTGAACCGCTACGAAGACTGACGCTTCAAACCAAAAAAATTCGACAGTTTGATTTTACTCCTGAGCCTTTCCCACATTCCGCTATCCTTGAAATCCATACCTTAGCAACGGATATGCAAGCCATGAAATATACCATCAGCCATTTTTTAAGCATGATAAAATCGTTGGCCGGTGAGCAGGATTTGGATTCATTACTGGCGACTATTACCAAACAAACGGTTGAAATCAGCCGGGCAGATGCGGCTGTTTTGTATCTAATAAATGAGAGGGGGGATCAAGTTGATCCTGTCAGTATCAATTTGGCCAAAAGCTCAGCTATCGATTTTGAGCTGAGCAGTTATAAATTAACCGATAACAATAATATTGTTATTCAATCAATTATTGATCAAAAACCTGAAGTTCACCAAGTTCAACCTAGCTTAGAGAGTGAAAACAATGCGCTTAGCCAGTTTTTTGAGCATCTTGATACGAATAATTTGCAAATATTGACCCTCCCACTGAGTAATAGATCGGGGCAGGCAACCGGTATTTTATGTGTCATTAATAACGCAGATAACCATAGCACTGAAAATATTGATAACAAAGATAAAATAGGTTTCATTCAATCGCTATCAGGCTTTGCTGCGGTCTCTCTGGAAAGTAGGCATTTGTTGAAAGGGCAAAAAGATCTACTGGCTTCGTTTATAAAATTAATTGCCGGGGCGATAGATGCCAAGTCCCACTACACCGCGGGGCACTGTCAAAGGGTTCCTGAATTGACTAAATTGTTAGCTCAAGCTGCCTGCCAACAAAACGCTGGAGAGTTTGCCTCATTCTCTCTAGATAAAGAGCAGTGGGAGGAATTAGATATAGCCTCTTGGTTACACGATTGCGGAAAAATCACCACACCTGAATATGTCGTAGATAAGGCCACTAAACTCGAAACTATCTACGATAGAATTCACGAGGTGAGGATGCGTTTTGAGGTATTAAAACGCGATGCGCAGCTCGACTACTGGAAGAGATTGAGTCAAGGTGGAAATAAAGAGCAATTAAATAAAACCCTTGAAACTAAACTCCAACAGATCGAAAGCGACTTTGAATTTGTCGGGCAGTGTAATTTGGGAAGTGAATTCATGTCTCAGGCGTTTATTGATCGGTTGCAAGATATTTCTAAACAGAGCTGGCAACGAACCATTAGTGACCGTATTGGTATTTCTTGGGAAGAGGATTTACGCAAACAAAGAGAGGTAGAGCCAGTGCTACCGGTGACTGAGTACCTACTGTCTGATAAATCAGAGCATATTATTGAAAGAGATCCAAAAGATGTACTGCAGGCCAATAACAGCTGGGGCTTTAAAATGCAGACGCCAGAGCATCAATACAATCGCGGTGAATTGTATAATTTATCGATAATCAAAGGCACCCTCAATGGCGAGGAGAGATACAAAATTAATGAGCATATTACCCAGACCATCATAATGTTGCGCCAATTAAAATTTCCTAAAAATTTAAGTAACGTTGAGGAGATAGCCGGTGGCCACCATGAAAAAATGGATGGAACTGGCTATCCACGCAGACTCAGTAGGGATGACATGTCTATTACGGCAAGAATGATGGCAATCGCTGATATTTTCGAAGCCTTAACGGCCAGTGACCGCCCTTACAAGAAAGCTAAAACGTTAAGTGAAGCCATCAAAATCATGGGCTTCATGAAGAGAGATCAGCACATTGATGGCCCGCTATTTGAGCTGTTTTTAGAAAGTGGCATATACCTCGATTATGCAGTGAAATACTTGTCTGCCCAGCAGATTGATACTGTAGACATTAGCATTTATTTGTCTGGCGACGCTCGCAAAACATAGCATATTGTATGGGTCATATTTATATAGTCAGCAGAGATGTCCCTATCAATAAAAAATATTAAATAAAATGCAATCAAAAGCCGATGTACTTCGTTATAACTATTGTATAGCGATAAATTCTGGTCAAAAGCAGTGCCAATTACCTATCTAGTGCTGTAAAACCAGTTTAAAGCTAAGCAACCTGCGCCCCTCTGGACTTATCTCTGAGGGGACTTGCCGCAATTGTTCAGAACCCAGCCGTTCTAAAACCATTTTTACTCCTTTTTAATGGTTTAAAACAACTAGGTGGGACAGAATAAAGCACAGGGGGGTGGCAGGTTTTTTACAAATATTCTATAGAGGCAAAGCTTAATAAATTTATGTCATGTTATCGCTCTTTAATCACGACACATAACCGTCTTATCAGCTTTTCTTTAGTGACGATGCACAGCCGTAATGTTTAACTTTTCCTGGCGCATTACCGAGTTCAACTTGAGCGATGCCCTGCTCAACAGCCTGTATCGTTATGCTTTATCCCTAGTCCACGATCAGCAGCAGGCCTATGATTTAGTGCAGAATTGCTGTGAAAAAGTACTGCGCCAAAAAAAACCCGCTGTCGATCTAAAACCTTACATGTTCAAGATCATACGCAACCAGTTTATTGATCAATACCGTCGTAAGAAGTTGGAACTAGTAGCTGATGGCACTTTAGCACAGCAACAGATAATCCATGAGCAGGATGTTGTTCAGGATTTAGAACAGCTGATGATAAACCGCCAACAAGTCGAAATCATGTTACAAGATCTAAATTATCAAGATCGTGAACTTCTCTACCTTTGGGCGGTAGAGGGCCATTCAATCGCAGAGATAGCCCAGCGCACCGATAGATCACGCAATACTTTATTATCGCGTTTAAACCGCTTAAAAAAACGCCTTAAACAGAAGTATGGCCATTTAAACGAGCAGGTGAGTAAAGATGGCTAAACAGCAGCAACAATCATTCAATAAGCGTTTACAAAGCCATTACCTCGAGCAACAGCTGTCAGAGCAGCAGCTTTCGAGACTGCGTAAATTGCAAGTTAGGCGCACCGGGTCAGTGACTAGATACTTGCTGGCCACCGCCGCTACCATAGTGGTGGTTATCGGTGGCTACTTTTACCCCTCATCCACTGATAACTACGCTTCAATCTCGCAGCAAATCGCCTATAACCACAATGCAAAGCTACAGATGGAAGTACTGGCACCGACCATCAACGAAGTGCAGGGAAGGCTCAACCGATTGGGCTTTTCTTTAATTTCTTCATCGAAAATAGACACCCACAAATGGCTGCTGATCGGTGGCCGCTACTGCAATATCGATGGAAAAATAGCGGCGCAGATAAAATACAGCCATCCAGAAACCAAGGCGATTTATACGGTATATCAAGTTAAAGTATCCAGTGAACGATTGGAAAGTTTAACGGAGTCGGCCACCGCCATTGACGGGGTTAATGTAAAACTGTGGCGAGAAAAAGGCCTGCTAATGGGCCTAGCTTTTTAGCGGCTATAAAGTAGCAATAGTGAAATCTAGGTCTAGGTCTAGGTTTAGGTCTTGCACCGCACACAACTGTAGTAATTATGCAACGGTTACCCTCTGGCGATCGCCAGTGCTGCCCCGATAATACCAACACCAATCGAACGGCCTAATATATTGGCTAGTTTTGAGACGTTGAAAAACTCAAACACTCTATTACCTATCAAGCCGTAGCACAACATTACGCTGGATAGACAAAATAATTTGAGTCCGCCGAAATACAAAATATCACCGACAAAATTTTGCTCTGAAGCAAAGTTGGGAAACAGTGCCAAAAAGAATAGCAGCGCCTTAGGATTAGACAGAGAGGTCAAGACCCCCTGCACGTATATCTGCCACAATTTCTTGGGCTTTTTTCCCGCAATCACACTGTGTTTACCGATGCCGTAGCGACAGATTTTGTAACCCATATAAGCGAGATATGCAGCGCCTAGATAACGCAATGTGTCATAGGCGGCAGGTGATTGGGTAATTAATAATCCCAGACCGGTGGCCACCAGTGCTATCCAGATAAAATTGGCGGTTAATAATCCCAGTATACCTGCCACTACTTGGCGAAAACCGAAGGACGATTGCACTAACACAAAGAGCATCGCCGGGCCTGGGGTTAATTCTAATAAGAGTGTTACCGCTAAAAATTGCAGGGTTAATTCCATCTGCTGTTACTCCTCTATACACCAATGATGGTGCTTCTACGTTCAAACAAATCGACATCTCGCCACTGACCATGCATCTTGCCAAGTGCCTTGCGACGCCCCAGTCTAGCAAAATCAAATCGAGTGTGCAGTGCTATACTGGCGGAATTTTCAGGAAAGATAGCCGCTTGCAGCGTCCAGAAGCCCAAGCGTTCGGACAAGACAATTAACCCTTCCATCAAGATAGTCCCCACACCTCGCCCTGCAGCAGACTTCGCGACATAAATACTGACTTCTGCGACACCACAATACACATCCCGAGTAGAGACAGCAGAGAGTCCCGCCCAGGCGAGTATCTGTTCAACGCCGTGTCGATCATCTTCAACCACCACTAACAAAGTGTCCGAGAGCATCGATGCCTGCCACTGCTGCCAATTTTTTTTCTCTAATTGAAAGGTGGCATTGTTACTGTCAATACCACCTTGGTAAATATCTTGCACGGCGTCGAAATCAGCCTGCTTAAAAGCGCGAATTAGCACTGGTAATTCCCCTTGGTTGATAGTGGTCTACAAATTCTAATTGCAAATCTGTCTCTGGCCCCGCCCCCGCTTGAGAAACTCTGTGGATTGCCTGTTCAAGCGCCAACCCCAACTCTTGTAGCAGACAGATAGCCGCTACCCCAGTTCGTCCAACCCCTGCGGCACAGTGAATTAACAGATTGTCACCGCCGGCGAGCTTTAACGCCATCTTAACGATCTGGCCTTGATATTGCCCTTGATCTGCTGGGATTGAAAAGTCTTCAACAGCAAAAATACTGACCACCATGGGCATGTTCCCCGCTTCAATAGCACGGGCGTAACTAGGCGATTTTTGCTCGATTTCGCGCAGGTCAGTTAAGCACAAAACTTGCTTAATATGGCGCTGCTGGCAGTGGTCCAGGAAAGTTTGCCAAGACTCATACCGACCGGGCATACTATGTAAATAGAGATCGGCCGGAAACTGCCCCGCTACCTTCCTAAACATCCAAAGCCACCACTTTAATCACTATTGCCTACTTTCGTTACAGCTGCTATCAGATGCAGGCGACCACTGATAAATATTATCCCATTCTATTTCCGCTATTGTGGCAAAACCTTGTGAGCGGTAAAAGGTATTGGCGCGACTCTTTTTTAAAGCACCTAAACGCAGCGGCAAATTGGCATTAACCGCTATCTCCTGCAAGTTGGCCATCACCTGGCCACCTAGGCCCATTCCCTGATAATTAGCCGCTATATACAAGTGGTCTAACCAGAGGTGATCTTCTCGATCAATCAGCACATAAAAACCCGCCAGAGAATTCTCCACTAATATTTTATAGGTATTACTGGCATCGAAACCTTGTACAAAACGCGCTCTAGCGCGCTGTGGATCAAATCTTCCCAGAGCTTCTAAGCTCGGTTGCATCGCTTTAATACGCAGTAATACGAGAGATTCAAGATCTGCAGTGCTCACTGGCTGAATAGCTATTTTAGTCATACTGATAACAGACCCCCTGTACTAGTCGCCCCCTGTACTGCGATTTCGAGTTTGTGGGGGCTATTTAAGAAAATTACCTGGCCTAAGGATCCGAGTACTCTTTTACACTAAGAACTTTTTTACCAATGACCACCAGCAGAATCCCCCCCAATATCAACAGTGCGGAAATAACCAGTCGAGTACTTAACAGTTCATCGACAAAAAACACCCCTCCAAGAGCTGCAATGACAGGCACTAATAATTGTAATACTGCGGCCTGCATGGTTTGCAGAGCCCGTAGTGCAACATACCAGAGGGTGTAACCCACCCCTGAAGTGATAGCACCTGAGACGATAGCCAATAACACACCCTCCATTGACAGGTAAAAAGAATCGAGATTATACACCACCAACAGCAACACAAAAGGTAAGGTACGTAAAAAATTGTAGCTAGTATCAGCCAGTGGATCTGTTGATTTTTTACCCGCCAATGTATAAAAGCCCCAACCTATACCTGCTGCACTCATTAATAACAATCCAGAAAAGGATGGAGCAGTGACCCCCGGCAACATCAAATAGACAAAACCGGCAAAGGCCAAGGTAATACCTAACCACTCGCTATAATGTAATTTATATCCCGAGTAAACAGATTTCACAATCATGGTTATTTGTACTACACCAAACAAAATCAATGCCCCAGTGGCGGTCTCCAACGATAAATACGCGTAGGAGAAACCCGCGGCGTAGACAAATAACATGGTGCCACTAAACCAGCTACCACGGGCTTTAGCAAAGACTGCCTGCTTCCCTACTACAAAAACCGACCTAATCCACAAAATGGTAAAGAGTGCCACGATACCGGCCATCAGACGCAGCACAGTAAAACTGCCCGCATCAATGGCGGCACCATCGACCCGCATCTCCAGTGCCAGACGGCAAATCACTGAATTAGCAGCGAAAGCAATCAGCGCTAGCAGAGTATAAGTAACAGTTTTAAGGGGGGTAAGAGCAGAATTTTGCGGCATTTCAATCTCTATTAGTCTTTGAATAATGGAAGAATTATGGCCTTAGCGCCACTAAATCTCAACCTGAAACGAACCCACTGACAATATTTTTACGCAACCTTCATATTTACACGGGCTGCGTCAATGTCTTTGGCTAAAAAAGGCACATCCCAGCAGTTGACAAACTTATTAACCCTGCCGCGAAAGCTTAATTTATTGACCAACATAAGCGCCTAACAGCCAGACCAGCCAACTATTTATCTAGCGCTGCCAATTACCCTTATAAAAACCAAGCAGAATGCTCCATTCAGGTCATTATCCAAGCGCTAAAGACCACAACATTCACTAAAAAATAATCTTTTACGAAGATAAACCGCTGATTATTTTACTATCTGTATTATTTTCTACTAAATCATGGAAGGAAAACAGCCTTTAATTTAGTGAGGTAATTGCTATGCTTAAAGGAGAGTAAGGATACTAAACTGAGGACTTAACGATGATTATAGGTATACCAAAAGAAATCAAAAATCACGAGTACCGAGTCGGCATGACACCGGCCGGAGTCAGAGAACTGGTGACTATAGGCCACAGCGTTTTAGTACAAAAGAATGCTGGAACCGCGATAGGTTTAACCGATCAACACTATAGCGCGGCTGGGGCACATATCATCGATACGGCTGCCCAAGTATTTGCCAAGGCTCAACTGATTATCAAAGTTAAAGAACCACAACCCAATGAGTGCAAAATGCTCAAGCCCGGACAAATTATTTTTACTTACCTACACTTAGCACCCGACCCTGAACAGACCAAACTATTACTGGCCAGCGATGCCATCGCTATCGCCTATGAAACAGTGACCGACAGTCATGGCACTTTGCCACTGCTCGCGCCAATGAGCGAAGTGGCAGGTCGGATGGCAATTCAAGCGGGCGCCCATTGTCTGGAAAAAGCACAGGGGGGCATGGGAACGCTACTCGGCGGTGTACCGGGAGTGGCACCTGCTAACGTTATGATTATTGGCGGTGGCGTGGTCGGTATCAATGCGGCCCGGATGGCGCTTGGACTAGGTGCTAATGTAACTATCTTGGATAGGTCCCTGCCGCGTTTAAGAGAGCTTGACGCACAGTACGGCCCTGCGCTTAAAACTTTATATTCCAATACTCAAACCTTAGAAGCCTCCCTGCTAGAAGCTGATTTAGTGATAGGTGCCGTATTGATCCCCGGTGCGGCTGCACCAAAACTGGTGACTTGGGAGCATTTAAAAATGATGAAAAAGGGCGCGGTACTGGTCGACGTTGCCATCGACCAAGGAGGATGCTTTGCCAGCTCGCATGCCACTACCCACCAAGATCCCACCTATATTGAGGAGGACATCGTGCACTACTGTGTCGCTAATATGCCAGGAGCCGTGGCACGTACCGCCACCTTTGCACTGACCAATGCCACGCTTCCCTACATTTTAAACTTGGCTAATAAAGGTTTGCAGACTGCGCTGCGTGAAGACCCGCACTTGCGTAATGGTCTGAATATACATCGCGGTAAAGTAACCTTAGCAGCTGTGGCACAAAGCTTAGGTTACGAATATGTTAATGCCAAGGATATTTGAGAACTAGCGAGAATAGGCATCCCACTAGCCAGCTTCGCCAACTCTATATAGGAGAATAAAAATGATAATTGCAGCTGGCAGGATTATGCTTAACGCTGCTGATCTTTCAGCTAATCACCCATATTTTTCGAATTAACTTGGCCAAAGCGCTAACCGCGCCTCGGCACTGTACTAGAGGTAGGGATTTAAGATTTTACAGACGTTAGCCAAGAGCGTTAAAAAACCACGCTCTTCCATGTTACTTTGTCAGACACTGGGCCCATGTTATAACCATCAGGTGCGCCTTTAGGACCTTCCATAGTGATAATAATTTCACAGTCTAACAGGCGTTTCGCCCAAGCTTCAGCAAAGGGAATAACTCGCTTACCACTGGCAGGTAAAAAGCCCAGTGACATAGGTTCGTGCCCCTCTTCCATCAGCCAAATTTCGTAGTAGGTATTATCGGGCATTGGCACTGGGTGCTTAGACTCAATAATAAGCTGCTGGTTTTTCATAGAGGTATTCATTACCCAACCAGGTTGCTGTTTATCGTTGATAATCAATGGAACCCAGGCATTCGCCTGCTGATAACGAGGCTCTGGCCACTGCATTAACAATCCTACTGATAATAACAATGCCAGCGAAAAACCAGCCAGAGATTGCCAAGACCACAGACTGTTGCTAGTTTTGGTACGCGCACTAATCTGCTTCCAGACACTCTTGGGCGGCTGTACTGGCTCTAGGCTCGTATTCAAAATATCCAAATGCTCACGCCACTGCTCAACTTCCCCCTGCAGATCGTGGCTAACGGCCAGCAACGCCTCAAACCTGGCTTTGCCACTAGTACTCAAACAACCAAGCACATATTCTGCAGCCGCTTGATTGCGTTGCTCTACATCACTTAAGTCGTAATCATGCATTTACGTAACCTCTCTAACCCTCTTCGTATCCAAGTTTTAACTGTCCCTAGTGATGTGCCGGTTTTTTCAGATAACGCCTGGTGCGTTAATCCTTCAAAAAAAGCCATTTCTAGATATATTTTCTGTTGCTTTGGCAGCTCTGCTAAACATTTATGCATCGCGGCACTGTCTTGGGCAAGCGCTACTTGCTGCTCGTGAGATGGCGCATCATCCGCAATAAAATTCAGCGCGTCATCAGTATCGTGTTTATCACTGTGTTTATTTTTCCGCAGGATATCCAACGCTTGATTACGGGTAATGGTATTTAACCAAGTCAGCGCCCGCGCTTTCGAAGAATCATAGCTTGCCGCATTGTTCCACACTTTATAAAACACTTGTTGCAGACAATCCTCAGAGAGCGCCCGGTCTTTTAAGATACGTAGCGCCACACTAAATAGATTCGCCGAACATAACTCATAAAGCTGTTTTAAGGCGGTATGTTTTCCCTGTGAACAACCACGCAAACATTTTTCCAGCGCCGCTTGTCGGTCCAAGCTATCGCCACTCATAAATGACATAAAATGAAGTAATCCTATTTGCAAAAATGATAATTTGAAGAGGATCCCCAGATTAATACAAATAATGCGCCGAAGGAAGGCATTGCGAGCCGTTTATGCAATATACATTTAAGCACTTTTGTGGTTAATCAACGCCTTGTATAAGAACGCAGATAATAATCTAGCGACAGGCGACCTGGCCCCCACAAAACTACCACTAACAACATTGTGCCCCAGAGCTGGTGATCGTAAAACCCGTTCGCCCAGAGCACCGGATAAGAGATAACCGCGACAATGTTAAAGAGAAACAGCACCAGCGAAGTACCCCGCGTTAACAACCCCAAAACCAGTAGCGGGGGCAGTAACAGCTCAATGCTAGTACCGAGATAAGCGGCCCATTCAAAGGGGATAAAGGGCACCTGATACTCCTCTTCAAACAAGTACAAAGTAGTATCCCAATTGGCAATTTTAGTCTGCCCTGATTTAAAAAAGGCCACGGCGGGCACTATCCGCATTATCAGTAAGACTAGGGGCGCTATCCATGCTAAAGATAACTTAACGGCACAGTCGTAACTGCCTAAAATTTTATTGATCATGCTTCACCTGCAAATTTGAAATCGTTAATAATATGTAAACTAATAAAGTGCTTTAATAAATCTTGAAAATCGGGCAGTGCTGATAATGACTGCAAGCTAGCATGTGCTTGCACTTGCTGTAAAAACTGATATTCGGTGCTGGATAAATTGCAAAACAACACGCCGCTGTGCTTATTTGGATACATCACCACTCGCTCGTCAGACTTCATCTCTAAGGCATCAAGTTCTCCGCTTTTTGCCCCTAACCAAATTTTAAGTAATGGATATGGCGCACAGAGCAACAAAGTTTCAGGCTGTAGCCTAAAACTTATCTGCTGCTGTTGTTGCGCAGTCACTTGGGCTAATTGAGTAAAGGGGAAATCCTGTAAACTAACCACCGACTTTGCCCGATCAAAGGCCCAGTCCAGCGCAGCTATATCTGCTAAATATTCGAGTGACTCAGCCTGCGGACAATCTTTAATGAATGGGGCAAAACCTTGACCGTAAAGCTCTAAATTTGCCTGACTCAGCGGGCATTCAATAATATAGGCTTTGGCCAGTTGAGCGAAAAACTCTTCGCCAACCAGTGCAACGACCGCCGGAAAGCAGTCGCTTAGGTATTCACTCAAACCTATGTAAAAGTTATTGCGATATAAACCCATCAATTGCTCAGCAGAAAAAGGACCGGTGATCTCTAGCTCAGCCAAATCTACCGATTGATACAAAAGATGTTGGCTAAATGTCGACTGCAATTCAGCTAGCGTCATATTGGCACCTGCTCTGGGGCACCCGCTAACTGCTCTCGCTCTGCCCTGCGCGCCTCTGCCAACAAGACTGCGAGATCGGGAATATCGTTATCCCACTCGATCAGCGCGGGCGCTTGACAGCGACTCCTAAAGTTTCGAAACAGCTCCCAGACAGGTTCAGAGACCGGGCTGCCATGGGTATCAATTAAGATTTCACCGTCTTCTAGCACTTTGCGGGTAAAACCTGCCAAGTGAATTTCACGTACGGCATCAACATTAATATTCTGTAGGTAATGCTCGGCATCGATACCTAAGTTTATGCTGTTGACATAAATGTTATTTAAATCGAGCAGCAAGCCCGATTGGCAACGCCGCTGAATTTCGTTCAAAAACGCCCACTCATCGATATGGCTCTGGGTAAAGTTTAGATACACCGTAGGATTTTCAACCAACACGGCTCGTCCTAGAAAATCTTGAACTTGATTGAGCCTATCACAGAAAACATTCAAGCTCTCACTGGTTAAAGGTACTGGTAATAAATCGTTAAAGTATCTGCCAGAGAATGAACTCCAGCTCAAATGCTCCGAAACCAAGGCCGGCTGGTAGTTATCAATGAGTGATTTAAGCTGTCTAAGGTGCTGTTTGTTTAGTGGGTCCGTCGAGCCTAATGAGAGGCCAATGCCATGAAAACTCAAAGGATAATGTACGGCTAAGCGATCCAGCAAATCACGCTGTGCACTGCCTGCATTAAAAAAATTCTCACTGTGAATCTCCAGCCAAGCAATATCTGGTAACTGCGCTAATATTTGCTGATAATGAGGAGACCTAAGCCCTACCCCAATAGCATTTTCAGCGATAGCAAGGCTGCAAGGCGGTGTCAAAACTGTCATATTATCCCTGCTAAAAAAGCTAAGACTCAGGGTTCAGTCACTGCTGAACCCCAAGTGATAAGAGCCTAAAGTTATGCTGACACCAAGCTGCCACCGGCCAACTTACCGCACAAACCTTTAGGCAGAGCCAGAAACGCATCACCCTGATTATCGGTCTTAGAAGTACCTGCACAAGAACTGTTGGCAGTCGCGCAGTCATTTTGTCCCGCTGCCGCTACGCCATAACACTTCTCTTTACTACCCGCCATGGCAGGTGCAGAGATCATAGTGGCACCGAGGGCTAAAATTCCAGTAATGGCAGTAGCCGCAACTAAGTTTTTGTTCGACATAATATTTTCCTTATATTGGTAGTGAATCGTTTGGATAACGCATCATAAGTCTTGCCTTAAGGTATACGCCACCCCAATTAAGATAGATTCAACTTTGCGATAAAAACATTCACTCACATACATCAAAGCGACACAGGATGCCCATAGTGAGTAGCGATGGACTTGGCGATTAAGCTCGCGCCATGCTCTTGCATATGCAGATGATGATTGCCGGTAAATGTATATTGCTGTAGCTGCTTTATATGCTTGAAGTACTGCTGCCATTGGGCGTCTAACAACCCCTTATCCCCTAAATATAATGTCACTGGCATATCGAGCGACTGTAGAAAAGCCTCGATCTGTGCGATGCCCATTCGATTTATCGATGGCAATAATAAAGCCGGATCACTACTCCAGCGATAACCACCCTCACCGAAAACAGTGCCGCGATTTACCAGCATCTTAGCAGCCTCCCTAGAGACCGGGAAATGACCACTGGCTCGCGCATCAATTAAGCGATTGATATCGGGATTGATCCGGCTGCGCCGGCCGGCAACCGCTACTCTTTTACGGATTGCCCCCGCCATGATGTTGGGGAGCTGGTCGGCGCGATAATGCAGGGGTGCCAACCCTTCTATCAACCACAATCGGCCTACTTTTTCGGGAAAACAAGCGGCAAACAGCATCGCAACACTCGCACCCATCGAGTGACCTAAAATGTCAATCTTTTCAATATCGAGCGCTTGCAGAGCACAGTACAGATCGGTGACATTGTCCCAAATATAATAGGGGTGATGTGCGCAACGATGCGATGACTTACCGTGGCCTATAAAATCCAGCGCGATCAATTTAACCTCCGGCAATTGTCGGGCAATTATTTCAAAGCTCGCCGCATTGTCTAACCAGCCATGCAAGCCTAACAGCGGAGTTTTATGCCCCTCACCATAAACCCTACCAGCCATTGTCAAATTATTGAAATTTATACTAAACTCACGTTTTATATTCAATCTACTACCCATTTATTCTACAATTGGATTAAGATACTAAGGACCTGTTAACGTCATGGATAAAGCCCTTCAACGCCAATCATTTTTGTTCAGTTTTTTGCTTTGTGGCGTTTTTATACTCGCCCCTTTTTACTCACAACAGAGTCCAGGTGGCGAGGGACTCGCTATCCCCTACAACAATTGGGTGTGGATAGCCGCTATCTTGTTAATCTGTAGCGCAGTATTTCAAATAATACTCAAAAAAGATATTATTTTGCCCAGCTACTGGCTGGGTATGGCGGCATTACCTTTAGGTTTTCTGATCAGTGGATTTATCAATGAAAGCGTAAAACCCACCCAATGGCTATTTCGCATCGGCTACGTCATAGGCGGCTATTTATTTTTTATCGCCCTGTTTCAATTTAAATTAAAAAGAAGGCTGCTTGAAAACATCCTATACGGGGTCTGCGCAGCGGCCACCCTACACAGTTTAATTGCGCTGAGTCAAATTTTGAATTTGAATCTTGGCAGCTACATTCCACGCACAGCTGGCAACTACCCCATTAGTATCTTTCAACAAGTCAATGTACATGCCAGTTATTTAACCAGCGCTTTCTTTATCGCCCTGTACTTGGCCAGTAGCCCTTCGATAAAAACCAGACAGTGGTGCTACAAATTATTGCTAGTAATAACCATCCTGGCCACCACAACTATGTTACTGGCAATCAGCTCCAGAACCACCTTGGTGGCCATTAGCGTTTCACTGCCTATCCTGTTGATTGCAAGGTACCCGGCATTTAACAGAAATTGTGGCCTCAGTGCGCTTTTGCTCTGCGCTTTTGTGCTGGGCATCGCCAGTGGAGGCTATCTATCTAAAGGGTTCGCCAAATACGAGACCAAGCTAGATGTTCAACGACAACATGCGCGCACTTATATTTATGACTTATCCTGGCAGACGTTCAAACAGGCACCGCTGTTTGGTCACGGTTTAGGCAGTTTTGAGCAAGTTTTCCAAGAGGCTAAAATTGACTACCCACAGAGCGACAAACTGGGAATACACCGGTTTTCTCATCCGCACAATGAATTACTTTTCTGGATGATTGAGGGGGGGGTAACCGCGTTAAGTGGCATATTTATCGCTTTGGCAGCCACCATTCTGGCCCTGTTTAAATTAGGTTGGCGGCGGGCATTAAGCTATTGCGCACTGCTGTTCCCGATTAGTTTTCACACTCAGGTAGAGCTGCCATTTTATCTTTCATCGGCGCTGTGGTTTTTATGGTTAACCTTATTATTTTTAATCCATCAACACCGAAACACCCGCTATAAAGTGATAATTTCAGCTTTTACCAGTAAATTTATTATTATAAGCAGCACCGCGATTAGCGCTATCTTGATTGGCTTTTTCTTGCACGTGACGATATCACTAAAAGGTATTGTCGACTTTGTTCGCAGTCCCCAGTTAGGCTTTTCAACTTTACAGAGCGCCAGCCAAAACTTGTACTTTCAAGATTTGAGTGTCAATCTAACCTTAACTCGTCTGCTTTACATCGATATCGCCTTGGGCACTAAAACTAGAACACCTGAGTTCATCATCTGGGCAGAACAATATATCATCAAACATCCCGTCACTAGCACTATGGCGGATTTAGCCCTTGCCTACTTCTATATGGGGGATAGAGTTAACGCCTTGAGCACGATACGCAGAGCCGCTAAAATGTATCCTGTGACACCGGGCATTATTGACAGATTACAAGATATAGAATCAGACAGGCCCATCGCCGAATTTAGACAAAAAATACAGACTCGCGTAGACCGCAGTCAGGCCCCGGCCACCCCATAGTGTAGCTATAAATTGAGCCAGGCAAGACCGGCTCAGGCCGAGATAAATCACCAGATTCAAAAAAGCTGATGAGGTTACCGATCAGCGGTTGATGCGTCACCACCAGCAACTGATCACACCAATGTTTTTCCAGCGCGACAATTGCCTCTGCGATGGTGTTTTCAGGGGTTAACTGGTTATCATACAAAATATCAACATTGTTTAAGGACGCGGCGATAATGGCCGCTGTTTGACGGGTACGCAAGTAGGGAGAGCAGACTATCTTAGAGATACCCCGTAATTGTCGCTGCCTTTGTTTGACCATCGCGACTAACTGTTCACGACCCTCACGGGTTAAGGGCCGATCAAAATCTGTCGGTGCGCTCCAACTAGCCTCACCATGACGCATTATTAAAAACATCGGTATCTCCTTATACCAGGGGCTAACTCCAGGGAAAAGCTAGTGGGGAAGGACGAATTCCACATCTGATCCCTGCTCGCTCAACATCATGCTCTTAGCGACTTCATTGGGGGCCGCACCTTCATAGACAACTTGATAAATACCATTTAACAACGGCATATAAATATTGAGCTCGATACTTTTATCATGTACCAACTTCACGGTATTCACCCCTTCAGCAACCTGCCCCAGTGTGGCAATCGCCTCCTCTAAGGTACTGCCTAGGCCCAGAGCGTGTCCGACCCGATAGTTGCGGCTCAAAGGGGACATGCAAGTTGCCACTAAATCACCAACGCCCGCTAGCCCCAGGAAAGTCATAGGGTTGGCACCCATGCTCACGGCAAAGCGACTCATTTCAGCCAGTGCACGGGTGAGTAACATACTGCGGGTGTTTTCACCCATACCCATTGCGGCACTTAAGCCTGAGGCAATGGCATAAATGTTCTTTAATACCCCGCCGAGCTCCACACCATAGATGTCATCACTGGCGTAAATACGAAAATAATCACGATGTAACAGGTCTTGCATTAACGTACGTAACTGCACATCTTTGCTCGCCACCACTGTCGCGGTCAATTGACGCTGTGCCAGCTCTTTAGCAAAATTTGGACCACTTAACACTCCGACTTTTGCCATTTCCAGCTCTTGTTCAACGATCTGGCTCATCATGTAAAAGCTATCAGCTTCAACACCTTTAGTGGTGCTAATAACCTTGAGTTTAGCAGGCAAAAATGGAGCAGCTTGCTTTAACACATCACGAAAACTGGCACTGGGGATAGAGATAACTAAGAGCTCAATGTCTTTAAGGGCTGCCGCTAAATCCGTATAGGCAACCAGTGTAGGTGCCAGGGAGTATTCGGGTAAATACCGGCTATTGAAGTGCGTTTGATTAATGCTCTGTGCAGCACTTTCGCTGCGCATCCACTGCCTGACATCACAGCCCTTCTCGGCACATATATTGGCAATCACAGTACCAAAACTGCCACCGCCCAACACTGCTATTTTATAGCCTTGATGACTCATACTACGTGGTTTTCCTTACAGACAAAGCAACAATGACGCCGGTTAAAAATCAGTGATCCGCATAACGTCACAGGCGAGGGCCAGACCAAGGATTAATCGGGAGTCGCTGGCCCCGCTGATTGGCAATTAAGCAGGTTTTTAACAGCCAATTAGCGCGTGCTTTGGTTACGCACTTTCGGTTGGTTATACTGAAGAATTATTTAATATCAGCCAATAATTCATCGCTTGGATGGATACAATCGAGCTTGACACCAATTTGCTCTTCTATTTCAGGAATCATAAAAGAGTCATCTTCACAGGCAAAACAAATAGAGACACCGGTGCTACCAGCACGCCCTGTCCGACCAATACGATGCACATAATCATCAGCATCTTCCGGCAGGTGGTAATTTACCACTAGACCCACATCATCAACATGAATACCACGACCTGCGACATCAGTGGCGACCATCACTTGAATTCTACCCCGTTTAAAGTCATCTAAGGTCTTTACTCGTTTGTGTTGTGGGATCTCTCCAGACATCAACGAGGCACGCACCCCATCCTTCCTCAATTTTTCAGCAAGCTCACGGGTCTGATGCCGTCTATTACAAAAAACAATCACGCGTTTAATATCGTTTTGGAGGATATAGTTACGCAACAGTTTATATTTATCTTTCTTTTCTACCAAGAAAACCTTCTGATTGACGGTATCCGTGGTTTTAGTATCGGACTCAATTTCTACTACCACTGGATCATCTGTCCACTGCCCGGCTAGTGTCATCACTTCGTCGGTAAAGGTAGCACTGTAAAGTAATGTTTGACGCTCTTCACCCTTGCGGGGGGTACTGCGAATGATAGTACGAACATCTGGAATAAAGCCCATGCTCAACATCCGATCAGCTTCATCGAGAACCAACATTTCAACGTTACCTAGATCTACTTCTCCAGATCGGACATAATCGATCAAACGCCCTGGGGTCGCCACAATAATATCCACGGCCTGTGCCGCTAACTCTCGGCGCTGTTTGCCATAATCAACACCGCCAACTAATGCCACCACATGGACATTGGTATATTTACACAGTAACTCAGCATCATCTGCGATCTGTAGTGCAAGCTCGCGGGTCGGGGCGACAATCAGCGCCCTCGGCTCGGAGAGTTTACGCTTGTGAGTGAAGGGAAAATCCAATATATCGGCAATAATACCCACCAAAAACGCGGCTGTTTTACCGGTGCCAGTCTGTGCCTTACCTATAATATCTCTACCTTGTAAAGCGTGCTCAATGGTCGCCGCTTGAATCGGCGTGCAGTATTGAAAGCCTAAATCAGCGATACCGTGCATTAATTCATCCGGTAACGAGAAATCGTGGAAACGTTGTTTTCCCTCTACTTTTTCTGCCTTAAAATCGGCGGGGGTCCATACTTGATTGCTGCTTGTAGTATTATTCACAATTACTTATTTCTCATTAAAGGAACCCGCATACGGCGTGTTCAATGTTCTATTTGGCGACGAAATGGCGGAAGTGCATCTAATAACTGGCGTCCATAACGCCGGGTAACCACTCGTCTATCTAATAATATTACCTGACCGGTATCTGTCTCTGAACGCAACAAGCGCCCAACAGCTTGAGTTAAACGCATCGAAGTAGCTGGTACTGTCCACTGCATAAAAGCATTGCCACCTGAGTTCTCTATCCACTCAGACATAGTCGCATCCACTGGATCATCGGGTACCCCGAAAGGTAACTTGGTGATAATTACTTGCTTTAAGTAGTCACCTGGCAAATCGACACCTTCTGAGAATGATGCCAAGCCAAAAATGACACTGTTATCACCATCATCAATTTTTTGACGGTGACGGCGCAGTATTTCATTTTTACTTAACTCTCCCTGAGCCATAATGATGGCCCTGACGTCACTAGACATCGATTCCAAAACAGTTCCCATTTGACGCCAGGAACTAAAAAGGACTAGCGCGGCACTGGCATCACTCAAATGGCTGTTGAGATATTCAATTACCTCTAGTGTATGCTCTTCAGGCTTGCTTGGATCGCTCTGCATCGTCGGTATAATCAAACTAGCGGCATTCGCATAGTCAAATGGGCTGGGCAATTGTGCACATAAAGTGTCACTGGGTAAACCTAAATCAGCCACAGTACGATCAAAACGGCCTAAAGCAGTCATGGTTGCTGATGTTAACACAGCGCCGAAACAATTATCCCATAGATGCTCTTTTAATGTATCTGCAGCGGACACTGGACAGCTGCGGCATTCAAAATCTGTCCCATCCATGGTATCTAACGCATTCACCCATCTGGCCGTAGGTGTGCTATTAGGATCATCGGGAGATGCATAACTTCTGGCCAGCCAATACATAGCCTGCCCCCTCGACCAAATAACCCCGATAACCGGATACCAACGCTCTGCTATAGATTTATCCAATTCAACCACAGATCCATCTAGGGCTTCTTTGAGCACATCGACAATTTGCTCAGCTTTCATCGACCATTTTTCAGCAGCACTGGCGAGACCGGCAGCTTGTACCATTAAACTCTCAGGTAACAGACCATTGGGAAAGCGCATTCTGTCCCGAGCGGGCTGCTGCTCAGTAAATAGTGATCGAACTTGCTGTAGCCAATGCTCTAGCGCCTGTTCAAGATCACGCCTGGGAAGTTCCATCGCGTCAACATATTGGACAATACTTGGATGTTTATCAGTTTCATCAATCAATTGATCGAGTTGTCTAGCACAGCTTTTCAACCATTTTAAAGAAGCTTTAAGCCGTAAATTATAGGCAAAATGATTGGTGGTTTTTTGACCTAGGTGATGAGCTTCATCAAATATATAAATGGTATTAGAAGGCTCGGGCAATATTGCACCACCGCCTAAGGATAAATCTGCCAATACCAAATCATGGTTAGCTACGATGATGTCTGCTTTATCCAATGCATCTCGAGCTTGATAAAAAGGGCAGTTGTTGAAATGCTCACAATGTCTGTTGGTACACTTGGTATGATCACTGGTCAAGGGACGCCAAATGTCCTCCGCGATTTCATTACTCAGCGAATCCCGATCACCGTTCCAAGAACCATCGCTGAAGTCCTTGAGTAAAGTGCGATAAAAGGCGATGGTATGTTCATCCATCTTAAACGCCAATTCATCCTCATACAAAGCCATTTGGCCCATATCATCTTGGCTATTTAGAAATTTATGCGCCTGTAGCAAACAGAAATAACGCCCCCGTCCCTTCGCGAGAACATAGTGACAAGACCAGTTGGTTATCTTATTCAACTCGGGAAGGTCTTTATTGATCAATTGCTCTTGCAGGGCCACCGTGGCGGTAGACAACACTAATTTACAGCCATGTTGCTTGGCGATTGGAATTGCACTGAGCAAATAAGCCATGGTTTTACCGGTACCGGTCCCCGCCTCGATAACACAGAGGTAATGATCACTTTTTCGCTCATTATTATGGTCTGTCTCGATGTTGCCTAGCACTCTAGCTACATGTGCGATCATTTGTTTTTGACCCGAACGCGCTGTTAACTTACGTTGGTCTAAGAACTGGCGATAGCTGGATTGGATAATTTTTTTTAAGGTGTTGGTTAACAAGAGAAACAGTCCAAATATGAGTGGCACAAAGTTAAAAATCACTGACCCGAATATTGCATACACAGCCGAAAAGATAGCATAGACGATTGTATTTATGGGTTTTTTCAGATTCAGCGCCGAGCTAGGCGGATTGAGAGAGAAAAGTCCTTAATACCAACCGACAAGCTAGAGCATGCGTTGTTAAGCACAATGTTCAGGCTGCTTTAATTGTTTTTGTCGAGCGTTCGAAATTAAAGCCAGCATAGCAAAACACTGGATATATAGACAGAAAAAAAGCTTTACAGTCAAATTATACTGTATATAATCCAAGTACTGTATAAAAAAACAGATAAAGGAAATTATCATGCTGAATACTCCAAAACTAACCAACCGACAAACCGACGTATTCAATTGTATTAAAGAGCATATAGTGGAAACCGGCTATCCACCAACACGTGCCGACATCGCCAAGAAACTAGGTTTTAAATCGACCAATGCAGCGGAAGAACACCTCAAGGCGCTGGCCAAAAAAGGCGCAATAGAAATAATCCCCGGCACTTCAAGAGGCATTCGAATTCCAAATTTCGAACAGAGAGAACTCGGCTTGCCTATCATCGGCCAAGTAGCTGCCGGCTCGCCAATTTTAGCCCAAGAACACATTGAAGAACACTGCACCATATCATCAAATTTTTTCAAACCTAGTGCTGACTACCTACTGAGAGTACAAGGTTATAGCATGAAGGACATTGGCATTATGGATGGTGATTTGCTTGCAGTACATCAATGCCGAGAAGCTCGAAATGGGCAGATTGTGGTCGCTCGTATCGACGATGAAGTAACAGTTAAGCGCTATAAAAGAGAGGGTGACAAGGTATATTTAATCGCCGAAAATGAAGATTTCTCCCCCATTGTGATTGATTTAACTCAGCAGGAATTAACCATTGAAGGTTTGGGAGTAGGTGTTATACGCCAGGGTGGCGAGCCATGATTATAAGTATCAACAAAAACAGTAGAAACATTGCGGGCATGGAAACAACCAACCTGCCGAATGGGCTAAACAAACATTTTTCTAGCGCTGACGGCATCGCCAAAAAATTAGACAACCGCTCTAGCAGTCGTCGCCTGACGTACAATCAACAAGCAAGCCTGACTAAAAGTAATAATTTACTCGGTAAGATAACCGAGATAATCACCTGCGACGAAGAGGCATCAAGCTTGACTATGCTGCTGCCTTTACTGGCTACTTTAAGCAAAGACGACCGATGGTTTGCCTGGGTCTCGCCCCCTAAAAACCTACCTAGATCACTGTTACAATCTGCAGGTATAGCACTTGATAAAGTGATGTTACTTTATCCTGATGAACACAACTCAGCATTAATGCTGGCGAAAAAAGCGCTGAGCGCAGGTACTTGTCATGCAGTAATAAGCTGGGCTGGCGATTTGTCAGAACACGAGATGTCAAACTTAGAACACTCAGCCAGAATAGGCGCCAGCCACGGAATTTTGATTCGAAAAAGAATCAAGTTGAATCATTAACCACTGGCGAAACAGTTAATGTAGAGTATGTCTTTTAGCCTCTATATTTGCGGCTTCTATTTGACTCGACTCCGATAAATATTCGATGCCCGCTATCAGCATTTTGCTAGCTAAATCGATCTGCAGCCCCTCTAGCTTTTCCTTAAATTCTGCGCTGATGTTAATCGTTAATAACGCAGTTTTCTCACCCGCTTTACGAACTACAAATTCGTCTGTTGGTAATTGCACAATCTCTAGAGCCGTTACTTTAGAATCTTTCATAAATATCATCTTGTTGGCACCCCAAACATTTTCAAACTGATTACCATTTAGCGATTTAAAATGGAGGGAATATTAAAATTTGTCTGTACAAAATTGCCACTAAGCCTCCTTACCTAGTGATAGCGACACTTAAATCTATTATCAATTTACCATTCTTGCATAAGTAATCTATATTGTTCAACCAGTTCAAGCAATTGCCTATAACTATATTCATACTGTTGTTCAACTTGAATGATGGGGAGATCTTTTAGGCCGATCAAGTTCTCATTTCCCAGGTTGTTTTTCAGTGTAACTGGAGAGGCAAGCGCTAAGAATTTATTATACTCCCCTGCCAGCCATTCTAACCAACTGTTGGGGTCCTCTTCAAGCTGGGCCAATACCACACATTGCTGACAAACTATTTCAACTCGTTGAAGTTTTAAATTTAGTTGGCAAAAACTATCCTCAGGGGAAATATCTATTCTATAATCAGCCGCCATTTCTTGCATAAAGGCACGTTTTGCCAATACAAAATGAAAACTGAGTGCCTGACTGTAAGCTTTAATTAAAGCGATACGATTATCTGCCGACTGCTCAGCTGACACTTGTAGCAATCGCTGCAGATGGATTTTAACGGACTGTAATTGCTGGTTTGTGGTCGCTATTTTTTCTGGATTCAAGGTCTGTACTTCTCTTTGGGAGAGACTGGTAGCTTGAGAACTCTGCATAGTCTATCTAAGACAGGGAAAGCACCAAATAGCGGGGTTAGTATACCCCTCTTTTTGGGTACAGTAGGCCTCCGCTATTTAAGCGTTAGATCGTTTCGAGTGTAGCTAGCTGAGGCTTCACCCCTCTGAATCGTCTGCCTTAGTCTTAGTCTTAGCTTTGACTTTTTTCTTTTTTGCAGCCACTTTTTTAACTTTAGGCTTAGGTATTTCTATATCCCATCTAGCGCCATTATAATAGGCCTTCCAACCACTGGCTTTACCATCAATTTCGGTCATCACGTACTGCTCTTTGGTTTTACGTGAATAACGTATCACAGTATCATTGCCTAAATTATCTTCAATTGGCGCACTAAATAAGAAGCTATACTTTATATCTATCGCCTCTTGATGCGGCAATATTTCTTTTACTTTAGGTGCACGAGTCTCTCGATTTCTTGGGAATTTACTGGCGGCGAGAAATAAGCCCGCAGCACCGTCGCGTAAGATATAAGTATCTTCCACTTTCTCACAGCTGAGTTCAGGCATCGGCACAGGGTCCATTTTTGGTGGCGCGGCCTCTCCATTTCTCAGCAACTTACGAGTATTTTTACAAGTTTCGTTGGTACAGCCGAAGAACTTGCCAAACCGACCGGTTTTAAGCTGCATTTCGCTGCCGCATTTATCACATTCTAATGATGGGCCCTCATAGCCCTTAATCCGATATTCACCCAGCTCTACTTCAAAACCAACACAATCCGGGTTATTGCCACAGACGTGTAATTTGCGAGCGCTATCGATTAAATAACTATCCATTGCACTGTCACATATTTCACAGCGATGCTTGTTAAGTAGAATTCTAGACTCTTCTTCATCATCACCATCAACACTGACTACTTCATCGCCAGGGATTAAATTGAGGGTCTCTTTGCAACGCTCTTTCGGCGGCAAAGCATAACCCGAACAACCTAAAAACACCCCTGTGGTGCCAGTTCTTATGGTCATTGGTCTAGAACAGTCAACACACTCGATATCGGTTAACGTTGGCTCGTTGGGGCGCATGCCATTTTCACCGGAGGCAATTTTGAGCTTTTCTGTAAATTCACCATAAAAATCATCGAGCAATACTTTCCACTCTTTTGTTCCTTGAGCGACATCATCAAGCGCACTTTCCATTCGGGCGGTGAAGCTATAATCCATTAAATCAGCAAAGTTTTCAGTGAGCCGTTCAATGACAATATCACCCATTTTACAAGCATAAAAACGTTTGTTCTGCACCTCTACATAACCACGATCTTGAATAGTAGAAATGATTGATGCGTAGGTAGATGGACGTCCTATGCCCTTTTTTTCTAATTCTTTGACCAAACTGGCCTCGGTAAATCTAGCCGTTGGCTTGGTAAAATGCTGTTTAGGTTCTAGTGTTATTAAGGTTAGAATCTCACCAGACTTTACATCCGGTAATATAATATCTTCATCCTTACCACTCATCACCCTGGTATAACCATCAAAGCGTAAGATGCGCCCTTTAGTATTCAATTCAAACTCGTCGGCACGCACCGTAATTCTTGAACTGGTGTAAAGTGCTGGCATCATTTGACAGGCGAGAAAACGACGCCGTATTAGTTCATATAAGCGTTCAGCATCACGTTCCATGCCGACCAATTTGGTCGCTTCTATTTTTACATCTGAAGGACGAATGGCCTCGTGGGCCTCTTGTGCTCCCTTCTTACTTGAATAATTTTTCGGCTCTTCTGGTAAGTATTTATTGCCATAACTCTCTGCAATATACTCACGACAAGCGGCAACGGCATCTGCACTCAAATTGGTAGAGTCGGTACGCATATAGGTGATATAGCCAGCCTCGTATAGGCGCTGCGCCATCATCATCGTTTTCTTAACCCCATAACCTAAGCGGGTGCTGGCAGATTGTTGCAAGGTTGAGGTTATAAAGGGGGCGGAGGCCTTACTGCTAGTATTTCGATCCTCTCTTTTAATGACTTCAAAACTTGCCGACTTTAATACTTGCTGATGCTTTAATGCATCAACCTCATTATTGGGGCGATAGTTCGCACCTTGATATTTAGATACCTGTAAACTGAGTTCAGTGCCATCTTTTACGGCTGTTTTTGCATCCATTTCCCAGTATTCTTCGGGTATAAACGCGCGAATCTCTTTTTCCCTATCGACAACCAGCTTAACCGCAACTGACTGAACCCTACCCGCCGACAACCCCCTGGCAACTTTCTCCCATAATAGCGGCGATAGCATATAACCGACGACTCTGTCTAAGAAACGCCTCGCCTGCTGGGCATTGACATGGTTAATATCTAAGGTAGTAGGTTTTTTAAACGCATCTTGAATGGCTTTTTTAGTGATTTCATTAAACACCACCCGGCTAAATCTACTCTCATCGCCACCGATAGTCTCACGCAAGTGCCAAGCTATGGCCTCTCCCTCTCTGTCCAAATCGGTCGCTAGATAAATAGTGTCAGCATCTTTAGCTAATCTTTTAAGCTCGTCTACGACCTTCTCTTTTCCAGGAAGAATCTGATATTGTGCCTGCCAGTCATTTTCAGGATCAATTCCCATCCTAGCCACAAGTTGCGATTTGGCCTTTTTGGCCTTATATACCGCTTTGACTTCTGGCGACATTTTTCTGGTCAAGGCCGCTTGTTTGGCGCGCGCTTTAGGGTCTGATTTTGAGGCACTACCACTCGTAGGAAGGTCTCTTATATGACCCACACTTGATTTGACAATATAACCGCTTCCAAGATATTTATTGATTGTCTTGGCTTTGGCAGGGGACTCCACGATGACGAGCGACTTTCCCATTGAATTAATTTTCCTGATTAGATGAGCTAATAACTTTGGTGCATATATAAGTGCTAATAGCGTCTGGGTCAAGCTAGTCTCTAAAAATATTGCGATAATAGTAGTAAAATGGCAATTTTAGCTGTTTTAGCCTGTTTATGCCGACATTTATCGGCAACCTGAAAATTGCTCGACGTTTTTTGGGGGAATACTTCCCTTATTCAGATAACTTCTATTATAATTAATTATTATTACCCCCTGCTGCAATCCAACGTGTATTGCTGCTGCCCTCAATCTATTAAATTTGGACATTATGTTAATAGAAAATATTGTATATATTATTGCTATCGTCTGTATTGGTGTTTTAGCCATTTCTTTAAACTATTTTATTACCAATCGAGAGCAAGATACCAGCGATAGGCAAGAGCGATTGAGCTGGCTCAACGAGCAGGCCAGCCGTACTTTGGAGGCGATGAAATCCTTGAAGGAAGCGGGCTGTAAACCCGAGATAATCGAGAAACTAAACCAACACGTCACCTTGCAAATTGAAGAAATCAGTACGCTGGCACCAGATTCTGAGATTATGACGCAAATTAATCAAAAGAAAGAAGTCACTGACAGTACTTTTGCATCCACTACTCACCTAAACAACGACCGTGAATTAAAGCGCATCCAAATTTACATCACATATACAGAGCGATTAGTAAAGCAGATGGTCAAGAACCGCAGCATCAGCACTAAACTCGGTAAAAGCTATTTAACTGAACTCTACTGGCTGAATATTAGGAATGTGGTCGATGCACACCGTACCCAGGCAGACAGGGTATTAGAAAACAACGACAACCTCACCGCCCTATCACATTTAAAGCACGCCAAGGCAATTATCGTTAGAGCGCAAATAGCCCAGTCTTTAAAACAGGAACGGCTCGATGACATTCAGCAAAAGATTAACGCAATTGAGCCAAAGAAGACGACATTTACGGCTTTAAATGAAGAAGATGACATGGATAATTTTTATTAATAGCCACGATCGATTAACTGTCTGGGTCTAAAGCACCGATTCGGCTAAACCTGTCTCTGGACTTACCTTGTTCATCCACTACTTTTTCATAAAACATTGCAACAGGCCGCACCCACAGCAAAGCTTCCCCATAACAGGGCCGGTACAGGACCATCCACTCTTCTGTTTCTGAATGTTTTACCAAATCAATTACTTGATACTCACCACCTTTATAGTGACGGTATAGTCCCGTTTTAAACTTGTTTATATTTTGCATTCATCCCTCTTTAAATCAGGAAAATATTATTGACCTGTATGGTAAGTTTTCCCAGCTAAGCTTCGTCCATCGTATCAAACCAGAGCAGCCAGAGTGAAGGGCCCGGTCGTTAGCATTAAATGAACCTCTGGGGGGCTTTTACCCCCGATGACTGAGTACCATGGTTATTCTGAGAGCGCGGTACAAAGAGGCTGTTAATGCTGCTCAGTTGTTTATGCTATTTTTTGCAGGCTGCTAGCCAATGGACTTCCTCGCCAGGAGAGCAGCAAGCAAAGCTTTAACTTTGTTATAGACCTATAATTTTTTACTAATCAAACCTTCTAACTGCTGTTTTATCAATGCCATATCAGATTCATTGCGCTCCGACCAAAAAACCGAAGTTTGGATCGGGGTTGATTCAACCCCAAGCACGTCCTCAGAAAAATCGTCCAGCAGCGAATTTAAACAGCTTAGTTCACTCTCTGATAAAGTTCGCTCACCCACTGCCCAGCCCCAGCCTTGGTTTAATCCTTCACTGGCATTGGTTTCGCACCTAACAACCCGCCAGCTTTTCCAGTGGTGATGCTCATCCTGAGTTATTTTACCGCGCAACAGGCGATAGGCAATTGTTGATATTTTACGGGGTTCAACATGCCCTTTCTCTCTGGGGTAAGTTAATTTAATCAATTGTATTTGAAAACCCAGCCGCTTGGCCTCCATTCTCAATTTAGCTAAAAACTTATCTCTTTTGGTCGGCATTACCCACATCACTGAGCCTATTAACGAGAGAAGGACTAAAGATATTATTAAAAAATTCATAGTTAAAACTCAATTTAAAACTTATGGTTAGATTATTTGGCCAGCTATGCTAAAATTTAACTAATCTCACAGATAGCAAGGTAATTTTTTATGATAGTGTATCCTAGAATATTATTAGCAGTAGACCTCTCTAACGAATCAGACCAACTTATTGATAAAGCTTGTAACATAGCGACCAACAACAACGCTCAATTGAGTGTAATTCATGTCATTGAACCCCTAAGTTTTGCCTATGGCGGCGATGTCCCTATGGACTTATCGACTACTCAGGATCAACTCTCTGAACATGCGATTAAAAACTTGGCCCAGTTTTGTCAAAAGCTAAATTATCCTGTGGCCGACCAATTGGTCATCACGGGACATACTGAGTCGGAAATCCACCGAGTAGCCCAAGAAAAATCTTGCGATTTAATCATCGTTGGCAGTCACGGAAGACATGGACTTGCACTACTTTTGGGCTCAACAGCTAATGGAGTATTACATGGAGCTCCCTGCGACGTACTCGCCGTCAGAGTATATTCAAATTAGTTAATTCAGGAAACTGGCCGCTTCCAACTGTACAAGCTGGATAGCGGCCCGGTATTTTTAACCCTCTAATTCAACCCAGCGTTCCATCAGCTTTTCTACCAGCTGCTGAGCTTGTTCCAACTGCTGCAATGTATCGGTTACAAACTGATGATCTCTCTGATAAAAATCCGTAGCGGCTGCTATTCCCTGTAATGTTTCTAAGTCCACTTCCGCTTTTTCCATCTGAGCCGGTAGTTTCTCCAGCTCACTTTGTAACTTATAACTCAATTTTTTCTTTACCGGGGTCGCACTTTTTACCGGAACAAGTTCCGCTGTGGTATTTTTAGCACCGGGCTTAGAAGTAACCGGTTTAGGCCGCTGTCTAAGCCACTCTTTGTAACCGCCAACATAGGGAGAGATACGCCCATCCCCTTCAAATACCAATGAACTGGTGACTACATTATCCAAGAACGCCCGGTCGTGGCTAACCAATAATACCGTCCCATTAAATTCTAAAAGAATTTCTTCTAACAGCTCCAACGTCTCCACATCTAAATCATTGGTAGGCTCATCTAACACTAATACATTGGCAGGCAAACTGAACAGCTTCGCCAGAAGAACGCGATTACACTCTCCACCTGACAGTGCTTTGACGGGGGTTCTAGCACGTTCGGGTGCGAACAAAAAATCATTTAAATAGCTGATGATATGTCGATTTTTTCCATTAATCTCAATCATCTCCCGACCGCCTGCAATGTTATCAATGACAGACTTTTCCGGTTCTAATTGGCCGCGCAATTGATCGAAATAGGCAACTTGAATCTTGGTGCCAAAGACAATCTTACCTGTATCGGGTTTAATCTCACCTAAAATCAATTTCAACAAGGTACTTTTGCCGGCCCCATTGGGCCCGATCAAACCAATTCGATCTCCACGTTGAACCGCTAAATCCACGTTTTTGATGACATCATTACCACCGTAACTCAGCGATACGTTTTCCAGGGAAGCCACCAACTTTCCAGAACGCGCCGCCTCTTCAAAATTGAAATTAGCTTTACCCTGGCGCTCTAATCGATCTGAACGCTCTGTACGTAATTTTTGCAGAGCCCGAACGCGTCCCTCATTACGGGTTCTACGAGCTTTTATCCCCTGCCTAATCCAAACTTCTTCCTCTGCTAAGCGTTTATCAAACAATGCATTGTTTCGCGCTTCTTGTTCTAGCAGCACCTCTTTTTGGGTGACATAACTTTCGTAATTGCCTTTAAATGACCTTAGCGCACCTCGGTCTAATTCTATAATTCTGGTAGAGAGTGCATTGACCATTGATCTATCGTGGGAGACAAATAACAACCCTCCTTTAAAATCTAACAACTGTTTCTCAAGCCATTCGATCGTACTGATATCCAAATGGTTAGTGGGCTCATCTAGTAGTAACAGATCGGGTTCGGTAACCAGCGCTGCACCGAGAGCGGCGCGGCGACGCCACCCCCCGGATAGCGAGTTCATCAATGCCTCGCCATTTAATTTTAACTTGGTTAATACTCGTTCTACTTTTTGCTCTAACATCCAGCCATCTACAGCTTCTAGTCTAGGCTGTAGAATTTCTAACTTACGCATACTCTCATCATCAGTATTGGCTACCAATAGATCGTATTCTTTTCTTAAAAGGACAGCTTCAGACAAACCATTTGCCACCACATCCCAAACTTTACGATCATCTGCTGCAGGCAATATCTGATCGAGAACAGATACTTTACAGCCAGGATCAATCCAAATCTCACCAGAATCCAACAGCACTTCGCCAGTAATCACCTTCATCAAGGTAGACTTACCAGCACCGTTGAGCCCTACCAAACCTACCCGTTCGGCAGTATCTATGATTAAGTCAACTTTTTCCAACAAGGGCCTTGAACCAAATGCTATGCTGGCTTTTTCTAATCTAATTAAGGGCATGAAATATCTCAATAAAGTTTTGTATGATGCAACAAATGACGTCGTTTAGGTTGTAGCTAAGTTAAGAATCCATCCTTACAAATAATGCCTGTCTAGACACTTAGCGAGTGATATACAATGAAACAATCTGTTTCTCCACTGCTCACTTTTCTCGGTATTAACGCCCTGCCTGTTAAGACGAAGGACTGAACTGAGACATTTTTTCTTATCTTAGCCAACACAACGGCAGGCATTTTAACCTACTATCAAAGCACATATCAGTGATTTTCATATAATTATCCAGTTTATTTGCCGCTGATCAAAATACTCATATTTGGGGCGGGGCATCAACCTAAGATGTGCTACTTATTTTGACTATATTATAACTCTAGACAGGTCACCTCGCTTGGCTCTATATCACTGCGTGAAGCATGCTGTTTGTCGTTACCTTGCGTTCCACGAGCCGACGCCAAAGCCCAAGCAATTAACCCTTGATGATATAGGCGGCGGCTAAATAATCTCTATTGAATAAAATGCCAAGAGGATTGGCACAGCGAGAACCGCTGTTAATAACGGCCAGACTCTATACAAAGATCATTTTTAGCCATTTCCAGCGTCGCTATTTGATTTTTTCAAATTCGAATCGGCTACAGACTTTTAATAGCCTTATATGCCCTTTCCGTCTATCCGAAAAAACCGCATAGAAATAAATCAATGCTAATAAAGAAAAGCCGTTGCAGAGTAACTGGCTTTTCGCTACTGTCTATTCCCTACAGGGAATGAGGAAGTAGCGAATAAGTCCCCTGATGTTCCCTGTGGATAACTAAGCGGTTAAATCCGCGGAAGAATGCGAAGTGAATGGCAAGTCCTTTATAAGCGTTCTGACAAAGGAGTTGACCGCTTAGAGATCCACCCTGCGGGGCGCACAGGATAGTCCGTGCTCTTTGTTAATGGCTTTCGCCGGGCAACCAGCCCGCCCGTAGCCATTGCCTCAATCACAAACAATCCTGTACGCCAGGGGCGTCTGGGACTTGTTCGCTGCTTCCTTGGTATTGATAACAGTTTGATTTTAGTATTACCAATTAACCATATGACAGGGCACGTTAACTTGAAACATCACTCTAGCTTCATCTCTCAGGTATTAATCAGCGCTCTCTTCGCGGTCTTTATTCTTTCAAGTACAACCTATGCTGCCCCATTAACTACCGATCAACAGCGCTCTATCTATACCCAAGCGCAACAAGCATTTGCCAACAAAAAATACTTGCAGGCGGATAAACTCACCGCCACAATTCGTAACTATCCGCTGTATCCTTATTTGCAATTATTGCAAATTCAACGTGACATTAACAAGATATCGCAACAGCAGATTCACCAATTTATAGCGAACTATGCCGAGACTCCCCTGGCAACAAAAGCCCAGGCCAGTTATTTACAAAAACTGGCTAACCATAGACAGTGGACTCTGTTTCTTGCTAACTACCAACGCTTACCCCTCACTAGCACTTATTATAAATGTTATCGTCTTCAAGCTATGATTAACACTGGTAAAGGCAAGGCTGCATTAAAAGAAGTGGCGACACTCTGGAACGTGGGAAGCTCGCAACCTAACCCCTGTAATCCAGTCTTTAGTTATTGGATGAAACACAACAACCCCAGCTCTGATTTAGCCTTTGAGCGCAGCTGGAAAGCGATCAATCAAAAAAACTATAAAATTGCTAAATTTGCGCAGAAACATGTGACGAAAAAATCACAAACTAGTGCCCTAAATCTTTTTTGGAAAGTCCAAAAAGACATTAATTTAATAACAAAAAAGAATACTTTAACCAAAACCACCCCCCACAACGCTGATATCGCCGCCTATGCGATTCGAAAGCTTGGGGTAAAACAAACCGACCTCGCCTTAAAAACCTGGCTTAGAGACAGGACCAGATTTAAATTCAGCAGCCAGCAACGCACCTATCTAAATACCTACTTTGGCAATAAGTACGCCAAAAGTACTTTTTATAATCCCGCTGCACTTGGCATTTTGCAAAAAATTGACCCCCAGTATAAGTACGATGAGATCAGTGAATGGAAAACAAGACTTGCGCTAATCTCTCAAGACTGGTCAATGGTAGTTAACCTAATTGGCAATATGCCCACCAAATTAAAGGAAAAAAACCGCTGGATTTACTGGCTTGAAACCGCAAAACAGCGCAACAATCCTAAAAAATACACCGCTAAATTCCAGAGCATTATCAGTGACCGAGATTTTTATAGTTTTATCGCTGCGGATCTTAATGGCACACCGCTCCAACTCAACGCTAACAAAACCACCATCCCGCAAAAGATAACCTCTAAGCTATTACAGACCCCCAGTGTCAAACGCATGGCTGAATTGGTAAAAACCGGCGATACTGGTAAAGCTTACCAAGAGTGGAAAACATTGAGCAAGCAACTCAGCGACCAGCAAAAACTGGCGATAGCCTATATTGTGGCTGACTGGGGCTGGTATATACAGGGCATTCGTATTGCCGCTCAATTAAAAACTTGGAACGAACTTGAGATTAGATTCCCACGATCTCAAAACAAGTTATTCGCTGAACTAGGGACTGCCAAGGGAATTGGCAGTACTTGGCCTGTCGCTATAGCCAGACAGGAAAGCGCTTACAATCAGTATGCGCGCTCACCCGCTGGAGCCAGAGGTTTTATGCAACTAATGCCAGCGACGGCCAAACAGACAGCCAAGAAATATAAGATTAAGTATTCACATAAAGATGATCTCTACGACCCTAGAACCAATATTTCTTTAGGTACCGCTTATATAAGCGAAATGATGAAGAGATTCGACAATAAAGCATATTCCACAGCAGCATACAATGCGGGGCCACACAGGGTCGACCGCTGGCTTAAATCCAGAGGAAACTTACCTCTAGATATTTGGATAGAGACCATCCCCTTTAATGAAACACGAAAATACGTACAAAATGTGCTAACTTATTCGGCCATTTACGATTTATTAGCGGGGCGAAAAGCCCGTATGTTTAGCGCTAAAGACAGGCGCAACTTAACCGTAAATAAGAGCTGACATGATTGATATAGGGGCAAATCTCACCAGTGACAAATTTAAGCAAATAATAGCTCAAACCATCAGCAATGCAAAAGAGGCAGGCGTTGAAAAAATAATTGTCACAGGTACTGACATCGAATCCAGCAATACAGCGCTAACACTGAGCCGACAGCACAGCGCTTTATATGCCACCGCTGGTATTCATCCCCATCATGCATGTAATTTTGACGAAACCAGTATCGCGGCATTGAGTGCACTTCTGCTCCATTCTAAAGTGGTCGCCGTCGGTGAAACAGGACTAGACTTTAATCGTAACTTTTCTACTCCAGATCAACAAATCCGCGCATTTACGCAGCACATAGAGCTAGCCATCAACTGCCAGAAACCGTTATTTCTTCACGAGAGAGAAGCATTTGATACTCAGTACCAAATTTTAAAAGACGCGAGAGCTGAAATTAAAGGCGCGGTAGTGCACTGCTTCACCGGCACACAAGTGGAATTAGAGCAATATTTATCGCTCGATTTATATATTGGAATCACCGGCTGGATTTGCGACGAGCGCCGGGGCTTGGCATTACAAAAAATGGTGGACATCATCCCCGATAATCGGCTTTTAATTGAGACTGACTCTCCCTATCTAACGCCCAGAACACTCACGGGAAAAGCCAAAAGAAGCGCCAATACCCCTGCAAATTTACCCCATATAGCCAATTTCATAGCCACCCTTCGAGGGCAATCACTCGCACAAATATCGACAATGAGCCAGCAAAACAGCTGCGCGCTATTCAACTTATAATAAACTTTAACTGCTAGTTGTCGATAAATTTCTTTAGCGACTGCGCATCAAAGGGCCATTGTAATTCAGCTTTACTCTGTAGATTGATTAAGACTGGAATTCTTATTCCATATCTCGCTAGTAATAGATCATCATCGGCGATGTCCTCGACAGTCACCCCGTGCTTCTCACTATCCAACTCAGTTATTAACAGGGCTTCTGCCAATTCACAGAGATGACAATGTTCGGTATTGTATAAAATAAATTCTATCATTATTTAAGGTTCTTATATCCTTATAAGGCCGATTATTTTAGAGGTGCTGTAATCTGGTTTTTAAGCACCACTAACCTGCTGACTCGCTTTACAGATTATGGCATTTTTAGTTAAATAATTAGCCCTAAATTTCACTTTTATTAATATTAAGCTAATATAACATGCATGTTAGACTTAGCATTGATACGAGGTCAAAGTATTGCATACTGTGGTGTTTATGATTTCACAATGAATTTTCAGCCGAACTAGCATCGAGTTAGCGTTTTTTGTGACGGATACAAGCTTAGTTAAAACAATAGCCTCCATTAGTTAGCATTATTTCTTGTCCAATTTTTCCGTTTTAAGTTACTATCAGTAATTATTGATAACGGTGGATGAATAAGTCAAGCAACCCAAACATGACCGACAGGATTTCGTAGTGTACAACAGCACACATACACGCCAGTGGAAAGGCTCGGGAAACTTCAAGCATAGCCTTGCTCTGCTGGTAATTATTATAACTTGCGCCCTAGCGCTGCCGCTGGTGGTAAAAAGTGAACCTGGGGTGAATTTAAGTTCTGCCTTTATCAAGCAGATGGGCCAAAAATACGGTCAAAGAGCTCAGTTGCGCCTGAAGAGGTGGCAGAAATTAATCAAGGATCTACGTAATGAAAGTGAGCAAACCAAGCTTAAAGAAGTGAATGATTTCTTTAATAGAGTTAGATTTATAGACGACATTAAACACTGGCGAAAAAAAGACTACTGGGCGACACCCGTTGAGTTTCTCGTCACCAATGGTGGAGACTGTGAAGACTTCACTATTGCCAAATACTACACCTTAAAAGCGTTAGGGGTCGATATTGCAAAACTCAGTATCGCCTATGTCAAAGCCCTCGATTACAATCAGGCTCACATGGTACTTACCTACTATAAAACACCAAGATCAGAACCCGTAATTTTAGACAACCTCATCCCGCAAATTAAAAGAGCATCACAGCGCAAAGATTTATTACATGTGTATAGCTTTAACGGCGACAACTTGTGGATTTCGAAAAAAGGTCGTAGGGCTAACTTAGTGGGCAGTTCAGATCGACTTGGTCCCTGGGTGAAATTACAGAAAAGATTAAAAACTCAATAATATATAATTTTTAGAATTTCAGGAGATAAGCATGTCTTTGTTAAACCAAATAATAGCCGCGGTTTTCACCGTGCTGATTGGTTTGGTGTCTGGCACTATTTATATAATGTCAGACAGTTCAAAATCTATGTTACTAAATCAATTAGAGTCGCATAGTGAGGACACTGCCACTCATCTAGGCTTATACATGGCACCTTTTATAGCCGAGCAAGACGCTGCGGGAATTGAGACAGTCGTTAATGCGATTTTTGACAGTGGTTACTACGAGAAAATATCAGTGACCAACTTTGACCATGAAGACTTATTTACCGCACTGCGCTCCCCTGAAATATCGGACGATGTTCCCCGCTGGTTTGTAAAATTAATCGAATTTGACACCCCTTATTTTGAAATCGAAGTGACTCACGCCTGGGCAAAAGTTGGCTTTATCACGGTAAAAAGTCGAGCGGGCTACGCCTATGAAGAATTATGGAGAGGCACTCAAACAACGCTTATTTGGTTTATCAGTCTCTCCCTTATTTGTGTGATGTTTTTAAGCACCTTAATTAGACTCATTCTAAGGCCCCTAAAGGCGATTGAAAGGCAGGCTGAAGCCCTTGCTAAACGCGAGTATATTGAAGTAACTAAAATCCCCAAAACCAAAGAATTAAGAAGTGTTGTTATTACCATGAACAGCATGATCCGACGTGTGCATACCATGTTCGATGAACAGAGCAAAAACATTGAAGATTTACGTCGCACAGCCTATAGCGATGAGCTCACCGGTCTGGCCAACAATAGGTCCATTCAAGCTCAGTTATCAGACAAACTCGATAATCGTGATGATGAAGGCCCTTGCGCCCTGTTTTACCTGCATATAGCCAATCTTGCTACGATCAATGAAAGCTTAGGTGAAGAAAATGCCAACAATCTAATTAAGGAAATTGCCGACAAGCTGAAAAAACTTGGTGAACATTATATGGGTAGTATCATCGGTAGAATTTCAGGGTCTGATTTTGTCCTACTGATACCTCACCCAGACAACCAGGCGATGCTAAGAGAGGTACAAAATCTTATTGAAGCATATACTGAAATATTTAAATTTTATAATCAACAGCCCGTTGATAAGCACCCAATCTACATAGCAATCATCTCCTCTGATGAAGATACTAGTGCCGCGCAAATCCTCTCAGTTGCCAGGGTGGGGATTGATGAGGCAGTCCACTCGAATAACCAAAGCGTCCATAAAACATTGACGGATAGCCAGGCGGGAACAGAATTTGAAGACTGGAAAGCCTATGTCGCAGTTTCAATCAATACCAAAAAATTATTTCTACAATACCAAGAAGTTATCGGTAATGATGAAAATAAGATCATTCAGAAAGAACTACTGGTTAGAATACTCAACCAGGCAGGAGAGCCCTGCGCGGCGGTTCGCTTTATCCGCATCGTCCAAGAATTAGGATTAATTGATGCGCTCGACCGGGCTGTGATCGAACTCGCTATCACCCATCTAAACACTCACTCAACAAGCGAGCCTCTAACGGTTAACATCTCACAATACACGCTACACTCTGCAGGATTTGACCAATGGTTGATAAAAATCATTGATGCGAAAGGCATTAACGGCAAGTTAAACATCGAAATGAACGAATCCTCAGTGCTCAACGATGTTGATCGGGTAGTGAGTTTTAAGAAATTACTACACAGTAAAGGCATTGGTTTTGGCGTTGATAACTTCGGTGTTCACCCCGCTGGCTTTAGCTACCTCTATAAAGTACATCCTGATTATATAAAGATCGATGGATCTCTGTGTCAGCAAGTGGATAGCAATGCTGAGGATAAATTCTTTATTGGCAGCTTAGTGACAGTCGCCAATAGTCTTAGCATTGTCAGTTACGCCGAGAGAGTTGAGCGTGCAGAGCAAGTGGAACAACTTAAAAAGCTTGGTATTGTTGCGGTTCAAGGCTTCATCCACGGACAGCCTAAAAACCTTAGATAAAAGGCTTCGCTCTATACAAGCGCCTTGGGAGTTATCTCGGACAGCCTGGATAGAGCAGAACTTTGCGGTGTTGGCTGATAATTAATGCCCCTTTAAACAAAAAAAATCGGCTGTTTTTACACAGCCGATTAGCGTTATTTAACTAAAAGCTAGCGAAATAAACTAGCCTTTTTTGCCGATCAACAGTTCGAGCTTATCACTCATTCTCTGTTGCTTCTCTTGATCCTTTTTCTCTTTCTCTTGGAGACGCTGATTATCTCGACGGCGCTGGTGAAACTCCTTTAATTGAGTTTTGGCATATTCCGCTTCGCTCTCGGTTACCTTACCTGAACTCTCGCCCTTTAAATCAATACGATCACTATCGAGTTTCATTGCCCGAAAATAATTTGGAGAGCGAACGTAGGATGCCAAGGCACGCTTTATCTTGTTCTTAGCCACCTTTTCATCGGCAATAAGATCATCTTGAATACCTATCTTTAGTGGCCGAATATTATTTCTACTAAAAGCCGCTGGATATATTTCAATTAACATCAATAGAGCCGCTTGATTGCCCGCTCTATTTTTTGCCTTGTTCTTACTCGGAACCTTTTTTTCAGGTTCGGTATTTTCAGTTTTAGTTACTTCTTGGATCACAACACAACTCTCAAAGGTTACTTAATCTACACACCGACAACTAACGAAGGTTATCTGATGGCTATTAATCTATTGATAAAAGGTACTAAATAACCAAAAAATCAATAATTGGTTTTATTATTCAATGTCTTACCGAAATTTAATGACTCACAATAATCACGTTGAGCCCTTGCGGATAAGATAATTGAATACATCTTGCTCTTGACCATGATCTAATAATTCATGCCCCAAAAACATACAAAATTTAGGTATATCTCTCACCGTAGAAGGATCGGTAGCCTCCACTAATAAAGTTTCACCAACCGACATATCTCGGATTTTACTGTGTAATAACATAACGGGTTCAGGACAATACAGACCCTGAGTATCGAGTACGTTATCCACTTTGCAATCAAACATATATACACCCTGCAAATATCATCTGCTCGATAACACTACCGTCGAGAATAACGATAGTACTATTGTCGCAAATTTATTGGGTAAGAGAAAGCAAATCTACCGAATATAAACAATGCCTGCGTTAAGCTGAGGATTAATAAATCAAGAAACCGACAGCGAGCGGCGGATAATTCAACTCTGATGAATTAAGCGTCGCGTAATTCATCGCTATTATATAGAAATCACCACTTCTATGCGCGAAACAATCCTCGACAAATACTGTTGATAGGTGAAACCAGAGCGCTTTCTGGGAATCAGGTCATGATCTGCGTCGTCAAACCAGTCAATATTTATTTTTTTATCCAGAGAGTAATGAGAGACCTCGTCTCTACCGCCAAGTTTATCTCGCTCACCCTGAAAAATATAAATATTCGAAGACACTTCTTTTAAATGGGCAGTACGCAATGTCTGTGGTTTACCCACTGGATGAAACGGATAGCCAAAAACAAAGACAGCGTTCACCGCAAGCTTTTCTGCTATCAAGGTAGCAACTCTCCCCCCCATCGATTTACCCGCTAGGTAAATAGGTTTGATATTTTCTCCCTGTGAAGCCCGTACCTGACGGTAAACATCGACATAACATTGCTCTAACAGCGGAATTTTGTCGGGAAACAGCTGTTTTCCCGTTTCTCGCCGACGCTGCATATAGGGAAATTCAAACCTCACTACCTGTAAGCCGATACCCACCAAGGAGTCGCTCAACGTTTGCAAATAGGTGTGATCCATTGCCATTCCCGCCCCGTGGGCCAGAATTATCACACCTTTCTCAGCCCTGCCTTCTACTATCATTTCCATTCAAAACCACATTGATCAACTATTATTTGAATTAAGCGCTTCCTGCTACCGCGAGAATTGCCACACCTGATAAGTCCCCAGTTCTCTCAGCTGCCTGCTATGATCGTTTTCATTGAATACCACAGTGATCAACGATTACTTGAATTAAGCGTTTCCTGCTACCGCGAGAATTGCCACACCTGATAAGTCCCCAGTTCNCTCAGCTGCCTGCTANNATNGTTTTCATTNNNTNCNANTNATCAACGATTACTTGAATTCTGCTACTATAGTTTTCATTTTGTGCGAGTTATCAACGATTACTTGAATTAAGCGTTTTCGCCCCAGCGCGAGAATATCGACTACACTTATCTTCAATAACGCTATTGGCTGAAGCTAGGTAGGCAAATATACACAGATATAGGCGGGACATAAATCAAACAATTGCCTGACATGTGACAAGTTTTTATCGAAAAACGCTATATTTGTTCATTTGACACTCAAATGCCATTGAAAAACTAGGGTTATTCCAAGATAATCAACGTAATAAAATTTTATAAACGCTTATTGATGAGAACCTTGTATGAGCACTGAAACGGTACACCCTACATACAATTATAAAGTGGTGCGCCAGTTTTCAATTATGACAGTAGTTTGGGGAATCGTCGGCATGTCCGTCGGCCTCCTAATTGCTGCACAATTGGTCTGGCCCCAAATGAATTTCGACACTGCCTGGTTAAGTTTTGGAAGACTCCGTCCTCTACACACCAACGCGGTAATCTTTGCCTTTGGCGGCAGTGCACTATTCGCTACCTCCTATTATGTGGTACAGCGAACCTGTCAAGTGACCCTTTTTGGTGGCTGGTTAATACCCTTTTCATTTTGGGGCTGGCAATTGGTTATCGTGCTTGCAGCCATTACCTTGCCTCTTGGTATTACTTCAACCAAAGAATATGCCGAGCTTGAGTGGCCAATAGATATCTTACTGGCGCTGGTGTGGATGGCTTATTTAGTGATTTTCGTCGGCACCATACACAAACGCAAAACCTCGCATATATACGTGGGCAACTGGTTCTACTTGGCGTTTATCATTGTGGTTCTAGTTCTGCATATCGTCAACAGTGCCGTGATACCTATTTCGCTCTGGAAATCATACTCTATCTATCCCGGTACCATTGATGCAATGGTACAGTGGTGGTATGGACATAACGCTGTTGGATTTTTCCTAACGGCAGGCTTTTTGGGCATGATGTACTATTTTGTACCCAAACAGTCTGGACGTCCTATTTACTCGTACCGTCTATCGATCGTGCACTTTTGGGCGCTGATCGCCACCTACATATGGGCAGGCGGTCACCACTTACATTACACCGCACTCCCCGACTGGACACAATCGGTAGCTATGGTGATGTCTATCATCTTGTTAGCACCTTCTTGGGGAGGCATGATTAATGGCATGATGACGTTGTCTGGTGCCTGGCACAAATTACGCACCGATCCAATTTTACGCTTTTTAGTCGTCTCGCTTTCCTTCTACGGTATGTCTACCTTTGAGGGACCGATGATGGCCATTAAGACGGTTAATGCCCTCTCGCACTATACCGACTGGACCATAGGTCATGTTCACGCTGGCGCTCTAGGTTGGGTGGCAATGATTTCTATCGGTGCTACTTACCATATGATCCCCAAGGTATTTGGTAAAACGGGCATGCACAGCACTAAGTTAATCAATGTACATTTTTGGCTGGCGACAGCTGGCACCGTACTTTATATCTGTGCAATGTGGGTTAACGGCATATTACAAGGGTTAATGTGGAGAGCAGTCAACGCAGACGGCACCCTAACTTACAGCTTTGTAGAGGCACTAGAGGCAAGTCATCCGGGTTATTTTGTACGCTGGATGGGCGGAGTACTTTGGGTCGCCGGTATGTTAATCATGGCATTTAACGTTTGGCAGACAGTACGCAGTGATAAAGCCTCAACTGCTAATGTTAACCCACAAGTCGCATAGAGGAACCAACATTATGTTAAAGCACGATACCGTTGAAAAACATGTTGGCCTGATGGCACTACTGATTATCCTAGTCATTAGCGGAGGGGGGCTGGCAGAAATTGTACCCCTTTTTTTCCAGGCCTCTATCACTCAACCCATTAAAGGTCTGACACCTTATACCGCCTTGGAAATGGAAGGACGTGATATTTATATCCGCGAGGGTTGTCACGTCTGCCACTCGCAAATGATTCGCCCCTTTAGAGCCGAAACTGAGCGTTATGGACACTTTTCAACCGCTGATGAATTTGTCTGGGAGCATCCATTTTTATGGGGTTCAAAACGTACCGGGCCTGATTTAGCTCGAGTCGGTGGCCGCTATTCTGATGATTGGCACCGCGCACATTTGTACAACCCGCGCGATGTTGTCCCCGAGTCGAAGATGCCCAGCTACTCTTGGTTATTCAAGAATAAGCTAACCGGCGAAGACACTAAGAAAAAGTTAGAAGTATTTACCCAATTTGGAGTTCCCTACACTCCTGAGCAAATTGAGTCTGCTCAAGATGATGTAGCGGGAAAATATGAGATTGAAGCTTTGATCGCCTATTTACAATCCCTGGGTAAAAAACATTCAGTATATAGCGATAAACGGTAAATAACTGTGAGTTATGAAGATTATGGACCTTACATTCCAGTAGTGATGCTGATCACTTTTTTAAGCCTTTTTATCTGGGTATTATTACCTGGCAACAAAAAAGGCTTTGACGATGCAGCTAATCTACCTTTTGTAGAAGATGACGAGCAGAGCGACGATCATCTCAATAAGGCCAAAGACTATGACAGGAGAGACAGACCATGAGCCCTTTTTGGAGTGCTTGGATATCCATCATTACCCTAGCCGTTATTTTTGGCTGCAGCGCCCTGTTGCTGATGACGCGCAAGAGCGAAAAATTCAAAGACGCAACCGAAGCAACAACCGGGCACGTCTTTGATGGTATTGAAGAATTAGACAACCCGCTGCCCATGTGGTGGTTCCAATTATTTGTCGGAACCGTCATCTTCGGCTTGATCTACCTAGTACTATACCCAGGATTGGGAAATTACAAGGGTGTATTGGGCTGGACCTCTGTCAACCAATGGGAAGAGGAAATTCAACACGCGGATAATGTCTACGCCCCTCTGTTTGCAAGATACGCAGCACTTTCAGCAGAGGACTTACTGAAAGATGAAAATCGTGCTGGTTTGTTAATGGGACAGCGCTTATATTCTAATAGCTGCTCTGTCTGTCACGGTACTGCGGCAACTGGTGCCTACGGTTTCCCAAATTTGACCGATACAGATTGGCTCTATGGTGGCTCGGCTGAAACCATCAAAGAAACTATCGCTAACGGGCGAACTGGATCCATGCCAGCATGGGGATCGGTACTGGGCGAATCAGGTGTCAGGGACATGACCAGTTATGTGTTGAGCTTGTCGGGGACAACAGATTTAGATGCTGAGGCTATCGCCAGGGCGAAACCAAAGTTTCAAGCACTGTGTATCGCCTGCCATGGTAGTGATGGCACTGGCACTCAAGCACTAGGAGCACCCAACCTCACTGATAAAGTTTGGTTATATGGTAGCACTTACGAAAAAATTGCCCACACTATCCGCACTGGGCGCGCAGGCTCCATGCCAGCGCACAAAGATTTACTCAGTGAAAACAAAATCAACCTGATCGCCGGATATGTCTACAGCCTCTCTAATAAAGACAAGTGATTTATTAGTGAACTCTGCTAAGCGTTATAACGAATTGTTATAGCGCTTTTTTTTCGCAACAACAACATATTAATACCCACCCATTAGTGGCAACTTAACAGCAATTACCCTATTTCAACAACTTCTGACCAGTAATTCAGTGAGCGGCAACATGAAGAAAATCCCAGTTAGCGATATCACGCCAAAAAGTGACCGCGAAGTAGAAACTTACGATTTATATGCTAAACGTATCCATATTTACGTTAAGTTTTACCAGGGCATCTTTAAAAACTTCCGCATTGTCAGTGGCGCTATAATGTTACTGCTCTTTTACGGCTCTCCCTGGTTGCAATGGAATAATCACCAGGCAATATTATTTGATTTACCCAACCGCCAATTTCATGTTTTTAATGCGACATTTTGGCCGCAGGATTTCATGCTACTGTCTGGTTTGATGATTATTTTGGCGTTTGTGCTCTTTGTTGTCACTGTTTTTGCCGGTAGATTATGGTGTGGTTATGCCTGCCCGCAATTTGTCTGGACCTGGTTATTTATTTGGGCTGAACGCATCACTGAAGGCGATCGCAGTCAGCGTATGGCACAGGACAAGCAAGCAATCACAGCTAGCCTACTACTACGTAAAATTGTCAAACATTCTATTTGGTTTATTCTGGCTATTTCAACAGCGCTGGCATTCGTCGGTTACTTCACACCCATCCGTGAATTAGCGCCCAGTTTTATTAACTTTCAACTGGGTCCCTGGGAATTTTGGTGGATAGGCTTTATCGCACTTGCCACTTACGGCAATGCAGGCTGGTTAAGGGAGCAAGTCTGTATTTATATGTGTCCCTACGCACGCTTTCAATCCGTTATGTTCGACTCAGACACATTGATTATCTCCTACGATGAAAAAAGAGGAGAGAACCGTGGCAAACGCAGCAGAAAAACCAGCGTTAAAGCCGAAGGTCTTGGGGATTGTATTGACTGCAACCACTGTGTCAATGTATGCCCTACCGGCATCGACATTCGCGACGGGCTGCAGGTAGAATGTGTGGCATGTGGGGCTTGTGTTGATGCTTGCGATGATATTATGAGTCGTATTGGCTACGAAAAAGGCCTGATTAAATACACCACTGAGAATCAACTGAACGGGGGGGAAACCAAAATAATTCGGCCAAAACTAATAGCCTACTTACTCATCGTGACCGCTATGCTCGGCTATTTTGGCTACATAATTTTCGCTCGAGTCCCCATTGAAGTCGATGTACACCGCGATCGAGGACAGCTTTTCATTGAGGTATCTGATGAGATCATCGAAAATAGTTACATGCTGAAGATTGCTAACAAAAGTAATTTTGATTTGCAATACTCACTGTCGGTAACCGGGATAGAAGGCATGAAATTAATCACTAAGGCTAGTGTTTTTGTCGGTGCGGGAAAACTGGTCGATTACCCAATCCAAGTACAGGCACATGTGGATGATATTCAGCGACGTAATACCCACATTTTGATTAAAGTCGTGGCGCAATCGGCACCAGAGATACACTCAGAAATTGAAAGCCGCTTTATAGCACCCGCTTATATCCAATAATGTCCTTATTGTTAATAGGCTCAGCAGTTATTTAAAACCCATTAGTGAGGCGCTAATATCGCAGCTTGTGCTTAGTTTTGCTAAGATAAGCGCCTCCTTGATTCAGTGATATATTACACTTATGAAAACAGAACAGCAGTACGCGGCAGACCCTTGGTTTAAACAACCCTGGTTACTACTTTGTATGATACCTCTGGTAGCCACCGTCATCGCGGGAACCACCTTTTTAGTGGTCTCTATAATCTCCTCAGACGGCATAGTTAAAGATGATTACTACCGCATGGCCCGGGGTTATTATAAGGATCCTAGCAAACAACAATTCGCCTGGGATAAAAAAATCAGTGCCCAGATCAGCATAGATAACCTTACCGGAGATGTATCGGTGCGATTAAGCGGAGATTTCAGCGCACTGCCTGATCAATTGAGTTTAGACTTTGTATCCCCAACCCATCAAAAGTACGATTTAAGGATACCCCTCAAACAAGTCATTAATCAGCCATTTTACATGGGGTCTCTCAACGCGCCTATCATCGGCAAGCGCTATTTAATGCTCACTCCCACAGACATCAGCTGGCGATTAAGTACCAGCATCACCCCCCCCTATGACCGACTATCCATTACCCTTGACGCTGAGCAACCCAAATAAATGACCAGTTTGGAATTTCCTAACCACCTTTGTTATCACTGTTTACTAAATTTACCTAAACTGGTTAACCACCGCGTGATGATTGACGGTCTTGAACGAGCAATGTGTTGCCCAGGTTGTGCTGGTGTTGCCCAAACCATTGTTGATAGTGGCTTAAACAATTATTACCAACACCGCGATATCGATAGCGCGACGCTCAATAACAACCGGGACCGCGCCCCTTTGATTCCTCAGGAATTAAGCCTTTACGATAGTGAAAAACTGCAGCAACAATTTGTCACTACCGATAACGGGGTAAAATCTGCCACCCTAGTGATTGAAGGCATTACCTGTGCAGCCTGTATATGGCTATTAGAGCACCATCTGCGTCACCAGAGCGGCATGTTAAAGGTCAGTATCAATATGACTAATCACCGCGCTCAACTTACCTGGCAAAGTGATCAACTGGAGCTCAGCACCATATTAACTTGCATCCACGACATAGGTTATTTAGGCCACCCCTATCGCCCTGACGTCGAAGAGCAACTATTGGCCAAGGAGCAAAAAATAGCCATGCGGCGCTTAGGCCTAGCGGGGGTGGGCATGATGCAAGTACTGGCACTGGCCGTCTCTCTCTATTTTGGCACCGATAATGGAATGCAATATGATATTGAAATTTGGCTGCGCTGGACCAGCTTCATCATCTGCACCCCCGTGGTTTTATACAGTGCCCAACCTTTTTTCACCGCCGCTTTAAGAGACATTAAAGCGCGTCACCTCAGTATGGATGTGCCGGTATCTATTGCGATTGGCGCCGCCTATTTAGCCAGTAGTTGGGCGACAATTTATAGCGGCGGCGAAATTTATTTTGACTCCGTAGCCATGTTCACCTTCTTTCTATTGTTTGGCCGCTACCTTGAAATGCAAGCCAGACACCGTACTGGCCGTGCCGGTAATGCCCTACAAAACCTTCTGCCGCAGGCCGCTATCAAAATAAGCAATGAAGATGGCCATCAGCGCGAACAACTTATCAGTGTCACCGATATCTGTATTGGCGATACTATTTTGGTTAAACCCGGTCAAAGCATCCCCGCGGACGGCGTCATTTGTCAGGGGTTCTCCTCTATCGACGAATCAGCCCTGACGGGGGAATTCTTACCGAGTCAACGAAAAATTGGCGATCAAGTGATAGGCGGTACCTTGAATGTCGAGAACCCGCTGCAGATCAGCATTGAAAAAATTGGTGCCAATACCCAATTATCGGCGATTATCCGCCTGCTGGAACGCGCTGGCGAAGACAAACCAAAAGTCGCTAGACTTGCCGATAAAGTAGCCAGTTACTTTGTCGTTAGCGTATTAGTCTGCGCTACGCTGGTTGCTCTGTGCTGGTGGTATCTAGATCCTAGCCAAGCCTTTGCCATCACCTTATCTGTACTAGTCGTCACTTGTCCCTGCGCCCTGTCCCTAGCCACTCCCACTGCGCTCACGACAGCCACCGGAACCCTGCGCCAACGCGGTTTATTGATTACTCGCTCACATGTACTTGAGAGCCTAGCCGAGGCGAGTGATTTCGTCTTCGATAAGACGGGTACACTGACTCAGGGAAACTTAGTCATTGAACAAATTGAGGCTGAAATAGATCAACAACAGGCACTGCAAATAGCAGCGGCTCTGGAGAATCATTCCGAACACCCAATCGCCAGAGCTTTCTCCCCCTATTATCAACAGCCGGCGAGCGATTTAGAAATCACCTTGGGTCAGGGAATTCAGGGATCTGTCGGGGGCACTGGGTACCGCATCGGAAAACCCAGTTTTTCCCTCGGGTTATTAACCGACAGCAGTCATATAGTGGCACCGAGTAACGACCAACACTGGTTGTTACTCTGTAGCTCTGATGCAGTTATCGCCTGGTTCGCAATTAGCGACACCTTACGTGCAGACAGTCAGTTTTGTATCGAGCAGTTGCACAGACGTAATATAAAGGTCCATATGCTCACCGGAGACAGCATTAGTAACGCCCGCTTAATTGCCGAAAACCTCGGCATTGAGCAGGTTATAGCCGAGGCGAGCCCCTCGGATAAAATGGATTATATTAAAAAATTACAAAATAGTGGGGCAAAAGTGGTCATGGTTGGCGATGGCATCAATGATTTACCCGTATTGGCCGGCACTCAGACTTCTATTGCTATGGGTAGCGCTTCCGACTTAGCCAAGACCCACGCAGATGCCGTACTCACCAATACTCAACTCAGTGTTCTCATTGACGCTGTAGATTTGGCTAAAAAAACCCGCACGGTGATTATGCAAAATATTTACTGGGCTTTTAGCTATAATATGTTGGCACTACCTCTGGCGGCTTTTGGCTGGGTGCCCCCCTATGCGGCAGCCATAGGAATGTCAGTCAGTTCACTATTAGTGGTCGGCAATGCACTGCGATTATCCAGCACTGCAAAAATGCGCAATAGCCATCAGTCAGTGCAGACGAATTAGGAGTACGCTATGGAAATATTACCTTTTCTGCTCGGCATTACAGTGATAATTTTCATTGGCGCTATTCTATTATTTTTCTGGAGTGTTAATAGTGGCCAATACGATGACTTAGAATCTCCCGCGCATCAGATACTCTATGACGATGATGACGACCTACTCCCACCAGAGGTAAGAGCAAACCATACTTCTGGGACCGATAGCGATAAAGAGCCGCATGTTTGATCAGTTATCCATCGTTACCGCACTAATCCTCGGCCTACTCGGTAGTGCTCACTGTATTGGTATGTGCGGCGGTATTGCCTCTTCGATCTCCCTGTCAAAGCAGCCCAATGGTCACTTATATCTACTCTCTTACAACCTGGGTAGAATTGGTAGTTACACCTTGGCAGGTGCCCTATTAGGCGCTGTGGATTTTTTAATCCGCTACGGTTCAATGCAAATCATACTGCGCACATTTGCCGCCATGATGTTAATTGCTATGGGACTTTATGTGGCTCAGTGGTGGCGTGGCTTAACCCTGATAGAACGCCTTGGCCATACTCTATGGCGCTCTATAAGCCCAGTTGCAAGTCGACTGCTGCCCGTTACTAGCGCCCCTAAAGCCTTGTTTTTAGGAGCTTGTTGGGGCTGGCTCCCCTGTGGTTTAGTCTACAGTACGCTGATTTGGAGCAGCGCTGCCAATTCAAGTGCACAGAGCGCGCTGCTGATGTTTTGCTTTGGCCTGGGGACACTACCGGCGATGATGACCACCACTTTACTGGCCAAACAACTCAAACAGTTACTGAGTAAAAAATACGTGCAGCAACTTAGCGGATCGATGATTATCGCCTTTGGCATTTACAATATCCCGTGGCAGCCCTTATCGGACTATTTATAAAGAGAAACTATGACCAGCATTTTATTCATCTGTGCGCTCGCAGAAGAAAAACAAGCCCTGATCGAACGTCTTGGTACTAGGTTGCAACGCCATTGCATCAACCAGCCTCTCAGCTTAGTGGTCGACCAGTACGCAGCGGGCACTCTCGACCTATATGTCAGTCAATCAGGCATGGGCAATGTCAATGCGGGGGCCAAGTTGGCCTTAATCCTGCAACAACTTAGCATTGATCAAATCATCTTGATTGGCGTCGCGGGGGCTTTGCATCCCAGCTTGAAAATTGGCGACATGGTTATCTCTGATCGGGTCATCCAACATGACTATTTTTCCTCGTTGGCATCCGGCCATTATTTAATGCAACCTGGGGAGCTTATTTTAGAGCCAGCGCAAAGCGTCAACTACGACCCCATTTTACATTCAGTCCAGAGCCCTTTACAGTTGTCAGCATTGACCCACCGCACGGTTAAGGTCATAGAAGGCCTCACTGCATCGGGTAGTGAATTTGTCGGAACAGCAACCCGTAAACAGGCAATCCACCAGCAGTGTCACGGGGCGCTTATTGTCGATATGGAAGCCTCGGGCATTGCCACGATAGCCAATCAATACCAAATCCCCTTCCTCATTGCTAAAACGGTTTCTGATGAATTACATAGTGATGGCACTGTCAGCCGCGACTTCAGCTCTTTCTTAATCAATGCCAGTCGCAACGCGGCCATCATTGCCAGCTTAATAATTTCTAAAAATAATCATTAAAACTCCCCTGCAAGGGTAAAAGGTGCAATTATTACTCGTTACTCGATTAAAAAATCAATACAATAGGCGCCCGTTTGTTTTACCTCCGCCAAGACTGATTCAACGACCTAGGCGCGGCGCTACCTTAAGGATTAATTGCACATGTGGTTTAAAAATATAATTTTTTATCGATTCACCGAAAAAGTCAACTACAGTGCAGAGCAACTCGAGAGCGCTTTTGCAGAACATAGCTTCACCCCCTGTAAATCTCAGGAATTGTCCCGTTACGGTTGGACAGCGCCCCACCCTAACATGCTCGAATCTCAGGTTTTTTGCAGTGGCGGAGCGTTTTTAATCACCACCAAAAAAGAAACCAAATTAGTCCCAAGCTCCGTTGTTAATCAACAGCTTAATGATAAAGTTGCGCTAATTGAAAAACAGGAAATGCGCAAAATCTACAAAAAAGAGAAGTTGAATCTAAAAGATGAAATTGTCTTAGATTTGCTACCCAGAGCCTTTAGTAAATATAGCCATACCAGTGCATTGATAGTACCTCAGCACGGTTTTATCGCCGTCGACAGCTCAAGTTATACCAAAGCTGAAGAGCTACTTAGTTTACTTCGCCACAGCTTAGACACACTCCCTATTACCCTACCAGATGTTAATCACTCCCCTGGGGTTATGATGTCTCAGTGGCTCTGCCAAGAAAACTTAGTGCCCGCTTTTAAATGTTTACAAGAGTGCGAGCTAAAAGATCAAAGCGGTGAAGGCGCCACCATTAAAGTAAAGGGGCAAGATCTACAGTGTGATGAGATCACCATGCACTTAGACAGCGGTAAACAAGTCAGCAAGCTTGCCCTGGAGTGGGATGAGACCTTGAGTTTCATACTCAACGAAGATTTATCTATTAAACGCTTCAAGCCAACGGACCAATTGTCCACCGAGCTAAATGAAGAAAATTCAGAGGATCCACTGGCGCGCTTAGATGCCGATACATCCCGTTTAAGCCTTGAATTGCAGCGCCTACTGCCGCAGTTATTGGAAGCATTCGGCGGAGAGGTCAAACGTTAAATAAACACATATCACTTTTTCTACTAAGAGAAAGTGAGTTTATTAACGTTTCAGCCAACAATTTCAAAGCATCGCTAAAGCCGCTGGTTTTAGCTACACTATCCTTTTCATCAACAACGAAACTAGTATGTATAGCGTTAAAGAAATATTTTACTCACTACAGGGCGAAGGCGCCCAGGCCGGTCGCCCGGCTATTTTTTGTCGTTTTACCGGCTGCAATCTCTGGAATGGCCGCGAGCAGGACAGAATGAAATCAGTCTGTAATTTTTGTGACACCGATTTTATTGGCACCGATGGTCAAAATGGCGGGAAATTTCCCAAGGCAGAAGATCTAGCCGAAAAACTCGCCAGCTTTTGGCCGCAACTGATTATCCCTAACAAAGTAGCGGGCATCCCCTACGTGGTTTTTACCGGCGGAGAACCCGCGCTACAATTAGATGAAAAACTGATTGAGGCACTCAAGGCACGAGGTTTTGAAGTGGCGATTGAAACCAATGGCACCAAGGTACTTCCCAGGGGCATCGATTGGATTTGTGTCAGCCCAAAGGCCAATGCTGAACTCGTTATCACCAGTGGCAATGAGTTAAAATTGGTCTATCCACAACCCTTGGCACTACCTGAAAAGTTCACCCATCTCAATTTTGAACACTTCTATTTACAGCCGATGGGCGAGTGTGCAACCAATCATACCCAGGCCGCCATCCACTACTGCCTGAGCCACCCCAGCTGGAAATTGAGTCTGCAAACCCACAAAATCACCGGCATTGATTAAATAATTAACCGCTGCCGCCGTGTTCTAAGGATACATTTGCATCCAATTCAGATTGAATGGCAGCGAACTCAGGTAGCGCTTTATGGATAGGATATAAATCTAACATATCCATAGGGATACCTTGCTCGTTAATTATTTGGGTGTGCTTGCGACTCAACTGTCCCGCCTGTTTCACCCCACAGGAGTGAGCGATCATACCCACGTCGTACATCATTTTACTGGCGTACTGATAAACACGCTCGCTCTTGTCGTCTACATCTAAGCCCTTTTGCAGCTCAGCATCGTGGGTAGTGATGCCCGTTGGACAAGTATTTTTGTTACATTGCAACGCCTGTATACAACCCAGAGAAAACATAAACCCTCGCGCAGATGTCACAAAATCAGCTCCCATGCTCAGCGCCCAAGCAACCTCTGAAGGATTAATCAACTTGCCAGAACATATAATTTTAATTCTAGCTCGCAAATTATAATCCATCAACTTATCGACAACTAGCGGCAGTGAACGCTTAATCGGTTGTCCCATATAATCGATCAAACACTGTGGTGCAGCACCCGTACCTCCATCGGCACTATCGATGGTAATGAAGTCAGGTGCACTGCTTATACCCCGCTGGTGAATCGCACGACACAAGTCATCCAACCAGCTACTGGTTCCTATCACCACTTTAAAACCGACCGGTTTGCCCGTGACTTCACGGACACGGTGAATCATATCTAAAAGTTCTGCTACAGACCTAATATCCTGGTGTCCATTGGGGCTGATCGAGGCCACGCCCTCGGGTATATTGCGAGTTTATGCAATA
>JABSRA010000009.1 GCA_013215445.1 Oceanospirillaceae bacterium
CCGAGCACTACACCAACGGCACCCCAAAAGATAAAATCTGACACTTGCTCACGATTCCAGCCAGATCCCGGTTGGTCAGCGCGATAATTACCCAACAATAATGCTGCACTAAAACCAATCAAATACATCAATCCGTACCAGTGAATTTGCAAGAAACCCAAATCCAAAGCCACCGGGTCTATATTGTGCACCCACATAAATTCCATCCCCTGTAAAAACGCGCTTCACGCATTGATTCAATAATAATTAGCTCAAATATTACATGTGGTATGCAGATTAGCCACCACTGCAGAGCGTTTTTCCAGCTAAGTATCGCTAATATTTAGCGGTCTATATAGCCCATGGATTTCTGGCACCATCTTACAGGAATAGTTTCTTTTTGTTTAAGCCTTATCCGCTTTTTACTTGATATGCGTGCTGATAACATAGCGTGCTGAGAACCGCAGATTCATCTTCGCTCAAGGAAAACCTATGTGCCTCATTATTATCAGCTACCGACAAAACCCGCACTATCCTTTTATATTAATCGCCAACCGCGATGAGTTTTATCCTCGCCCGAGTTCAGCCATGCACTACTGGCATGACTACCCACAGATTCTCGCCGGTAGAGATTTAGAGAGGATGGGTAGCTGGTTAGGCATCAATGGCAATGGTCAACTGTGCGCCCTCACCAATTATCGCTCTGCAAATAGCCGCCGTGAACCATTCCCAATGTCACGCGGTGAACTGGTAAAAAACGCACTATTGACCGACCATGCCTACCCTGAGTTTATGGCTCAATTAGCCACCAGCGAGCAACATTATGCGGGGTTTAATTTAATCTGCGCCGACAGTAGCGGCCTTTATTACACCGACAACCACCACTCAGGCGGTACCGTTGAAACGCTTGAAGGGGGTATTTACGGTCTGTGCAATGCATCACTTAATACCCCGTGGCCCAAACTTAGCAGCGCCAAACGACAATTATCACAACTGTCACAGTCTAGCGACCTAGGGATAGAACAGCTTAAAAATTTGCTATCAGATACAACCATAGCAGAGGATATCGAGCTACCTGATACGGGTATTTCGATTCAGTGGGAACGCGCATTATCGGCGCAGTTTATTCAGATGGAGCAATACGGCACTAGAGCAAAAACCCTTGTCTTGCAGCACCGCAGTGGCAAGACACAAGTCTGCGAAATTCGCTACGATCAAAGCGGCTTTATCGAAGAAAATAATTTCACCTTACAGTTGCCCCTATTTGGTGGCCCTTAGTTTTTTATCCTTGACGAAATCCGACAATCCCATCGCCACAAAAGAGCGACTAATCTCCAGCTTGATCTGCTCACTATCATTTAAGCGCAGCACTCTTTTAAGCATATCTTTGACCTGCTCGAAATTACTCGCCCTGATGACCGCTTTTATTTTTGGCAAATTGTTGGCGTTCATCGATAAAAAATTATAACCCATGCCCATTAACAACAGTGCGCCCGCTGGATCCGCGGCTATTTCACCACAGATGGACACCGGCACTTGCTCTTTTTGCGCCTCTTTAACGATAAATTTTAGGGCCTGCAATACCGCCGGGTGAAAGTTACTGTAAAGCGATGCCACCCTAGGATTATTTCGATCGACAGCCAACAAATACTGGGTTAAATCATTTGAACCCACGGAAATAAAATCGACCTGGTGGGCAAATACTCGGGTCAAATACAAGGCAGCGGGGACTTCGATCATCACTCCAATGGGCGGGCGGATAGCCTTCAAACCCTCTTCTTTCAGTTCCACCACCGCCTGGTCAATCAGCTCGATAGATTCTGTTACTTCGTTAATGCTGGTGACCATCGGCAACATGATGCGCAAGTTTCCACAGGACTCGTTGGCACGTAACATGGCTCTGATCTGCACAATGAATATCTCTGGGTGGTCCAAAGTAACCCTAACCCCACGCCATCCCAAAAAGGGATTTTCCTCTTCGATAGGAAAATAACTCAAGGATTTGTCGCCACCGATATCTAAAGTACGCATCGTGACTGGCATCGGAGAAAATGCCTGTAATTGCCTCAGGTAAATTTCAGTCTGCTCTTGCTCAGAGGGGAAACCATTGCGAATCATGAAGGGAATTTCGGTGCGGTACAATCCAATCCCTTCAGCGCCTTTATCCAGCCCTCGCTGAACGTCGGCGATAAGACCGGTATTTACCCATAACGGCATAATAACGCCGTCGCTGGTTTGTGCTAGTAGGTTTTTTAGACCATCTAATTCGGCTTCTTGCTCACGTTCTTCTTTTAATTGTGCCCGGTAAATATCCAGCAACTCTGGTGAGGGATTAAGATACAACCTACCCGAATGCCCATCGAGAACAACAGTGCGCCCACTAAGCTTTTTATAGGGTAAATCGAGCACCCCCATAATCGTCGGTATCCCCATTGAACGCGCCAAAATTGCAGCGTGGGAATTACCTGAACCTTTCACCGACACTAAACCCGATAGTTTGTCGGTGGCAATTTCACCGAGCATCGCCGGAGATAACTCTTCAGCAATCAGCACACAGCCCTCTTCGAAAGCAATAGCCTGGGGGCCATCCTCCTGAAGGTAGGTTAAAATTCTGCGTCCCAAATCACGGATATCAGAGGCCCGCTCTTTAAGATAAGGGTCATCCATCATATCGAATTGACGGGTGTGCTCCAAAATAACGCTACTGAGCGCCCACTGTGCACAGCTACCTTCGCCAATACGCTTAATTATTTCTCCGGCGATTGAATTATCTTCAAGCATGCGTAAATAAACATCAAACAGCGCACGTTCTTCTTCGCCGAGCTTTTGTGCCAGACGGGCACTTGCGGCCCTGATATCACTGCGAACATGTTCTAGCGCCGCTTCAAAGAGCGATGTCTCACCACGAGTATCTTCAATTTCTCGTTCGGGAACGGCATCTAATTCGGCACCTTGCGAGACCACCACCACGTTGCCAATAGCAATACCCGGTGCGCCAGGGACACCAACGAAACAGCGATCGACTTGAGATTTGTTTTGTTTAGGTGCGATAGAGACCGCATCGGTCGCCTCTGCCTGAATAATAATGCCGGCTAACTGCGCCGAGACAGTCACCAAAAAAGACTCTTCTGTCTCTTTATAACGCCGTCCATCAAACTGCTGTATCACCAGCACGCCAAGTACATCACGCTGATAAATAATGGGCACACCTAAAAAGGAATGATAGCGCTCTTCCCCCGTTCCCGGAATAAAGCAGTAGGAGGGGTGATGTTCAATATCATCGGTATTAACTGGCTCTGCCCGGTTGGCAACCAAGCCAACAACGCCTTCATATTGAGATAAACTACTGCCGATGGATTTTTGATGCAATCCTTCTGATGCGCGTAAAATCAACCGTTGATTGGTGGAGTCTTTTAGATATATAGAGCAAACCTGGGTTTTCATGCCCTCTTGAATTCTACACACGATGAGTTTAAGGACACTTTCCAAATCGGGCTCCGCCCGCACCTCAGTGACTATCTTGCGCAGTAATTTAAGCATTTTTTCTCCTTTTATCGCGTTGTTCACCCTAACTAAGCTATCTTCGACCGCCAAACCTATCGAAGATAGCTCTACAATATAGAATGCAAACGACTGACAACTATGCTGGCCAATATCCGTTTTAAATTTTGCGTTAAAGTGTCGTTGTCACCGCAGATAAACCCCTCACGAAACTTGTTATTTTACACCGTACATTTAACCTCAAACGCAATCATAACATTTAATCTACGCTTACCAATCTCGCCAGTTTAGGTGATAACTCCTTCATCGCCTTGCGGTAGACTTCCCGTTTAAATGAGATGACCTGCCCCAGTGGATACCAGTAACTCACCCACCGCCAACCATCAAATTCTGGCGTATTGGTCGCATTAATATTAATCGCATCATCAGCGGACTTTATTTTTAGTAAATACCACTTTTGTTTTTGGCCAATGCAGACCGGCATAGAATTTTGTCGGATCATTCGCCTGGGGAGACGATACCTCAACCATCCTCTTGTCACTGCAACAATTTCAACATCTGCTGCAGTCAAGCCTATCTCTTCTTCAACCTCTCTGAACATAGCTTGCTCTGGAGTTTCGCCCTCATTGATCCCACCTTGTGGAAATTGCCATGAAGTTTGGCCAATGCGGCGCGCCCAGAGCACCTGTCCTTGCGAGTTTGCCAAAATGATACCGACATTTGGTCTGAACCCGTCTGAATCTATCACTTCTATAATACCTTAAAAATCTTTCGGCTATTGTTCCACACATCTGCCCCTGTGCAAATAGCTAAGCGAACATCAGTTTGAAATCATTATTGATTTTAGTGCCAATGCGCAGCAAATCCACATTAAAGCGCCTAATACCACAAATAACAGCTTTTATATTAATAGCAATTATAACCCTACCCATTTTACACACAGCTCTGCAGATAGCTCTTTAACTACCGAGGATAATTACTTTTGCGGTTATTAAGCTAAGTAAGTTATTAATATCACTTTCGAGTGAGGTAAGATACTGACTTTCTTAATCTACGACACCCTTGGGGACAGAGACATGGCACTGGCTATTTTTGATTTAGACAATACCTTAATTAACGGTGATAGCGATCATGCTTGGGGTGACTTCCTCTGTGACAAGGGCATCGTAGATCCTGAGGTGTACCGCAATGCCAACGATTACTTCTACCAACAGTATATTGATGGCAGCATGAATGCCGATGAATTTCTCAAGTTTTCTTTAAAACCGCTCAGAGATAACTCCATGGCACAGCTACAGCAGTGGCACAGTGAGTTTATGCAACAGAAAATTCTGCCGATGATGCTGCCCAAAGCCCAGCAAAAACTGGCAATGCACCGTGAACAAGGGGATTATATCTTGATCATTACCGCCACTAACTTGTTTGTGACGGAGCCTATCGCCAAGTATTTAGCGGTCGATGACATCATCGCCACCGCACCGGAAATCATAAAGGGTGAATACACCGGAAACTATGTCGGCACAGCCTGTTTTCAAAAGGGCAAAACTACCCTGCTTAAACAGTGGCTAGAAGATAGCCCACACGACCTTATCGGCAGCTATTTTTACAGTGACTCGAGAAACGATTTACCCCTGTTAGAGATAGTGGATCATCCGATTGCTGTCGATGCCGATGCTTATTTGACAGAAGTGGCAACTGCAAAAGGCTGGCCAATGATTAGCTTTAGATAATAGTGTGAAAACCTACTACAATGACTACTACCATCACCTTCAGGTAGGTGGTGCTTAAACACCTCTGCATACCCTGTGGACAACTAGCTCCCATTTTTGGAGAGGGGAACAGAGGTTGTGATTTCCCCCCTACGGGGCATGTGCGACTTGTCCAGAGCTTCCCTAAAGATGCTCTAAACGTGCAATACCATGACCGAATATAAAAATAAGTAGTTGTATCATGACATTTAAGAAAATTTTACCTTTGACCTTACAAACCCGGCTGTTATTGGCACTTTGTGTGACTGCCCTATTCCAAGCACTGCTATTAGGCGGTTACGCACTGCACCATCTAGCCGAATCACTAGAGGAGCAAATCGGCCAGCGAGCCCTGCAAATGGCCAAGACCGTCGCCTCTCAGCCTGAAGTCCGTATCGGCGTACAACAACGCAATAGTCGGAATTTACAAACAATTGCCGAGCGCATTCGCCTCAATAGTGACGCCCGCTTTATCGTGATAGGTACCTTAGATGGCACCAGACTATCTCATCCGGTCCCCGAGCGTATTGGCAAGAAGATGAAAGGTGGTGACAATGCCCGCGCCCTGAATTTAGGTGAATCTTATGTCTCTAAGGCGGTGGGGACTTTAGGACCATCGATCCGCGGTAAAACACCCATTTTTGACCAACGCGGTCAGATTATTGGCATTGTTTCAGTCGGTTACATGCTAGATAACGTCAATGTTATCATTCAACGCTACCAAGCCAGTATTGTGGTGGCAATGCTGGTCGGCATTATCTTATCAATTTTAGCGGCACTGCGGATCAGCCGGTATTTTAAACGTGCGATATTTGGCTTAGAGCCCGAGCAAATAGCGCAATTATTTCAAGAGTACGATGCGACCTTGGAGAGCCTCCGCGAGGGCATCATCGCCGTCAATCCCGAGGGGATTATCACTACTTTTAATCCAGCAGCGGTCAAATTATTCGGTTTCACCGCCAAGGAAAGCCTCAAGGGAAGGCATCTGCATGATATTCTTCCCAACAGTACCATGCTAAGTTTACTAGAGACTAAAGAATCTCAATTTGATCGAGAGATATACCGCAATAACAATATCCTAGTAACGAATCGCATCCCAATTTTCGATGGTGATAAACCCGTCGGAGTGGTTTCAAGTTTTCGCTTGAGAGATGAACTTGATCTGGTCAGTCAAAAATTGACCCAGTCGGAGCAATATTCACAAACGTTACGCAGCCAAACCCACGAGTATGCCAACAAACTTAATACTATCGCCGGCCTCATTGAACTAGGGGCCAACAAACAGGCACTTGAATTGATCAGCAGTGAGACTCAAGCGCAACAAGCCCTGATACACTTATTGGTCAATGGTGTCGAAGACCCTATATTGTCTGGCTGTATTATTGGAAAATTCAATCGCGCCAGAGAAATGGGACTCAATTTAATCCTGGATGAAGAAAGCTCGATAGGGACATTACCCCAGCACATTAAACCCGAGCAAATCATTACGGTACTGGGAAATTTACTGGATAATGCCTTTGATGCATCGCTGCAAACCAACTCTAGCTCGATTTTTCTTTCCATGACCGATATCGGTAAAGATATTATTATCGAAGTAGAAGATCGAGGCCCGGGAATTTCCGCGGCACTAGAACAGCAAATTTTCAGTAAGGGTTTCTCCAGTAAAGAGGAGAGTGATCATGGCTGGGGGCTATTTTTAGTCCGCCAAATTGTGGTACTTTTGGCGGGTAATATTCAAATTTCAAAACCGCATGACGGCGGCACTAGAATTACCGTCTATTTACCCAAAGAGCGTTGACCATGATCAGCTTCGCCCAAACCTAATAATAAGTAGAGTACCCGACTATTCTGGAGCATGAATGAGTAATATCAGTATTGTTATTGCAGAAGATGATAAAAAAATTGCCGAAATCCAACGCCGCTTTATCGAGCGAATTGAAGGTTTCGAGGTACTGGGCATTGCCCATTCGACAGTTGATGCCAAAGACATGGTTGAAGTACTAGAACCCAATTTACTGCTATTAGACATTCATTTTCCCGAGGGTAATGGCCTAGAGTTACTGCGAGAAATTCGCAGCAGTAAAAGTGCCACCGACGTCATTTTGATCACCGCCGCCAAAGATGTTTCCAGCCTTACCGAGGCACTGCATAGTGGAGTATTTGACTATATCCTCAAACCACTGGTCTTCGATAGACTGCAAAGCGCCCTGCACAATTATTTGGATCACTGCAAAAAACTGCAGGCCCTAGAAGCTCAATCGCAGACCGGCTTAGATCAATCGGCAGTCGATCAACTACTGCCTAGAGGCAACAATGTTAAGAGCAGCACCTATGGCAATAACAATTTGCCTAAGGGTATAGACCCGCTGACGTTAGAAAAGATTCGCGATATATTCTCTCGACACAATACCGGTCACACCGCCGAGCAAATGGGAGAACTGGTGGGCAGCAGCAGGACTACTGCACGACGTTACTTAGAATATTTAGTCAGTAACTCCGAACTTAGTGCCGATGTCAGCTATGGATCAGTCGGCAGACCTGAACGCTTGTATTTAAAAATCAGACTATAAATCGGTACAGGTCTCAGCAGACTCACCAGAAAAGATCAGGCCAACGGCTAATAGCGGCGTCAGTGTGACTCGCTTGCTGGGGATCGAGCCAATATTTAAGCCGCTACCGAGCATCGTCAGCATGCCCTACGGACAAGTGACGCTGAGGTCCCACGCTACTAAATTTAATAATGTTACCTTTTCAAAGGGGCTCAATGAATAATCAAGCACAAAATGTAACTAAGCCACATATTGCTATTCTTATCCTATTGTCTGCACTGGGACCTGTGGCACTGAATATATTTTTGCCCTCCATGCCCAATCTGACCGAGTCGCTGAATACCCACTACGATATCGCACAGCTAACCTTGACCTTATATTTAGTCGCGACGGCTTTCTCACAGTTAATTTTAGGCCCCCTTTCAGACAAATACGGCAGAAGGCCTATTATCTTATCGGGTGTAGCACTCTACGTTGTCGCCAGCTTAGCCTGTGCATTCGCGATAAACATCGAGCAATTGATCATCGGCCGTATTTTTCAAGCAGCGGGTGCCTGTGCGGGTATAGTTGTCACCAGAGCCATTGTCAGAGATTTATACGACCGGCGCAAAGCCACCAGTATCTTGGGTTACATGACTATGGTAATGGCGGTTGCACCGATGATGTCACCCATAATCGGCGGCTATTTGGATCAGTGGAGCAGTTGGCGGGCCAGCTTCTACCTGGTCAGCGTTTTTGGCTGCATCCTCTTTATTATTAGCTCTTTGAAGCTACACGAGACCAATCATCAATTGGTCAGTGACATGAAACTAAATAATATTTTCGGAAAATATCGATTACTGTTAAAAAAACGTCAGTATGTAGGTTATGTGCTGGGAGTTTCTTTTGGCTCGGCCGTGTTTTTTTCCTTTATCGCCGGTGCCCCCTTTTATGCAACCAAAGTACTGGGATTATTACCCAGTGAATACGGCTTTTATTTTGTGATGGTTTCTATTGGTTATATGATCGGTAACTTTATCTCAGGCAGGTTCGCCATTCACTTATCGGCAACCAAGATGCTGAATATCGCTTGTATACTACTGACCATAGGCATAGGTTTTTTGCTTTATTTTAATTTTACCGGCTTTACTCACCCTTCTTCACTGTTTATCCCGATGACATTGGTCGCTTGCTCGAACGGTATAGCCATTCCAAACGGGATGTCTGGCGCACTCAGTGTAGACCCGAAACTAGCGGGTACAGCGTCTGGATTAGCGGGATTTATTCAGATATCAATGGGGGCAGCGGCAACATTTTCAGTCGGTTATTTCCACGATGGAACATCTTACCCAATGGTGGTAAGCATGGTGGTTTGCGCCTTTCTATCCGTGCTTTGTATAAAATTCTGGGTACAAGAACCGGCAGATTTAGCTCTGGAAGAAGCTCCAGTATCAAGCAGTAGTAATTAAGCGGCGCTGCATTTAGGGAAGCAGCGAACATCTGGGGACTTATCCGTTACTTCCCTAGTACTTTTTATGGCGTCTATATAATCTTGATTCAAACATTACAAACACTTGCTCGCACTAACAGAAAAACATCTCATCGATAATAATAAATGACTAAGTGATGGAAAATAGTGAAAAATAATTTTTTTAAACTATCATTAATATATGTTAAAAGACCTGCAAATTACCAAAAAATTCCCACTCGTTATGATCTCCTTCGCCTTACTAACCTCTTTGGCCACAGGGATCATCGCCTATAGTAAAACCACTAGTAGCATGGAAGTTACCGTCAGAGAAAATCTGAAAGCGCTGTTATCGTCAAGGAAATCAACGCTGGAACAATATTTCGACACGATTATCCACCAAGTGAGATTTCATGCCAAAAGCCCTTTAATTATCAACTCATTAATTGGCTTCAGCGACGCTTGGAAAACTTTAGGCAGCCACCCAACTAAATACCTACAACAATTGTATATCCACCAAAACCCCTACCCAAAAGGCCGCAAGAATGCCTTCTTAGCCGCTCCAGATAACAGCCAATACAGTCGTCTCCATCAAGAAATCCATCCATTATTTAGCAATATGATTGATACGGACTCCTACTACGATCTTTTTTTGATCAACAGCAGTGGTGATTTGGTGTACTCAGTACAAAAGGAGGATGATTTTGCCACTAACTTATTAACCGGAAAATGGCAGGGGACTACTTTGGCTGCGTTATTTCAGCGTATCAATGCCTCCCCGTCATCAGGAAAAATACGTATGGCGGATTTTTCTCCCTATAAACCCAGCGGAAACGAGCCCGCTAGTTTTATCGGTGTCGCTGTTTATGATCGGGAAAATCAGTATATAGGCGCGGTTATTTTACAACTGCCGATTGAACCTATCGACAAAATCATGCAAGTGACCGCCGGCATGGGCGAGACCGGAGAGACCTATTTAGTAGGGCCCGATCTTCTAATGCGTTCTAATTCCCGATTCTTTCAAGACCGCAGTATCTTAACCACTAAGGTCGACACTTTATCTGTACGGCGGGCATTCAAGGGTGAAACAGGCTTTGGGGTGATTAATGACTACCGTCAAATTGCAGTCTACTCCAGCTTTACCCCTTTCAGCGTACTTTCCATACAGTGGGCGATGCTGGCAGAAATAGACGAGATAGAGGTACTGCAGCCAGTTTACGAGATGAGTCATTTTCTACTGATCAGCGGTCTACTGATTACGCTGGTTATTTTTGTTTTCGGCTACCTGCTATCCTCCGATATTGCTAAACCTATTGTTGCAATGACCAGAATGATGGAAAAACTCTCCGACAATGATTTATATATCAACATTTCAGTGGATGAGCGCAGCGACGAGATTGGGAGGATGGCAGAGGCGATGGTGGTCTTTAAACAAAATGCCATCGAGCGCGAGCAGTTGCGAAAAAAATTGAGTGAAATAGTTAACTTAGATGCCCTCACGGGGTTATATACCCGAAAATATGCCATGGACTATCTGCAGCAATTGATAGATGAATCCCATGTTGAGCGGACTAAACTGGTTTTAATGTACATAGATTTAGATAATTTCAAGCAGATTAATGATTCCTACGGACACCATACTGGTGACAAGACACTGTGTAATATCGCCACCCATTTACGCAGCTGTGTACGCCAACAAGATATTGTCGCCCGTATTGGCGGCGATGAATTCATCATTATCTTCCCCAGCATTACCGTTATCGAAGACATCTCGCCAATTGCCAACGCACTATTGCAGAATTTGCCGCCACAAAAATTGCCTATTACCTTAAGTATTGGCATGTCGGTATTTCCAGATGATGCACAAACTGCGCTCACCTTGTTAAAAAACGCAGACATCGCTATGTACCAAGTAAAAAAATCTGGTAAGAATTATTTTTGTTTCTGGGAACAAACAAATGACGCGATTAAACTCACTGCTAGTTCACAATCAGCTGCCAACAATGACCACTGAACAGCTCGTCATTGTAGCGACTGATTGTGCGCGATCAATTGTTGCCACGCTTCAATGACACCCGCTGTGGATGTACCGCGCGTTACGTAATCCGCAATTTTTTTGTTTTGAGGATCAGCATTTTGCGGGGCAAAACTAATACCGGCAACCTTTAATGCGGGGATATCCCCTGAGGTATCTCCGATAAAAGCGACATTCGCAGGCTGTACCTTCATCACCTTACAAAACCACGCTAAGCCTGCTCCCTTGTTTGCACAGGGCCATATTGCACTAATGGAGATATCGGTAGCATGCAGCTCAAACATGGGGAAATGCTGAGTGATATGCCGGCTGAAAATTACCGCCAATTGTTGCATCCGCGCATAATCTGCACAGACAAAACCCGCGTCTATTTGTTTACTAGATTCTGGCTGAAGCTCAGGGAACTCCCGCTTAAGAAGTTGAATATAATTTTTTACTTCCGCACTGATTGCTAGTGCATCTTCTGCCAACTGCGGATTCCATGATACCTGCTGATTTTTTAAATCCAACATACCCGCACCCGATTCAAACAAAACCGGTACTTGTATATTGAGCCACTGACCTACCGCTTCAGTGTAAGGCGCAGGACGGCCAGTACAAATACTAAGTTTAGGAACATCCGGTTCAATATGAGAGCGGTCAGAGAGCGCACGTAGTTGTGAAATCAAATTCCAATCTGGGCTGGTAAATGGATCGGTAACACAACCGTCTAAATCCACTAAGAAATACTCAATCTTTTTTGACATTTATCCTTCCCTGTAAAAATAACCAATAGCTAGATATAACCAATACTCACCAACAACTCTCACAACATATCGTTATTTGGCAACAATTTCACGAAATTTGTTTCAATCGACCACCGCTAACATGTGGCAGAGGGCAACCTACAGGACGACACAACCTACAGGACAGGCAAGTATTAGAACTATTACGTCTAAGACATCCTCCATTAGGGTGCTATATGCTGTTGTCCGCTTAATACTCCACAAGATACTTTTAATTTGTTAAATCAATGGCTTACATGTAATTAAAGTGATACTTAGCAGCATAATTCGAGATTGTCTGTTTATCTATTAATGATCAGATAGGAAAGAGCTTACTGCTCGCTGGCTGCAGAAAAAACTCTCAAAGATCACGAAAAATATAGTGATATAGAATTAAGAAACTAGCCTCATAAATGAGGCTAGTTTTTAGCAAGCTTGAGAATAAACAATCTCAAGTGAATGATTGGAACTTATATTAAGAGGGGAAGGCGAACTGTGCTCCCTCGCGTACACCCGCTGAAGGCCAGCGCTGGGTAATAGTCTTACGCTTAGTGTAAAAACGCACGCCATCAGGGCCGTATGCGTTTAGATCGCCAAACAGTGAGCGCTTCCAACCGCCAAAGCTGTGGTATGCAACAGGCACCGGTAGCGGTACATTAATACCCACCATGCCTACTTTGATGTTGTCACTGAAATAGCGCGCCGCCTCACCGTCACGGGTAAAGATACAAGTACCGTTACCGTATTCGTGATCGTCGATAAGCTGCATCGCCTCTTGCATAGTATCTACCCGTACCACTTGCAGTACCGGGCCAAAGATTTCTTCTTTGTAGCTGTTCATCTCAGCGGTCACATTATCGATCAAAGTGCCGCCAATGTAGTAGCCATTCTCGTATCCTGCAACGTCTGGGTTACGGCCATCGACCACAATCGTAGCGCCGTCATTTTCTGCACTGATAATATAGCCGTTAACTTTTTCAAGGTGTGCTTTAGTGATCAATGGACCAAAGTCATTACTACTGTCTGAGTATGCTCCAACTTTTAAGCTCTTCATCCCCTCGGTCAGTTTCTCGATTAGTTGGTCAGCGGCTGAATCGCCTACCGCCACCACACAAGAAAGTGCCATGCAGCGCTCGCCCGATGAGCCAAATGCTGCGCCGATCAGTGCCGATGCGGCGTTATCCATATCGGCATCTGGCATGATAATCGCGTGGTTTTTAGCCCCACCTAATGCCTGGCAACGCTTGCCATTGGCACTCGCTGTTGTGTAAATGTACTCGGCAATAGGTGTCGAACCGACAAAACTCACCGCCATCACTCGCTCATCGTGCAGTAGCGTATCAACCGCGACTTTGTCGCCATTAACCACGTTCATCACGCCTTTCGGCAGACCCGCTTCTTCAAGTAATTGGGCAATAAAAAGCGTTGAGCTAGGATCACGCTCTGAAGGCTTGAGGATAAAGCAGTTACCACAGACAATTGCCAGGGGATACATCCAGAGGGGTACCATCGCCGGGAAGTTAAACGGAGTGATGCCCGCGACCACACCGAGCGGCTGAAACTCACTCCAAGAATCAATGTTAGGACCGGCATTTTTGCTGTGCTCACCCTTTAATAACTCGGGTGCGCCACAGGCGTATTCGACGTTTTCAATGCCGCGCTGTAACTCGCCCATTGCATCGTGAGAGATTTTGCCGTGCTCTTCACCAATCAACTGGCAAATTTTCTCAGCGTTTTCTTCCAACAGTTGCTTAAACTTAAACATCACGCGGGCGCGCTTAACTGGCGGTGTGTTGCGCCACGCAGGGTAGGCAGCTTGAGCCGCTGCAATAGCACTCTCCACCGTCTCTTGGCTGGCGAGGGAAACTTGCTTGCTCACCTCACCCGTTGAAGGGTTGAATACATCCTGAAAACGCTCGCCGCCGCTGACGCTCTCGCCATTGATCATGTGTCCGATAATGTTCATTGAAAACCTCTTAATACTGTTTAAACACGCTAGCGCGTTTTATAGGGAAAAGTCATTCTCGCCATCACCGGCGAGTGTTTATAATTATAAAATAACACAAATATTCTAAAATTAATATGGATAGAATTTTTGTATTTATTTGTCTAGTTCACGTATAGATTCACCAATCGCATTGATCACATCATCTATTTGCTGAGATTCAACGATGAAAGGCAAGCCCAATTGAATAGTATCTCCACCGTAACGTACATAAAAACCTTTTTCCCAGCACTTCATCGCTATTTCATAAGGCCTGCGGGCAGGCTCCCCAGGATAGGAGGCTATTTGCAACGCACCGGCTAAACCATAGTTGCGAATGTCTATTATATGCTCAGTACCTTTTAAACTGTGCAGCGCCGCTTCAAATACTGGGCTGATATCTTTCACCCGCTTTACTAGCTGCTCGTTTTCTAATATATCCAGTGATGCCAGCGCCGCCGCACATGCCACGGGATGTCCTGAATAAGTATAGCCGTGGGGTAACTCGACCGCATAGTCTGGCCCACCATTATCCATAAAGGTCTGGTATATTTCACGGGTGGCAATCACCGCGCCCATCGGCACCGCACCGTTGGTCAGCTGTTTGGCGACGTTTAATAAATCGGGCGTGACGCCAAATTCTTCTGCACCGGTATTAGAACCCATGCGACCAAAGGCGGTGATCACCTCATCAAAGATTAGCAAGATATTATGTGCATCACAAATCTCTCTTAGACGCTGCAAATAACCCACCGGTGGTGGTATCACACCCGCCGACCCCGCTAGTGGCTCAATGATCACGGCGGCAATATTAGAGGCATCGTGCAGGGCAATTAGCTCTAGCAGTTCATCCGCTTTTTCCGCCCCGGTCTGTGGCATACCTTTGCTAAAGACATTTTCTTTTAATAGGGTATGGGGTAAGTGAGCACAATCGACCCCCTCTCCAAAAACAGTACGGTTAGCGCCAATCCCCCCCAGGCTAAACCCACCGAAATTAACGCCGTGATAACCCTTGGCTCGGCCGATTAATTTAGTTTTACTCGCCATACCTTTTTTACGCCAGTAGGCCCGCGCAATTTTTAACGAAGTATCGGCAGCCTCTGAGCCGGAATCCGTAAAGAACACATAATCTAATCCCGCCGGCATAAAGTCAATAATACGATTTGCCAATTCAAACGCCTTCGGGTGTCCATATTGAAAAGCCGGTGCGTAATCGAGCTCGCGCAATTGTTTGGAGACGGCATCGGCAATTTCCACACGGCTATGCCCCGCACCACAAGTCCATAAACCCGATAGACCGTCAAATACTTTGCGCCCAGTGGCATCAGTTAAGTAACATCCCTGCCCTGCCACTATCATGCGTGGATCAGCCTTGAACTGACGGTTGGCGGTGTACGGCATCCAGTAAGCTTCTAGCTCACTGCGTGATAAGCCTGCGGAATTCTCTAAATTAAATTCAGACATACTGATACTCACTATTGTTTGTTGATGACAGGAGTATGCACAGATTATCACTTTCAAAAAATCTAAATTTACTTATACTTAGATAAGTAAATAGTTACCTAATGAGTATGAGAATCTTATGAAAAAAACCACCACCCGTACCAAAGGTTTATCGGGGCTGATTGCGGATACCGATATTCGACTGTTAAAAGTATTCAAAGCGGTGGTTGAATGCGGCGGTTTTACCAACGCCCAGGTCGAGCTGAATATATCTCGCGCGGCAATCAGCATTGCGATGAACGATTTAGAACAGCGGCTATCGCTGCGACTCTGCCAGCGCGGTCGCAGTGGTTTTGCCATGACGGATCAGGGTAATGACGTCTACCAATCGACACTACAACTGTTCTCGGCACTGGAAGATTTTCGCACTCAGGTAAACAGCCTCCACCAACAGCTCAGAGGCGAGCTAAACATTGGTATTACCGATACCTTAGTGACTATGCCCAAGATGGAAATCACCCGGGCATTGAGCCGCTTAAAACAACGGGGCCCCGAAGTAATTATCAATATTCGCATGATTCCACCCGCCGACATCGAAATGGCAGTACTCGATGGCAAGTTACACACTGGGGTTATCCCCGTCTCCAAGAAGCTACCGGGGCTTGAGTATATTTCGCTCTATGAAGAACAGTCGCTACTCTATTGCTGTGATACTCATCCGCTGTTTGCCCTGCCACCCTCGCAAATTTCCATGGAGATGATTGCACAGCAAGATGCGGTACTACCCGCCTACGCACAGGCGGCAGAGATCAAGGTTTTTTATCAGTCACTCAAGGGGGGGGCCAGCGCCACTGACCGGGAGGGCATTGCCTTTTTAATTTTAACCGGACATTATATTGGCTATCTTCCCACCCACTTTGCCCAGCGCTGGGTGTTAGAAGGTAAACTGCGCGCACTGCACCCTAAACAGCTTAATTTTGAAACACCAATCGCCGCTATCAGTCGCAAAGGCGCACTTAACAATCTGGTTCTCAATTGTTATTTGCAGCAATTGGAAGATGAATAACGGGGGGAGGGGGTGAAAGATGGTCGGTACTATGACAGTACTGGCGAACTTCGTCAGTTGCTCTGCACTAAATTGCAGGGGAATTGAATGTTAAATATTACCCCCTCACCCTTTTTACTCTGGCATTGGATGCTGCCGCCGAGAGTTTGCGACACCAAATTATAGACGATATTCATGCCCAATCCGGTACTGCCTTGACTGCGCTTGGATGTGTAGAAGGGCTCATATATTTTTTTAAGCTGCTCAGCGTCCATACCGCCACCATTGTCTGAGTACTCTAACCTGATACTCTCATTGCAGATTGATATTTTAATTATAATTTCACCCGTAGTGACCGCTTCGAAACCGTGGACTAGACTATTCATCAATAAATTGGTCAGTATTTGACTGTAAACTCCAGGCACGTTGTTAATAACAATATCTTTAGGACAATGCAAAATAATTTGATGGGCGGTATTTTTAAATTTTGGCTTTACACTCAATAAAATGTCTTCACTGTACTGGTGTATATTGAATTGACGTATCTCCTCAGTAGATTGATCTACCGACATCTCTTTAAAACTGTTAATAAGGCCCGCCGCGCGGGTTAAATTCAACAGGTTTATCTTGGTACTATATCCCACTTGCTCGATAAATTTATCTAAATCATTTTTCGAAAGCTGTCCTGAATCGAACTTATCGGCAAAGTCTTGGGTTAAATCTTGCAGCTGGGAGCTGGCCGTTATACCTATGCCGACCGGGGTATTAATTTCATGGGCAACCCCTGCTACCAACCCTCCTAAGGCTGCCATTTTTTCAGATTCAACCAGTCGATTTTGCGTATTACGCAATACATTTAACGAGGCCTGTAACTCTTTAGTGCGATCCGCCACTAAAATTTCTAGCTGATCTTGATTATCCTTTAAGCTCTGCTCTCTCAAGAGTCGCTCGCTAATATCAACAATTGAAATAGTCACTAATTTATGCGCCGCATTATGCTGTTTAGCAAGCACTGCTGAAATGTAGAAAATATCACCATTTTTTTTGTGAGCCGCTATCGGGTTTTTATCCAGAGACAGTACTTGAGATTTATCATTAGCGATAAAGTCGGTGAGAGTCTGGCGGGTCATCTGCTCATTATTTTCGATTAAGGACAAGAAATCTTCGCTCTCAATCTCGGTAAAATCAAAGCCAAACAATTGCTGTGCCGCTTTATTAAACAGTGAAATCGATAATTTTTCATCTACCACGATTATCGCTGAGGCAGCGATGTCCAACAAATTAAAATAGCGCTCCTTACTCACTTCCAATGCTTTGACTACTTTTTCCAAATCCTGCTGCTGGTGTTTATTTTTTAATAACGTCTCTTTAAACGTGGCAACCGCTGCATAGGTTTTACTCAAATACTGATCTTCATTTTTTGGCAATATCAGCCCTATATCCCCCTTGGCTAAACGTACCATGATTGAACCCATCATTTCGATTGAAGCGGACATGCGCCCTGCAAAAAACAGCGATATGACGATCATGATGATCAGCATACTGATCGTCATGACTGTCACAATATTACCGCTATCAATAGAGTCGTCGATACGCTCAGCCTGTATTGATATCGTTTCAATATAATAATCAGACAGAACCACCAGCAAGGTATAACTTTCACCTAACAGTATGTTGGTTCTTAATAGCTCGGCTCTGGACAAACTTGGGTCAACAGAGACTAACTCGATGGCGCTAATCACTATTTTTTTATAGTGGATAAAAGCGAGTTTGTTCTGCGCGATCAAGTCCAATTTATCCAGGAGAATCATCTCGCTTTTAGCCAAATTTTCGAATAAGTGCTCTTCTATGACATAGAGCTGATTAATTATTTCCCGCCCCCCTAGATACATCAGCTCTTCATCGGGTTCGTGCATTGTCTCGAGTAATAAATGAGTGAGTTTTGCATGTACATTGAGCATCGCAATACTTGCCTTAGAGTACTCACTCACTAGCGGTAAATTATTTTTACTAATCTGGGACAGCAACTCCACTTTCGATTCAATGGTTGCAGTGGCGGTAAAATACAAGATGAGAGTTATAAATATCCCGATCAAGGGGGATAACAGAAAACGATCGCGGATAGAGAGCCTATTTAAAAAACGCATTAGGATATCTCAACACAGAGATTTGAAGCCACTGTCTCGGCCATAATCGCAATAATCATCAGGGAAACGCCTGCCAGTCATCAGGCGTAATCATTCCTTTAAATATCACTTTTTGCTCAATAATTTTAAACACAGCCATGACCCCTTCAGGCTTGGGCCAAACTCCCAAGCCCTCACGTAAATTGGTGCTGTGCCCCACAAAAACTGCATTGCCCTGCTCTACCGTAGCCGCTAGGAATTCAGCCTTTAAATATTCGCCTAGTCGTTTAGATTCTGCAGGGTCCCTACTGAGTGAATAAGCCAAATCATAGTCGATAGTGACCTCATCGAAGATAATATTAGCGGTATCTCGTGCACGACAGTAAGGACTACTAAGGACCTTAGCTATCGGTATTTCCAGTCTTTTTAAATGCTCTTTGAGCGCTTGCGCCACATTTTTCCCTCTTTCAGAAAGATTGCGTTGCGTACTACAGTCTGCAAAATCTACACTGAAATTATTGCCCTTGTGTTGCTCATGATTATCCGCCGTTTTGCGCTCTGTCGGAGCGTGACGAATATAGAGGATATGCCCACCCGCTTTTATTTGAGCCAATAGTAGTGGGAGGGACGGAATATCTTCCCCCGCAGCACCCAAGGTACTACTACTGAACAAAAAAGCAGACAAGAGCAAACTACATAAAAAGAACCGCGATTTTATCTTCAAGGTACTCTCCCTATGACTTAGATCCCCAGTTCGAGATCAATAAATTCACTGGCAAGCAGACTAAACAAACTGTTCAAAAAAAAGCCAATTATACCTTAAAATAATTTTAAATTAACTTTATACCCCAAATTTAGATGTTTTTCTCAGTCCAACAGCCATCATAAACGTGCCGTTTAAAGTGGACATTCAAGCTATCTAGCAGCAAAAAACAATCAGCAGCATCACTCTTCACTAAGAAACTGCATGCATAATAACTAATTATGAGTATAAGCTCCCCAGAGCGAACCCTAGTGATATGTCAATCCTTTCACTTTAAGCCATACTCTATGTGATCACTAAAGACCGAGTTTCTTCACCAGTACGGTACTGGAAAGTACCGATATTTTGGCGTTTTCGGTTTTTTTGTGAGTGGAGTCAATCAGGGGCATTGCCTGCTACATGAGGATTCATCAAGGGCAGTGTAAGAGAAATTTAATTGCTTGAGCGCACCAGCTTCAGCCTAATACTGAGCATTCATGCAGCGATTAACCGACCGTTAGCTATTACCTAAACTGCTTCCACAAATACCTGTCGCAGACCTTGTTCACTGGAACTATTATGGAAAACCTCCCTGGTAAGGGTAGAGTTTGCCACTGCGATCAACAAATTTTCCGGCATCGGCCAAAGTCACTGTTTTTAACAACTCGCGCATCAATCCCACACTCTCTGCTGCGGTATAAATACCTGTAGCGCAGGTCATATCGGTTATGGTGGCCCGAGCCGCAGTAATAAATAGACAATGTTGTGACCGGCCATAGCATGCCCCAGGGAGATAGTGGCAGCGGGTACTTTAGCCAGCGCTAGGTATGCTATTGAAGAACTAGAAGAGAGTGCCAAACTGACCATTATTCTCAAAAACCAACACTGTAGAGAGATTCCGTCACCAAAGGTTAACGAGCTCTTAGTAAAATATGGGCATCAATCAACGGGGTAAATGTCTTTGTTGAACCTAACAAATCCGCTATTGTATTAACCTGGACATTGTATGCAATGCCGTGATGAGCGATTGGGTGCACTATCCGGGTTAGGATCAAACCTTCAATCGCGACAGGAGAGACTACCCTATGCAAGCTCAAGTTGAACGTCAGATGCGCAGCTCAAAAACCATTGCACTAGTCGCCCATGATAATATGAAAGAGACCTTAATCAACTGGTGTACAGCGCGTCAGCAACAATTATCCAATCACAAGTTAGTCGCCACTGGCACCACAGGCGCGCTGTTAGAAAAGGCACTGGGGATTAGCATCAAGCGCTACCTCAGTGGCCCGATGGGCGGTGATCAACAAATCGGCGCCGATATTTCCAGTGCCAATATCGATATCTTGGTGTTTTTTTGGGACCCACTGTCACCCCAGCCCCACGATCCGGATATTAAAGCGCTGTTACGTTTAGCGGCGGTGTGGAATATCCCCGTCGCCTGTACGCCCTCCTCTGCGGACTTTATGTTCAATAGCAACCTCATTGACAGTGAGTACCAGTATTTAGTCCCCGACTACCAGAGCTACTTATCCAGTAGAGGGGCTGCGAGTGAATAGAGCGGCCTTTGGCGGAGGCTCTTTAATCACTGAGCGAGATTAAAATAGCCCTTTAGAGAAGGATACCGGTGAATCCTCGCCAGTTAAATGCAGCTGAGTGACTCTAGGTTCAGTACTGGCAATTACTTTACCTCTTCTGATCACATACAGGCGTTCAGGGCGCAATTGCAATGCTTCAATGGCGCTGCTGGCCTCGCAAATTACTATATCGGCATGACAGCCCACTTTTAGCCCATAGTCTTCTAAATGCATCACCTTTGCGGCATTTTCAGTCACGGCGGAAAAAGCCGCCTGCATCTGTTCTACCCCCGTCATCTGTGCGACATGTAACCCCATATGCGCCACATCGAGCATATCGTGAGTGCCAAAACTGTACCAGGGATCCATCACACAATCATGGCCGAAGGCGACATTAATCCCCGCGGCTAACATTTCGGGAACGCGGGTCATGCCCCGTCTCTTAGGGTAACTATCACTGCGCCCCTGTAGGGTTATATTAATCAGTGGGTTAGCCACCACATGTACGCGAGCCTCACGGATTAAAGGGATCAGCTTAGAGACATAATAGTTATCCATCGAGTGCATGGAGGTTAAGTGTGAGCCTGTCACTCGACCCTGTAAGCCCTGTCGAATAGTCTCACTGGCGAGTACTTCGATGTGCCGCGACATGGGATCGTCGCTTTCATCACAGTGCATATCCACCAGTAAATCACGCTCTACTGCAATTTCACACAATCTGCGAATGGAGGCCGAGCCATCTGCCATAGTACGTTCAAAATGCGGGATACCACCGACCACATCGACCCCTTTGTCCAGCGCCCGCAGCAAATTTTGCTCGGCTTTGGGGTAGCGTAAGAAACCGTCTTGAGGGAAAGCGACCAACTGGATATCAATAAAATCGCGCATTTGCTCCCGCACTTCTAGCAGCGCCTCTACCGCGAGCAACCTATCATCACTGATATCGACATGGGAGCGAATCGCCAATGTGCCCCGTGCAATCGACCATCGGCAGAGCTCCAGCGCCCGGGCCTTGATAGCATCGACAGTCAAACTGGGTTTTAACTCTCCCCAGATTTTAATGCCCTCCAGCAGCGTGCCACTCTGATTGAGCCTAGGTTGTCCGAGTGATAGCGCAGAATCCATGTGAAAGTGGCTGTCTACAAACGGAGCACTGGCTAGATGACCATTGCCTTGCAGGGTCTTGCGCGCCGGCGTGATGATGTTTGTTGCGATCTCGGTAATCTTGCCATCGATAATCCCAATGTCTTGGGCTTTTTTCCCGTTGGCTAAATTAACATTTTTAATCAATAAATCGAGCATAATAAGCACCTTGATAAAGAGTGGGCATGTCACCTGCTCCACGGCAGGACTTTTGCATTTTTAGACGATCATTTCCCGACAGTAGACCTAACCCTTAAACAGTAGATTTTGGTCGAGCAGGTAATGTTCAAATAATGGCAGACAGGCACTGCCAACCACCCTTGGGTCGTAGTTGATAGTGGCTTCTTCCACACTGGGTGCCCCGATGCCCTGCAAATCGATTTTCTGGATTTCACGCTGGATCGCAGCCACAATATTTTTCCTTATATTCGAGGGAAAAGCACCATCAATGATGACGTGTTCAAAATCGATAACACTGCAACTAGACACGATCGCAATCGCAATGTACTTTGCAATGTAATCGATCCAATGCTGGATGTGCTCTTGGTGTTGAGCCCAATCTTTAAGACCTTGCCACAAAAACTCGGGTGATATCTGCGCTTTAAGTAACTGTTTTTCTAAGAGCGCGACCGAGGCGTGCTCAATTAACTGGGATAATTGACCATCTGGGCCAATCACTGGCATCGGACCAAATGCACCGGCATTTCCCTGAGGACCTGAAAAAACCGAGTGATTCAGTACCAGACCACCGCCAATAAAAAAACCAATGAAAATATAGCAAAAATCAGTCAATTGTGAGCCGCGACCAAAGACTAATTCAGCCCCGCAGGCCGCGGTGGCGTCATTTTGAATAATAATCGGATAGGGGCAAAATGCACTTAACTCAGCGGCGATATCAATTTGATGCCACGCGTCAATAGCCTCCTGTGGAGCACCTATCTCCCGGGACCAATTCCACAATTCATAGGGCATCGCAACCCCCAGACCTATGACTTTTTCTTGTTGGCTAGGGCTTAAAAAAGCCGTTAAGTAGCCGAGCGAATCCTCGGCAAAAGCAATGATCTTGGCAGCGATAGGATAGTGATATGTGATATGTTTTGAGCAGCGAATTTCCCCGACAAAATCCATCAATACAATTTCAGCGCGGCGCCTGCCTATTTTTAGACCCAAGGTGAAAACCCCATTGGGGTTTAGCTCCATCGGCACAGAGGGCTGACCCACTTTGCCCTTGAGGGATTCGCCACGCAATAGCAACCCCTCTTGTTCTAAGCCACGCATAATAACTGACATCGACTGTGCCGATAGCCCAGTCAGTTTAGCCAATTCAGCTTTTGCCAGCGGACCGTTGCGGCGAATAAGCGAGAGGATAGCCCGTTCATTATACTCGCGAAGCGTCGATTGATTCGCTCCACCGCCATGTTTTTGATTTTTAGTTCTTATTTTCACGTCAATGCCCATATTATTATGCCGCTAGCATAGCACCCACAGGATATTACCTAGAAGCATATCTCTCTTAAACACTTTATATCTAATAAACTTATCACAAATAATTAATAAATCAATGTGATTTATTAATTGACATAACTCCTGCCAAGAGGTAATTTTAGTGCAGAGCATCAAGACGTTCGCCAATTAAGCCACCCTCTTTTTAATAAAGTCGGCACGTTACAATGTCGAACCCAAATATGCTTGCCATTCATTCACTAAACCAATGTAGGGAACAAGATGAAAAAAACAATTATTGCATCTATGGTCGGTGCTATCACATTAGCAAGTGCTTTAAGCCTCAATGTTCAAGCGGGTGTTGGCGCCTGTCTTATCACTAAGACAGACACCAACCCTTTCTTTGTAAAAATGAAAGAGGGTGCCAAGAAAAAAGCTGCTGAGTTGGGTATTGATCTTAAGACATACGCAGGCAAGATTGACGGGGACTCTGAATCACAAGTCGCCGCCATTGAAACTTGTATTGCCGATGGCGCCAAGGGTATTTTAATCACCGCCTCTGATACTAGTGGTATCGTCCCCGCTGTTAAGCAGGCACGCGCTGCTGGTATTCTAGTGATTGCACTAGACACTCCACTAGAGCCCATTGATTCAGCCGATGCAACCTTCGCCACTGATAACTTCCTGGCGGGAAAATTAATTGGCCAGTGGGCCGCAGCTGCCCTCGGCGACAAAGCCAAAACCGCTAAAATAGCCATGTTAGATTTAGCCATTAGCCAGCCATCGGTTGGTGTTTTGCGCGATCAAGGTTTTCTAGAGGGCTTTGGTATTGATCTGGGTGATCCAAACAAGTGGGGCGATGAAACTGATCCACGTATTATCGGCCACGAAGTAACCGCCGGCAACGAAGAGGGCGGTCGCAAGGCAATGGAAAATCTGTTGGCCTTGGATTCGGGTATCAATGTTGTCTACACCATTAATGAGCCTGCAGCGGCGGGTGCCTACCAAACGCTAAAGGCGTTCGGTTTAGAAAAAGACGTATTAATCGTCTCTGTGGATGGCGGCTGCCCAGGTGTGCAGAACATCGTTGACGGTGTCATTGGCGCCACCTCTCAGCAATACCCACTACTAATGGCTGCAAAGGGCATTGAGGCGATTGCCAATTGGGCGAAGGACGGTACTAAGCCGGCTAACACTCCCGGTAAAGCCTTCTATGATACTGGGGTTAACTTAGTCACCGACCAAGCGGTCAATGGTGTAATGTCTATCAACACTAAAGAGGGAACCGATCGCTGCTGGGGATAACCAGCACCGCCAGAGACAAACGGTCAAACGTTGTCTCTGGCATGCAGCAGAAGTGGCAACGACCACTTCTGTCGCTCGAGTAGTGCCTACAAGATTCGGGCTAAATGCTGAAACCTCTCTGAGTTAAACAGCCTGTTTAGTGACATCACTAAACAATCAATAGAATATATCGAGATATTTCATGACAGATTCCAACGCGATCTCACCCGATCAGAAACTCGGCGCCAATGAAAAAGTTGCCAGTTTTGATAATGATAACCGCAGTTTCATGAGTAGCATCCAACACCGATTGCACCGTACCCCCTCACTGGTACCACTGGTAGTGCTGATCATTTCTCTGATCGTATTTGGGGTGTTATTGGGTGGAAAATTTTTCTCACCTTTTGCCTTAACCTTAATTCTACAACAAGTCGCCATCGTCGGTATCGTCGGTGCGGCGCAAAGCTTGGTGATTCTCACCGCCGGTATCGATTTATCGGTCGGGGCCATCATGGTGCTCTCTTCGGTTATTATGGGCCAAATGACATTCCGCTACGGTCTACCCCCCGAAGCGGCCATCGCGATTGGTCTGACTTGCGGTACCTTGATGGGATACGTCAATGGCTGGTTGGTCGCTGTCATGCGTCTACCCCCCTTTATCGTCACCCTAGGTGTGTGGCAAATAGTATTAGCCACAAATTTCTTATACTCCGCCAATGAGACCATTCGCAGCCAGGACATCGAAAAACATGCCCCGCTGTTTCATTTTTTTGGCGAGAGAATAAACATAGGCGGCGCCATTTTTACCTACGGGGTGATTGCCTTTGTTCTTATCGTCGCCTTTTTGACCTATATTCTTAATAATACCGCCTGGGGTAGACACGTTTACGCCGTGGGGGACGATCCCCAAGCGGCAGAGCTCGCCGGTGTACAAACCAAGAAAATTTTGATTTCTGTCTACATGTTAGCGGGTCTGATCTGCGCTTTTGCCGGTTGGGCACTGATCGGCCGCATTGGTTCTATCTCTCCCACCTCTGGCCAGTTCGTCAACATTGAATCTATCACTGCTGTGGTCATTGGCGGCATCTCGCTATTTGGCGGACGCGGTTCAATCATGGGCATGCTGTTTGGTGCGCTCATTGTCGGGGTCTTTTCGCTCGGCTTGCGGCTACTCGGTACCGACCCCCAGTGGACCTATTTGCTGATTGGCGTATTGATCATCAGTGCAGTCGCTATCGATCAATGGATTAGGAGATTAGCAGCATGATTCAGCCCATTTTAAGTGTGCGTAATTTAGTCAAGCACTATGGCAGAGTGACGGCCTTGGACAATTGTGATTTTGACTTATACCCCGGTGAAGTTCTGGCCGTAATCGGCGATAACGGCGCGGGGAAATCAACCTTGATCAAGGCATTAGCCGGAGCTGTACAGCCTGATTCTGGGGATATATTTCTGGACGGTAAAAAAGTTAAATTCACGACGCCTCTTGCTGCTCAAGCGGCGGGCATAGAGACGGTTTTTCAAACCTTGGCACTGTCTCCGGCACTTTCGATTGTGGATAATATGTTTTTAGGCAGAGAAATACGTAAGCCCGGTATTATGGGATCCGTATTTCGACAGTTAGACCGGGCAAAAATGCAGCAAATAGCCCGCGATAAACTCACCGAACTGGGATTGATGACTATTCAAAATATCAACCAAACTGTTGAGACTTTATCGGGTGGACAGCGTCAGGGAATTTCTGTGGCCCGCGCGGCCGCTTTTGGCTCTAAAGTGATCATCATGGATGAACCCACCGCCGCACTCGGTGTGAAAGAATCTCAGCGGGTGCTTGAGTTAATTCTCGATGTAAAATCCAAGGGTATTCCAATCGTGCTTATCTCGCACAATATGCCCCATGTCTTTGAAGTAGCCGATCGCATTCATGTGCACCGTTTAGGCCGTCGTCTCTGTACGCTAAAGCCAGGGGAACACAGCATGGCCGATGCCGTCGCCTACATGACGGGCGCAAAAGTGCCCGATCAAAGCCTAGTGAATTAAGCACCCACTAAAAGTCACTTTGAAACCAGTCCATGAAGGCCCGACAAAGTGACATTCTCCAATCAACCACCTGCTGTACAGGTTTAATCCATGCCAGGCTTTACACTGAATAATCTCGATATCTTGACTGAAAAAATTATCACTGCTAAACAGCATAAAGCCCGTTTTATGGTTGCTATCATCGGCGCACCAGGCTCTGGAAAATCCACTTTAGCCCAGGCACTGCGTGCGCGCCTCACCAATGAATATCAATGTAATTGTGCAATAGTGGCGATGGATGGCTTTCACTTGGATAATACGACCTTAGCCAAGCGCGGGTTACTCGCCGTCAAAGGCTCGCCACAGACCTTTGATGTGATGGCGCTGCAAGCGCTATTAAAATCACTTAGGGCTCATCAAACCAGGGTAATGGTGCCCAGCTTTGATCGCGATTTAGATGCGGTTATCGCCGAGTCTAGCTGTATTGAGATGAAGACCAATATTATCTTGGTTGAAGGCAATTATTTACTGCTCAAAGAGCGGGGTTGGGATAATCTCAGCCAGTACTTTGACATGAGCGCCCAGCTTAAAGTACCGAGGGATGAATTACAAAAACGTCTTAGAGAGCGCTGGATAACGCAGGGCTTTGATTGGGAGGGCGCAACGGCGAAAGTCGATTCGAATGACCTGCCCAATGCTGATTTGGTGGAAAATCACTCAAAACCTGCCGATCTTGAATTAACCAGCTAGCCCAAGCTATGCTCATGATATTGCAGGCACTATCTGGGCTAGCTGCTGGCTAAGCTGGGTAGAAAATACTACTGGGAGTAACTATCAGGTATCGATGATTTCTGACGCTTGAGTACCGAAGTACGACCCAACAGAGCAATCCCTATATAACCACGTAATTTCAATGTATCGATATCTTTTAGTGACATGTACGAAGAATAGGTTTTACCTTTAGCCGGATCGTAGACAGTTCCGCCCTTCCACTGATCCTTTTTAAAGCTAAACCCCTCGAGGTTTTTTAAGCCCAACAGTGAGCGGCTCTGCAATTCCTTTTTAGGGTTTTTAATATCGAATTTGTCTTTTACCACCGCTTCGTGAATATCTTTCACCCAGACAACTTTCCCTTCAAATTTATCGCCGGTACGATAAATTTCAATCACCCCTTTACCACTTTCGGACAGCCAAAAACCCAGAATATCATTTTCGTTGACGCTGGCAGCAGAAACCACACTGGTGATACTCAGCAAGATCAAAGACGAAAAGAGTTTCATTAATTTCATAGTATTTCCTCTAACAAATTGTTATTTTTATGCACTTTTAGTTACCCAGAAAATATAACTTTACGCTACATATTCCCTATAGGTATCTAAAGTAACCTTAACATCATTTATTTGTTTATGGAATTGCTCTTTTGACTCATCCTGACTTTCTAAGCATGCATCTAGCCACTATTATAGTGGCCAAAACAACAAGATTAAAGGAACCGCCAACAGTACGATAATAATGTCTAATGGCAAACCCATTCGCCAATAATCACCAAATTGATAGCCTCCAGGCCCCATTACTAGAGTATTTGATTGATGTCCAATGGGGGTCATAAAAGCACAGGAAGCACCCACTGCAACCGTCATAAAGAAGGGATCTGCGCTCACCCCAAGTCCCTGGGCAATACTGTAGGCAAGTGGCGCCATCACCACGGCGGTGGCCGCATTATTAATAACATCCGATAGCAACATCGTCATCACCAACAATAGGCCAATGATGATGTAGATAGGCATACCTTGGGTAAATACCAATAATTGATTGGCAGCTAAGGTAGTTAACCCCGTGCTCTCTAGCGCTTTACCGACGGGAATCAGACAGGCCAAGAGGATAATCACCGGCCAATCAATGGCATCGTAGAGGTTGCGTACCGGGATAAGCTCAAGCAGCACATAGACCAACACTGCCAGCACAAAGACTATCGCCAATGGCAGTATTTTTAACGCGCCCAGCGCAATCGCTAGCGCAAAAATACTCAGGGCTATCGAAACTTTCCTAGAACTCCCCAAGGTCAAATTGCGCTCAGCCAAAGGGACTAAACCCAATTCTGACAACTGCTCTTCCACCCTGTCCGCCGCCCCCTGTAACAACAAGATATCACCCGCTCTAAAGGTTTGTTTTCTAATTCTGCGCTGCACGCGTTTGCCCTCACGCGCCAAACCTACCAGCGCCAAAGAGCTATTACTGCGTCGACGCAGGTAGGGAACACCTCGCCCCTCTAGGCAAGAGCCACGCATGATAACCCCCTCCACTAACGTCAAATTCCCCTGCGTTAACTCGGAAAACTTTTTATCGGCACTGGTAATTAATTCCAAATCATTATTATCCAGAAGTGCCTGCACTTCTGAAGGATCGGCTTGTAAGATTAAAATATCGCCCGCATGCAATCGCTGAAAGCGCTTCATGGAAATGGTTTCACCGTGTCGATGGGCAATGCCAGCCACCGTTATGTTACCCTTTTCTAGGCCGATGATTGCGTCCGCTGGTTGACCGACCAAGTCAGAGTTTTCACCGATGATTACCTCCGTCAGGTAATCATCGATAGCGAATAGCTGTTCAGGTGCACTGCGCGCCAATCTCTCCCGGGGAATAAATCGCCAGCCAATTAAGCCAATAAATAACACCCCGGCACTGGCAATACCGACCCCAACCGCTGAAAAATCAAACAGTCTGAATGGCTCACCTGAGACCTCGGCGCGCATCATGGCAATAATAATATTTGGCGGCGTGCCTATCGCAGTCGTCATACCACCCAAAATACTGCCAAAGGCTAATGGCATTAATAAAATGGCGGGCGAACGCCCGTGATGTGCACAAGTGCTGATTGCCACCGGCAACATCAATGCGAGCGCACCCACGTTATTCATAAAGGCCGACGCCAAGGTCACTACTAAGGTCAGTAACAATATATGTAGCAGCAGATTTTTGGTGTAGGGTAACAGCGCTGTGGCGATCATATCAACCACCCCACAACGGCGCATCACATCTGAAATCACTAAGACCGCGGCCACTGTGATCACCGCGGGATGGCCAAAACCGATAAAGGCGAGGTCCGCTGAGACTAATCCGGTTAATACACAACAGCTAAGGGATAGTGCCGCTACGATATCGTGCCGGTATTTACCCCAGATAAAAAGGGCAATAGTAAACAGTAGGATAAGCGCAATCAACATTTGCTGGTAGGTCATAAGCAGACAGTCCCTGTTACTTATTTCTAGCCCGAATTCGCGCGTTAGCTAGCGTAAATAAATCTTATATTTCAGTTTATCGTGTTTCAGAGGAAAATTGAACAGGAAAAAATAGCAGATACAAACTAGCGAGGTAAGTATCCACAGCAGACCAAGACTAGAATGCTGTGGATAAATAGTAGTGAAAAGAGAACAAATTATTCTAGGTCAAGTGGTTAGCCGGGGGCTAAGCCCCTTTGCCGCTCACTTCTTCTGCGAATAAGCTCGAGGAAAGTCAGTAACATTATAGAAATTATCACTAACAAAGTAGCCACTGCCAATATTGTCGGGCTAATTTGCTCGCGAATTCCACCCCACATTTGCAGCGGAATGGTGCGCTGTTCAGGACCGGCAACAAAGATCGCCACTACCACTTCGTCAAAGGAGGTAATAAAGGCAAACAGTGCCCCTGAAATAACACCCGGGGTCACTAGTGGCAACATTATCTTAAAGAATACAGTTCTTGGGTTAGCACCCAGTGCCGCAGCTGCACGGGTCAGCGAATAATCAAAGCCAGATAAGGTGGCGGTGACGGTTATCACGACAAAGGGAATACCCAAGGCCGTATGGGCCAGTATCAGCCCGAGGAAAGTCCCGGCTAAGTTGATACTCGAGTAAAAGAAGAACATACCCGCCGCCGAGATAATCAACGGCACTATCATCGGCGAAATTAAGATACTCATGAGCAGCGCTCGATAGGGCATTTCAGGTCTGGATAGGCCCAACGCTGCTAAGGTTCCCAGTGAAGTGGCAATAATAGTCGAGCAAATCGCCACAAAAAAGCTATTTTTTATCGAGCGCATCCACTCTTCACTGGCGAAAAACTCTTCGTACCAGCGCAGCGAATAACCCGCCGGATCCAGAGATAGCATCTCGGGCGTAAAGGTAAAATACGGCTGTACATTAAAGGACAGCGGAATAATGATCAGAATTGGGCCGATCAAGAATAAAAAAATCAGTGCGCAGATCACCCGATACGAGTAGTACCAAGAGCGCTCTAATTTTCCTGCATAAGTTGGTATAGCCATCTTTTTTTCTCCCTAACCCATTTTCATCTTGTCGATGCCAATCACCTTGTTAAAGATGCTATAAAAGACCATCACTATCACCAGCAGAATAAAGCCAAGTGCGCCCGCTAATCCCCAGTTTAAAGAATTTTGCATATGATAGGCAATCATATTACTAATCAGCAAACCACTTTGCCCGCCCACTAATGCAGGGGTAATGTAGTAACCAATGGATAAAATAAACACTAATAACGAACCGGCACCTATGCCTGACACGGTCATCGGAATATAGACACGCACAAAGGCAACCACCGGATTAGCACCGAGTGATAGCGCCGCCCGCATGTAGGTGGGGGGTATGGTTTTCATCACTGAATACAACGGTAAGATCATAAACGGCAATAAAATATGGGTCATGGCCACAATTGTACCGGTTTTGTTAAATATCATCTGCAGGCGCCCCGCCTCATCGATAATATTCATCCATACCAGAACATCATTGAGTACCCCCTGAGTTTGCAGTAGCACAATCCAAGTGGTGGTGCGGACTAATAACGAGGTCCAAAAAGGTAATAATACTAAGATCATCAACAAGTTACTCTTTGCCAGCGGTAATGTCGCGAGTAGATAGGCAATAGGGTAGGCGAGTAAAATACAGATAGCGGTGATGGTAAAACTCATGATCAAGGTCCGGCCAAACAGCGCTTTGTAAATTTGCTTATTTTCCGGTTTAGCCTCTATATTGCCCTGATCGTTAGTTCTGTAATCAACGGCGGAAATCAAATAGGAAAAGGTGAATTGACCAGACTCCCGTTTAATCAGTGACCAGACGGCGACATCGCCCCAGGACTTATCAATCTTGATCATTTGCTTTTTATAAGGACCTTCAGTCAGCTTGACCGCCTTGCGAGCCGAACCGCTGATAACCCGGCGCATACCACTGCGCTCGTAGTTCAAACGAGAGGCAACTTTACCGATGTTTTTATTCTTACGCCCCTCTTGCAGATCCAAAACCAGTGCCGCGTAAGTCGCTTCATCGGGAAGATCTACCCCCTCCCATCTCGCGAGAGCTTTGGTGACATTGGGCATAATTGTATGTACTTGTGGGTTTTCGACCCCACGCAAACTCATATTGACCACGGGTATAATGAAACTGACAATGATAAATAGCAGCAGGGGAGCAACCAGTAAAAACGCCCAAATTTTCAGCTTGCGCTGAGATCTTTGCAAACTGACTTTTAATGGCACGCCATCATTGGTTGTCATTTCGCCTACTTTTGAATATGAAGTTGCCATAAGTTCTCGACCTAGTTACAGATTAATTAGCTGTTATTGTTATCGTCACTAGAGGTTGTTATCTAGATATATCAGATGAAATACTGTATCAGTTGGAAAGTGGCAGAACCAATCCTAGACTGGTCCTGCTCGATCGCTCAAGGTTGAGACTGAGCGATGTATTGGTCTAAATTACTTGGATAACCAAGCGTTGAAACGCTCACTCATGTCATCTTTGTTGTTTGCCCACCATTCAGCATTTTTAATGATTGGATTGGTGAAGTTTGCAGGGCTAGTCGGCATATGCGGCTTCATATCGATGCCCGTATCTGCATGCTTGTCAACAAAAGCAGCTGAAGACTTACGCGCAGGTCCGTATGAAATATACTTTGACTGATCAGCAAGGCGCTGAGTGTCTGTGGCAAATTTGATATATGCCTTCATCTCATCGGTTAGCTTGCCTTTTGGCACTACCCAACCGTCAATTTCAGCAACTTGTCCATCCCAAATAATAGTGAACGGCTGCTTCTCATTGACTTGTGCGCCGAAGAAACGACCGTTGTAGCCACTGGCAATACTGACTTCTTTATCGGAAAGTAGCTGTGGTGGCTGTGCGCCTGCCTCCCACCAGATGACAGAATCTTTAATGGTATCTAACTTTTTAAAGGCCAGCGCAATACCTTCTTCTGTGTCTAATAAATCGTATACTTTATCAGGTGCTACACCCCAAGCCATCAGTGCCCACTCTAAGTTACCGGCAGGAATTTTCTCTAGAGCACGCTTACCAGGGAATTTTTCTAGATCGAAAACATCGGCAATAGTCGAAGGTTTCTCACCCGGAAACATTTCATCGTTGAACGCGAACAGTGTTGCGTAATAAATCTGTGGGATAAAGCAGCCATTTAAACCGCCCAAGAAATCTGCACTCGCCGGCGTTCCATCGGGTGCTGCAGCGAGGATTTCATCGTAGTTAATTTCTTCTACTAAACCTTCGTCACAGGCAATCATTGCATCGCCTTCCAAGATATCAACCAGATCCCAAGTAACGTTATTTGCTTCTACTTGCGAGCGTATGCCGGCCAGAGCAGTACCTGACTTATCTTCGTGTAAGAACTTGGTGCCGGTCTTCGCTGTGTAGGGCTCACTGTAAGCGCGCTGTTGACTCTTAGTATAAGCGCCACCCCAAGATACGACGGTGAAGGTTTCTTCAGCTTGGGCAATACTACCCAAAGAGACCGCGGCAATCGCTGTTGCGATAATTGAAAGTTTCAGTAATTTCTTCATTTTCATCTTTTCCTATTTTTATTAATCTTTAAGGTTAATATTCGATAGTTTTTTGATTTATGTCTTCATTTTCAATTTTTAAAGAAGTAGTTACGCATCGAGAGCCCGACAATCATCGGTGTCCCAACCGATAGTGATTTTCTCGCCGCGCTGCATATGTTGCTGATTATGCGTATTGGGGACTTTGATAATAAAGTCGGTATGGCCTGAAATCGATACTCTAGTGCGCGTGTGATCGCCGTGATAAATAAGCTCTTCTACAGTGGCCTCACAGTTGTTCGGACACACACCTGCAGCGGGATTTACCAGCACTCGTTCTGGACGTAACGAAAGGGTAGTGGTATCGCCAACTTTATCTACATTAATTTTTTTCGCCTGTACGATACCGCCACCACCGGACAATTCAACACGGCAAGTATCGCCTTCAATGGCAATCACTTTACCCATTAGTCGGTTATTTTCACCGATAAAGTTAGCCACAAAGGCGTTACAGGGTTGGTCGTATAATGCATGGGGGGTGGCTAGTTGCTGCACGATGCCATCGTCAAAAACCGCGATGCGATCTGACATCGTCAGTGCTTCTACCTGATCGTGGGTAACGTACAACATGGTGACCCCAAGATCTTCGTGGATATGTTTGATCTCGTATTGCATCTCTTCGCGTAGATTTTTATCTAGGGCGCCTAGCGGTTCATCCATCAATACTAATTTAGGTTCAAATACCAACGCTCTAGCTACTGCCACGCGTTGCTGTTGGCCACCTGAGAGTTGCGCCGGACGCCGATTGGCAAAATTATCCAAGCGCACCATTTTTAAGGCGTGATTCACTTTATCGGTGATTTCAGATTTACCCATTTTGCGGACTTGCAGGGGAAAGGCTAAATTTTCGGCAACGCTCATATGCGGGAATAGTGCGTAGTTTTGGAACACCATGCCAATATCACGTTTGTGCGGGGCGACATTATTGATGGATTGACCATCGAGGATAATCTCACCACTGGTGGCGGTTTCAAAGCCCGCCAGCATCATAAGGCAGGTCGTTTTACCGGATCCTGAAGGACCTAACATGGTTAAGAATTCCCCTCGCACCATGTCGACATTAAAATCTTTTACGACTAGATGGACTCCATCATAACTCTTTTGCACATTCTTAAACTGCACCAAAAAATCCGAATTTGAATCCATACATATCTCCATCATATTTTTATTTTTCTAGTTAAAATAATATTAGCATATGCTTATAATTTTTATAACCAGTTGTCGTTTTTGGTTTAAACATTGAGCAATTGTTATAGCCTAAATATTAAATCAGTATTTAATATTCGAATATTCAAAATTTTTATTCAACCATAACAAGTATTTATCAGACAAGCTTACATTGCAATGCTGTTATTCACCAAATATATTCCACTTAAAGAGATATTAACTAATAATGACCCGTATCGCTAAACGACTGTCGTGGTAAATAGATTCCATGTCAGAGCAGACGACTCTGCTTTAAAACCGACGCTACTCTGGCTAAATATTATTGTAAATATCAAGACAAACCACTGCTACTGATGCCTCTAAACCCATTTTCTAGATAGTTTTAAATAGTTGTTATGGCCTGAAAGCGACTCATTATATGTCTAAAAAGTTAGCGGTAGTAAATTCAAAACAATACAAATCAGCCGTTATCGTTTGATCAAGGCAACCTATTTGCAGCTCCCTGCCACTTTGTAAAATGCTATAAATCCACCAATCCTCATTAGTTTTTACAACTAATCTAAAAAAAATTAGCCAATTCACCTGATATTATTTCATTTACAGAGAATTGTTCTGCTCTTAATCTAGATGCGAACACCTCCAGTTTTTTCTCCTGGACGGGTTCGCATACTCCTTAAAGGTCAACTTTTGACCATCTACAATATAGATGATAAATACCAATTTTGTGCAAAATACTGGATTTAGCCAATAATTAAATGCTCAGGTCCATAGGGGAACTCAGTAATATTTTCATTGCCCTGTGCAGTGATCACTAAAATATCATGTTCTCTATAACCACCCGCCCCCGGTAAATGGTTCGGGATGGTAATCATAGGCTCCATAGAAACCACCATTCCCGGCACCAATACTGTGTCACAGTCCTCACGTAATTCAAGACCAGCCTCTCGTCCGTAATAATGACCTAACACGCCAAAAGAATGACCGTAGCCAAAGGAGCGATACTGCAGCAAATCATATTCCGCGTAGAGTTGATTAAGCTCTTTTGCTATCTCCGAGCATTTATTCCCCGCCACCAACAGCGCCTGACCGCGCTCGTGTACTAAGACGTTTATTTCCCATAGGCGCAACTGCTCATCCGTGACGTGTCCGGCAAACAAGGTGCGCTCTAACGCCACATAATAACCGGCGACCATCGGGAAACAGTTGAGCGAGAGAATATCGCCCGCTGCAATTATTTTAGAAGTGACGGGATTATGCGCGCCATCTGTATTCAGCCCCGACTGAAACCACGTCCAAGTGTCCAATAACTCGGTATTTGGCCATGTTTTTGCTATTGCTCGCACCATAGTTGCCGTTGAATGTAAGGCGACTTCTACTTCACTGACCCCCACTTTTGCTGCCTCGACACACGCGGCACCCCCTATATCAGCGATGCGGGTCATTTTTTTAATATGGGCGATTTCCTCTGCAGATTTGATCATCCGCAAGCCCATCGCGGCACTGGCTATATCAACAAACTCAATAGCGGGAAACGCCTGTTTAAGCTTGCTTAATTGATCGAGAGTGCAGTGATCAAATTCAATCCCTAAACGCTTTACGTTTTTCGTCAGCTGTTTGATTGCGCAAAAATAATTATCTTTATGCCAATCTGTATAGGTTATATTGTCGCCTCGGGTGCGCCGCCAAGGCTGCCCTCCATCAATGCCTGCACTGACACTGGTGACATTGTCATGGTCTATCACCAAGGCGTAATTTCGTCCAAAATAGCAGTATAAAAAATCGGCGTAATAACAGATATTGTGGTAGGAACTAAACAGCACCGCGTCTATTTGCTGGGTGCTCATATAGGCTCTAATGGCAGCGTGTCTGCTGTTGAATTCGCGCTTGGAAAATGTCCCGGCTGCCTTATCCCCGTTATCGGCGAAACTTTGTAACGTTGGCATTTGCATAATGATCTCCAATGACTGATAAATTTAGTCTATTTAAACCTGCCATTGGCCCGAGAGCAAACGAGTGATTTTCAACCATTCGTTGAATTTTTCTCATCGAAAGATTAAACTAAAACTCGGTCATAATTTGTTGAGGGACTATGCATAACTTACCGTTTAAAGCGCTGTACACCTTCAGTATTGTCGCTCGCTACAATAACTTTCAAGATGCCGCCAGTAGGTTGTTTATCACCCCCTCTGCCGTTAGTCATCAAATTAAGAATTTAGAGCGGCATCTAGGGTGTGCGCTGTTTCTTAGAAAAGGTAATCAATTGCAAATACTGCCACAGGCGGAGCAGTTAGTCAGAGTGCTAAACCTGTCATTCTCAGAGATTAATACAGCCTGTAGCGCGCTACAAACTCCAGCCATCCCGCAAAAATTGGTGATTGCGGCTATTCCCTCAGTTGCGACCTGCTGGTTGATACCTAACCTGAAATATTTTCAACGATCTTTCCCGGCAATCGACTTGCATATCACCTATGCCATGCACGGCACCTCGCTCGACTTCAATGATATCGACATCGCTTTTGTCTATGCAAAAACACCACTAAACCTGCCCGGTATTACCACCCAATTATTTCGCAGCGCTAAGAGTTATCCAGTGTGCAGTAGCGAATTTTATAACAGCCAATTAGCCAACCCGCTAGATTTTTCCAAGGGACCGCTGTTACAAGATTCAAATATGAGTGACGGCTGGCCACAATGGTTTAAAAAAGCGGATATCCACGCGCCAAACTGTCATTTGGGATTAGCCTTTGATGATTTTAATTTGCTGCGTGCTGCAGCGCTCTCAGGGCAGGGAGTCGCCCTGTGTGCCAGGGCATTAATTGAAGATGATCTTAAAGCTAAACGCTTGGTGCAGCTCAGTGATATCGCGCTGGATAATGAGGGAGGTTATTATTTATTACATAAACAGCAGAGCTCTGCTGAACGCATACAGCAGAGTCAAGCGTTCATAGACTGGGCCCTCACTTGAACCTAAATTCGGCAGTTGAATCACCGAATCTAGGTTGAACAGGTCTGGTAAAGCCCGCTACACCGGCCAGCCTGAAGCGATTAACTTGATACCATAATTAACAACATGCTCAAAATAATCTTCATGAACAATGTTTGATTAATTTTCTTCTGGATCACTAGTCCCAGTTTAACCCCCAGCCAAGCGACCGGTGCTAACATCGCGCCAATCATCAGATTATCGGTATTGATCTGTCCTAGCACCATATAGGGTATAGTTGTAGCAACTTTACCGCGACTAAATAACACGCGACAGTTGCCATAACATATTCCTTGTTGAGCTTCAGTGGCAGCAGGTAAAAGTTGAGCGGCTTGCCACCCGCATGGGCGACGCTACCCTCTGTTCGAAAAACGCTAGCACAGAGCCTTCAGTTCACCACCCATAGACAATTTAAGTCGGTACTGTGACCGCTGAAAAATAGCTTTTTCGCACTGCCTGTGCCGCATTTTTGAGCAGCATAGTGACGAATAGTTTCTCGACTTCGCTGAGCGGTACATTTTGCGGAGTGACTAAATAAACATCATTTACCGGTAACTGCTGATAGGGGGGCAGCTGAAATAAGACCCCCTGCTCCACATAGGGCCTTGCCCCCTCATAAGTGAGAGCGCCAAAACCGACCCCAGCGATGATCAAACGACGCACCTCCTCTTCATTTGAGGAAACAGCCACCAATTTACCCCAGTACTGTTGATCTTCCCGCAGTTTCGCCAGTTCATTAAGCCCCTCGCCGGGCTGATCGCTCTCGAATGAGATATAAGACAGACCACTGAGATCCCCTAAATCCAAATTCGCCTCACCGTAAAGTGAGTGTCCGCGGGCACAGTAAAATCCCATCTGTTCATAGCCTAATAAATCGAACCGCAACCCAGTTTGCGCCGTTTTTTTATTACTTAACCCTATATGTACTTTATCCGCGGCCACCGCACTGACTATGTCGGCACTAGGATGCGTATTTATGCTGATGAGTACCTTTGGGTAGCACTGATGAAACTCGCCCAAGGTGCGATCAAAGGCAAGATTGTGGATGTGGCTGGCAATTTGCATATTGACTTCCCCCTGCACAGAACCCTCAGCCGCTGCGAATTGTTCTGCTAAGTGCGAGATTATCATACTGGCAGATGAGGCGTATTCGTACACTCGTAATCCCTGGTAGGTAAGAGAGAACATCCCTTTTCTGCGCAGGATCAACTGGGTACCCAACTGCTCTTCAAGCCTCTTAAGGGCATTGCTGACACTGGGCTGAGCCAGTGACAGTTTTCTCGCTGCCCCGGTGATGCTGCTCTCGTTGACAATTATGATGAAGGTATGCAGCAGATTCCAATCAAGATTTCGCAACAATCGTTCTCGGGAAGTTAACATCTTATTTTCCTTGTGAAATTTTCACTTCTATCTAGCAACACATAGCCAATGGCTATGAATATCATAATAATTATAAATTTGCCAGATGTGAATATTTTCGGCACAGTCTTGTCATGCAACTGCATAAGCGTCTGCCAGATTTAACGCTAATCGATTGCAAACATTCAGATTTTGGCCGTATTTTCCGCTATTTCTCATTAATAACGGGCTATCCGAAGCCTGCTTTAACTCGCTCCGATCGGTCAAATCCGCCAGACTTCTAGCCATAAATGGCTACACGGCCCATCAAGTCAGACCTATAAGGAAAATAATAAAATGAACAAACATATCTCTGCACTGGCCCTATCCCTGCTTCTCAGTGTTATTCCCTTCAGCGGCGTCAATGCCGCAGAGAAGACGATCCGCATTGGCACTGAGGGTGCCTACCCGCCGTTTAATTTTTTTAATGCCGACGGCAAACTCGCCGGCTTCGACGTTGAGCTGGCACAAGCACTGTGCGACAAAATGCAGACCAAATGCACATTCGTCGCTCAAGATTGGGACGGGATTATCCCCGCTCTATTAGCTGGCAAATACGATGTAATTGTCGCTTCGATGTTTATCACCGAAAAACGCAAACTAAAAGTCGACTTTAGTGACCCCTACCAAAAATCAGCGATGACCTTTGTCATAGGTAAAGACTCTACATTAACGGATTTTTCCCCTGAGGGCATGGACGGAAAAATTATCGGCGCTCAAGGGTCCACCACTCAAGGAGATTTTCTGAATGCGCTCTACCCCAATTCAGATATCAGGCTCTATCCAACCCAAGATGCAGTCAATTTAGATTTGATCTCGGGGCGTATCGATGCCCAGGTAGGTGACATGATTCCGATGTTGGATTGGACCAAAAAATCTACGGACGGCAACTGTTGTACTCTGGCGGGAGAACCTATCACCGATCCTAAATATGTAGGTGATGGAGTCGGTATGGCACTGCGCCAGGAGGACGATGAACTGCGCTTAAAGCTCAACGAAGCACTGGCAGCAGTGATCGCCGACGGCACTTATAAAAAGATCAACGATAAGTTCTTTTCCGTTAACATCCTGACGTTACAATAAGTCACAGGGCTGAGGCTGGGCTATCCCAGCCTCGATAGTCTTTGCGATCTGAGGTTGCCCTATGCAGTGGTATGAATATCTTAGCTATGGTAGTACCGGCTGGGGAGATGAATTACTCAGTGGTCTAGTTATTACATTATCTCTGGCGGCTGTCACTCTACCGCTTGGACTGGCCTTGGGGCTAGCAGTGGCGGCAGCGTCAGTTTCAAGTAGTAAAGCTGCCCGTTGGGGAGCACTAGGATTTACCACCGTGATTCGCGGGCTGCCTGAACTGCTATCGCTATTTTTAATTTACCACGGGGTGGGAATGTTAATAAATAACACCCTAAAATGGCTCAACCCCGAGGCCGACTTCTTCGAGTTAAGCCCTTTTGTAGCCGGTGTTATCGCACTCGGATTAGTCTTTGCAGGTTATGCAGCCGAGGTATTACGCGGTGCTTGGCAAGCCTTAGATCGCGGACAGAGCGAAGCTGGCTTGTCCATAGGAATGAGCAAGCTGCAGGTCTTTTTCCATATCGAACGGCCGCAAATACTCCGCTTAGCACTGCCTGGACTAGGTAATTTGTGGATCAATTTAATCAAAGATACCGCGCTGGTCTCAGTGATTGCGCTCAGTGATTTAATGCGCATGGCCAATATTGCGGTTGGCTCAACTAAAAAACCGTTTTTGTTCTTTCTGACGGTCTGCCTAATGTACTGGGTAATCTGTATAGGCTGTGAATTCTGTATTGCCAAAATGGAACGGCGCGCTAATCGTGGCATCCGTACTTTATAAGTGAGAGTGATTTTTTATGCTTGAGTTGCTAATTACCTACGCACCCAAATTTTTCGACGGCGCTCTGATGACCTTAAAGCTTACTTTTATCTCAGTGAGCATTGCCGCCTTATTGTCCCTACCTTTGGCGATTTTAAGACGCAGTAAAAATAGCGCATTACAACTGCCGATCCGCTTATTTGTCTCTTTCTTTCGTGGCACGCCGCTGTTGGCACAATTGTTCCTGGTTTATTACGGCTCCGGTCAATTTCGACTCGAGTTAACAGACTTGGGGCTGTGGTGGTTTTTTCGGGATCCACTCTATTGCGCCCTTTTCACCTTCACCTTGAATTCAACCGCCTACCAGATCGAAATACTGCGCGGCGCCTTACAAGCCGTGTCTAGCGGAGAAATTGAAGCCGCTGTAGCCATCGGCATGACGCGCCGTCTAATTTACCAAAAGATAATTTTGCCCCATGCTTATCGAATCGCCTTTCCGGCATTGGGCAATGAGGTCATTCTGATGCTCAAAGGGGGTGCCATCGCCAGTGTCATTACGCTGATGGATCTGATGGGTCGCACCCGTCAGGCGTTCTCTCAGACTTTTGACATCTCGGTGTACTTTTGGGCTGCGTTGTTTTATCTGCTCATTACCAGTGCCTTTGTCGTTGCCTGGCGTTTACTGGAGCGCAGGCTCACTCGCCATATTGACTATCATGGCGTTAACAATCTCCCCAGCACATCTTCTGCAACTATGACGGGATTAAATAATGCCAGCTGATAGCATCGCCTTACAAGTAACCGATTTACACAAATCCTATGCTGGTATAGAGGTCCTTAAAGGAGTTTCTCTGAACGCAAATCAACACGATGTGATTAGCATCATCGGCGCCAGCGGCTCTGGTAAAAGCACCCTGTTACGCTGCCTCAACTTATTGGAAGTACCGGACTCCGGGCATATTCAAATCCAAGGTGAAACCTTAAATCTATATGCGCCCCACGGTGCAACACCCAGTCACAAGTCACAGCGAAAAATTGAAAGTATTCGCAGTCGCCTGGGAATGGTGTTCCAGCAGTTTAATCTGTGGTCCCATATGACAGTGCTGGAAAATGTAATGCTCGGCCCCTGCTCTGTACTCAAGCGCAACCGCGATGAGGTAGCTGTTTATGCAAAATCACTCTTGGAAAGGGTGGGCATGTTAGACAAGTGCCACAGTTATCCCGACAATTTGTCCGGGGGACAAAAACAGCGTGTGGCCATCGCCAGAGCCCTGTGCATGAACCCGCAAGTGCTGTTGTTTGATGAGCCGACCTCAGCCCTGGACCCAGAATTGGTCAACGAAGTACTGCAGGTAATCCGCGAGCTGGCAGACGAGGGACGCACCATGATTTTAGTGACTCACGAGATGCGCTTTGCCCGCGAGGTTTCCTCCCAAGTACTGTTTTTACATCAGGGAGAAATAGTCGAGCAAGGGCCACCCCAGCAACTTTTTAACGATCCGCAATCAAAACATTTGCAGCGATTTTTAGCCAGTGTGAATCTCTGACTACCCTTTAGCCTAGATTCGGCGATTGAGCGCGAAAAAGGAGTGCAAGATATTGGTGTGCATAGCAAATTAGAAAATTTTGTGGTCACCTTATTGGTGATGAAAATATTTTATGGTTTTCTAGGTGCATCAAGAGCTTGTGCTTACTTTCGTGATTCAACTGCCGAATTTAGGTTTAGCCATCTACCACACAATATCAGCACCCTTTCAACCAACGTTTTCTCCCAGAGAGTATCGATTCGATTCAAAGGGAAAACTTTGCAGATAATTAGGAAACACTCATGAAACAGACTGAATTAAAGACCCCTTATCTGATTTTTTTAGGGGATGCAGAAGACTTTTTAATGGCCAAAGTAGCCAAAGGTATCGCCCACTGGCGCCCCCAGAAATGTCTGGGGCAAATGCGCCTTAGCGGGGCCAAAGCTGACTTGGGCATCACCGAGATGTCCATTGCCGAGGCGGCAGCAAAAGGCGCCAAAACCTTTATTTTAGGCCTAGCGCCGATCGGGGGCACCCTGCCTCATGCGTGGCTGTCAATTTTGATCGAGGCGATGGAATCCGGCATGGATATCGCCAGTGGGCTCCATATCCAGCTCAATCAAAATTCAGACTTGGTGGCCGTCGCCAAACGCACTGGGCAGCAGATGATAGATGTCAGACACCCGCAATTAACCCTGGAGTGCGCCACTGGGGCCAAGCGCAGTGGTAAACGCCTGCTCACTGTCGGCAGCGATTGCTGCGTGGGTAAAATGTTTACCACCCTGGCGATTCACCAGGAGCTACAGCGTCGCAGTATCAATGCGACTTTCAGGGCTACCGGGCAGACTGGGATCTTAATTGAGGGTGATGGCGTGCCAATAGATGCCATCGTCTCCGACTTTATCGCCGGTGCAGTCGAGCAGCTCTCACCGGACAACCACCCACAACACTGGGATATTATCGAGGGGCAGGGCTCACTGTTTCACCCGGCCTATGCCGGTGTCAGCTTAGGTCTACTGCACGGCGCTCAAGCCGATGTCATTATTTTGTGTCACGAGGCCGGTCGCACCCAGATGGATTTAATGGACGGCTTCCCGGTGCCTGATTTTGCCACCTTGATAGAGACCAATTTGCAACTTGGCCGTTTGACCAACCCCAATATTCGCCTCGGCGGCATCGCCTTAAATACCTCGGCCATGGAAGAGGGCGAGGCACTGGCTGAAATTGCCCGTTATCAGGCGCTATACGGTGTTCCCGTGGTAGACCCGGTGCGTACCGGGGTGACATTAATTGTCGACGCGATGGAGTTATGAGTATGCGTAAAATGAACATTTCAGTGGAGCAGTGGCCGCTTAAACAACCTTTTGTGATCTCACGTATGGCCCCGATGTTACACGGAGAAGTGGTAGTAGTAGAAATTTCAGAGCGGGGAATGGTCGGTCGCGGCGAGTGCGAGCGGGTCGATATTTTTGAGCCAGAATATCCCTCGGTGACGGATGCGATTGAACGCGCTCGAAAATTCGTTGAACAAGGCGCTAGTCGCCTGCAATTGTTAGACTTAATGCCTGCTGGGCATGCACGTAATGCCATAGACTGTGCACTGTTTGATCTGGAAGCCAAACAGAGCGGTAAAAGAGCTTGGCAACTGGCGGGCCAGCTGCAGGCACCTGAAAACGTTACTACGGTATTTACCCTATCAATAGATAGCCCGCAAAACATGGCTCAGATGGCCGCCGCTAACAAAGACCGTCCGTTACTGAAGCTTAAATTGGGCCGTGAAGGCGATATGGAACGAGTCGCAGCGGTGCGTGCAGCGGCGCCTAACTGCCGCTTAATCATCGATGCCAACACCAGTTGGAGCTTATTACAGCTGCAACAATACCTCCCCAAGCTCGCCGCACTGGGAGTGGAGATGGTAGAGCAGCCACTGCCACCGGGTGAAGATCACCTACTGGAGCAAGTTGAAGCCATTATTCCGCTTGCAGCGGACGAATCCTGCTTAGATCGCAGCTCGCTGCCCCAGTTAGTGGGCCGCTATCAGGTGATTAATATTAAGCTCGACAAAACCGGCGGTATGACCGAGGCACTGGCACTGGCAAAGGCCGCCACTGAGCAGGGTTTCGAGATTATGGTCGGTTGTATGATAGGCACTTCACTGGCGATGGCTCCGGCATTATTATTAGCGCAGCAAGCGCGCTGGGTCGATATTGACGCTCCGCTATTACTCGCCAGAGACCGTGAGCACGCCATGCTCTATGAAGGTAGCACAGTACATCCAGCGAGCGCGGCACTATGGGGGTAAACTTTGCGGGGCCGAGTCTGTCAGTAGATCTGAGGGCATTTTCGCACAACCAGTAAATTGGCCCTCACAGTCAAGGTGCTGGAGAGTGACTGTCGCGGCAATCACTCTTAGCACTCCTTATATTTCCTTAAAAACATCAGGATTAATTCAGTCAATACTCCGCTGTTTTATCCATTCTCGATAGTTTTGTAAAATAGTTATCCCTATCTGAAAACGACTTATGCAATGCCAACAAAGCGATAGAACTTTCTTAAAAATCGCCATCTTTGATTAAATTAGACTTTAACGCTAAGCGCCTAGTAAAAATTAGTGAGATTGGACTTTGCCCGGTTAGAAACCCTGCTACACCGGCCAGCCAGAAGCGATTAACTTGATACCGATAATTAACAACATGCTCAAAATAATCCTCATGAACAATGCTTGATTAATTTTCTTCTGGATCACTAGTCCCAGTTTAACCCCCAGCCAAGCGACCGGTGCTAACATCGCGCCAATCAGCAGATTATCGGTATTGATCTGTCCCAGCACCATATAGGGCAGTAATTTTACCAAGTTTATCGCGGTAAAAAAGTACACCGCCGTTGCCAGAAAATCTTCTTTACTCAATTTAAGCGGCAACAGATAAAAATTCAGTGGTGGACCACCCGCATGGGCGATAAAACTGGTTAAACCCGCCACTAGTGCACAGATTCTCCCTATCCAAGGGTGGCCAGCTGTATCGAGCTTAATGCCCTGTAACAATCCCCAGAGTGAAAAAACCACTGACATAATGCCCAGTGATAACATCAGTATTTGCTCGTCAAAGAAATCGTAGAGCAGATAGCCCAGTACAATACCCGTGATAGCAGGGGGCAGTAACAACCGCAGCAAATCATTGCGCTGCTTACCCCACCATGCTTTGACGCTTAATATGTCCATAAAAATCAATAGCGGTAACATAATCGCCGCTGCCCGTAATGGCCCTATTTGCAGCGCCATCAATGGCACCGCAATCACGCCAATGCCACCGGCAAAACCTGATTTAGAGATACCGGTGATTAATACCGCGATGATGGCCAACAGCCAAAATACAGTTGTCTCTTGCATGACTACTCACAAACCTATGCAGAATTACCGGCCTGCACAGTTGCACAGGCCTCGTTTAGTTTACTCGCTATCGACCACATTCTGACGCTGTACGCCGAGGCCGGTGATACCCAACTCAATTTTATCCCCAGGCTTTAAATATAGCGATGGCTGCTGCCCCATACCGACACCTGGAGGGGTGCCTGTCGAGATAACATCACCCGGCTGCAAACTCATGAATTGTGATAAATAAGCGACGATATGGGCCACACCGTATACCATGGTGTTAGTACTACCATCCTGATAACGCTGCTCATTAACCTCTAAATACATGCTCAGCGCTTGCGGCTGCGGTATTTCATCACGCGTCACTAACCAGGGACCGATGGGGCCAAAAGTATCACAAGATTTACCCTTCACCCACTGTCCCGCTCGCTCCAACTGGAAATCACGCTCCGACAGGTCATTCACTACACAGTAGCCTGCCACGTAATCCAGTGCATTGGCCTCGTCGATATATTTGGCCTCTTTACCTATCACCACCCCCAGCTCCACTTCCCAATCAGTCGCCTTCGAAGTGCGCGGAATTTCAACATTGTCATGGGCACCCATGATTGCCGAAGTTGCCTTAAAGAATATCACTGGCTCGGGAGGTACTTCCATACCCGCTTCAGCAGCGTGATCTGAATAGTTGAGACCAATACAAATAAACTTGCCTACTTTACCGACACAGGCACCGATACGTACACCTGCATCAACAGCGGGCAATAGCGCTAAATCTAAGGCTCTGATCTTCGCCATACTAGCATCGCTTAAATTATCCGCATCCACATCAGAGATATGCGCTGATAAATCACGGATAACGCCATCATTATCTAAAATACCAGGCTGTTCAGACCCTTTTTCACCAAAACGTAATAATTTCATACCTAACCTCAAAATGGGCCTCAGCGGCCCAGTGATAACACGTTTGAAACTCTCTTATCCAACCGCTAAAACTGCTCGATTATCCCGATAAAAAACGGCGAGTTGTTTCCTTTATTTCATTTCTTCTTTACTTTTTTAAGTCACCCAACCGCCATCGATAACATGTGCCTGGCCAGTGGTATAAGCACTTTCATCACTGGCTAGATAGGTAACCAGCGCGGAAATCTCCTCAGCCCTGCCAAGACGACCAATCGGCTGTCTGGCGATAAAGTCTTTGAGTGCCTGTTCATAATTGCCGGTTTCCTTGAGACGCTGGTGCAGCGATGGACTATCGACAGTGCCCGGGCAGATTGCATTGGCGCGAATTCCCTGAGTAATGTAGTCCGCCGCGATGGATTTTGTCAATCCAATAACGGCCGCTTTACTCATGGTGTAGGCAAACCGATTGGGAATGCCTTTCACGCTGGAGGCAATCGATGACATGTTGATGATTGAACCCGATTGCGCGGCTAACATGCCGGGTAAAAAGGCTTGCACCATTTTGTACATCGCCTTTACATTTAAGTTAATCGCAAAGTCAAAATCTTGTTCAGAACAAGCCAGTATATCGCCGGCATGTACCACCCCGGCACAGTTGAACAATACATCGATATTGCCAGTTTTCTCAGCAAAAGCGCGAATAGCGTCACCATCGGTCACATCCAGCACTTGAGTTTCCACGCCCTGCATTGTCGCGAGCGCCTCAGCGTTAATATCTGTGGCAATTACTCTTGCACCCTCGGCGGCAAATTGTAGCGCACTCGCCCGGCCAATCCCCTGCCCTGCAGCAGTGACCACACAAATCTTTCCCTTTAATCTCATTACTCTATTCCCGTCAGTTTAATCGCAGCATTTAAGCGCTGATCATTATTAACAAATGGTAGTATTTAGTGGGTGATGGGCATCGATAATACTGCAACTCTGCTCGGCATTACCCACACTTATAGCGGTTGCCCATACCTTTATGCTGGTTTATCCCCTGGCTGCTATCGGCGCATTGGGGTGTAACAGGTTTTTATCTTTTAGCTCTTGCCACAGCTCTGTCTTAATCTGCGACTTTAGCGTCGCACAATTGAGCATCACTTCTGTGGCAGATTGCCCCCCGGGAATCACACTGACCACACTGGCATGTAACATCGGGAACTGGATCGCCGCCTGTGCTATAGACACCTGATAACTAAGACAAACCTTCTCTATAGCCGCCACTCTCTGCTTGATGTTAGCAGGTGCCAACTCGTAATTATACATCGCATTTTTGATTGCCCCGGTCGCCAAAATACCAGAATTAAACGGCCCACCCAAGACGATACCTGCACCCTGCTTTTCACACAGCGGTAAAAAAGACTCCAGTGCTGCCTGCTCTAATAACGTATAGCGACCGGCCAGTAAAAACAGATCAAAATCGCCCAGCAGCGCCATCTTTTCACAGACTTGCCACTCGTTTACCCCAACCCCGATGGCGGCAATATCACCGTTTTTACGCAGTTCACAGAGGGCCTGATAACCGCCTTCCATCACCTCATCAACCCGTTGATCCGAGGCCTGTTGTGAGCCGTGGGTAAAGATATCAACATCGTGAATATACATAATATCTAAACGGTCTAATTTGAGCCGCTGTAAGCTCTGCTCAAACGAGCGCATCACTCCAGCGTAAGAGTAATCGTAGACAATTTTATTATGGGGGGTATTAACGAAGGCACCTGAATTTACTTCACTGGCGGCGCAAGGGACTAATAATTTTCCCACTTTAGTGGATATCTGATAGCTCTCTCGCGGCAAGTTTGCCAAGAAATCAGCGAGACGCATCTCGGATAAGCCATGACCGTAGTGAGGCGCGGTATCAAAATAGCGAATACCACTACTCCACGCCGCCTCCAAGGTCTGCCTCGCCTGGACATCAGAGAGGGTCCGATATAAATTCCCCAGCGGTGCGCAACCAAAACCCAACTCAGACAATTTTATTTCTTTCCCTCTCGAGGTGATAAATGTGTTCTGCTTCATACTGCTTCACCTACTCTGAGGCGTAACTCTGAGTGTTTATCAAATAAATACACCCTGCTCGAGGTGATTTTAATACTCACTTTAGCACCCATTTGTGACTCGAAATCGGCATTCATTCTCACCACTATTTGCGCGGTTGCTCTCTCATCCTCGATAGAGCAAGTCACAATGGTCTCATCCCCCGTCAGCTCGATAGAATATATCTCTGCACTGATCTGCCCACCTGCGTCGACAATGGTAATATCCTCGGGTCTAACGCCCAAGATTACCCCTGCTTGATCGGACATTTCAGCACAGTCATATTCACAGGCTTCACTGCGAAATACCCCCCCTTTAATCGCGCCGCGAATAAAATTCATCTGCGGAGAGCCGACAAAACTTGCCACAAACAAATTCGCCGGATTGTTGTAGATTTCACGCGGCGGTGCCAACTGCTGCACCACCCCCTGATTAATCACCGCCACTTTGTCGGCTAAGGTCATCGCTTCTATTTGATCGTGGGTAACATAGACAGTGGTCACGGCCAATTTCTTTTGTAAATGCTTTAGCTCTGCGCGCATCTGCGAGCGCAACTGCGCGTCTAAGTTAGATAACGGCTCATCCATCAAGAATAATTTAGGACGGCGCACCATGGCTCTGGCTAGCGCCACGCGCTGGCGCTGGCCCCCTGATAGTTGCTTTGGATAGCGCTGTAAGTAGTCTTCTAAGTGCACCGCTTTGGCTGCCTCTAATACCGCCTTCTCCCGCTCAGGCGTTGGCATTTTACGCATCAACAGAGGGTAGCCGATGTTTTCTGCCACACTCATGTGCGGGTAGAGCGCGTAGCTCTGAAAGACCATCGCGATATCACGGTACTTAGGTAATACATTGGTGACTTCTTGCCCCTGGATATAGACCTCTCCAGCACTGGCAGTTTCTAACCCTGCGATCACCCGCAACAAGGTAGTTTTGCCACAACCTGAGGGGCCTAATAAGACTAAAAACTGCCCCTCTTCAATAGTTAGATCGACCCCTTTAACCACTTCGGTACTGCCGTAGCTCTTGCGAATCCCCGTTAGTTTTACGCTCATTTTCTAATTCCTTTCCATCATTATTCTTATAATGTGTAGTTATTCTTGTCGCTATCGCTCTTTAACTTTTTAACTGCGAAGCTACTACCCTTTAACCGCCCCAGCCAACTGGCCTTTATTGATTAACTTACCAATAAAGCCCGCGGCGATTAAAACGGGGATGATCATCACCACAATCAGCACTGACATATACCACCACTGCGGCCCGCGGGTGGCATTTTGTGCCGCCACCATTAACGGCATGGTCTGGGCATCGACCGTGGAGAGAAACAATGCCAGCAAATACTCGTTCCAGGAGAGAATTAAAATCAGCATGGTAGTCGCCGCTAAACCAGGTTTAGCCAGCGGCAGATAAATGGTCAAAAATACCCGCATCCGCGAGGCGCCATCCAGCATCGCACTCTCTTCTAACTCCACCGGAATTTTGGCAAAAAAGTCGCGCATTAACCACACGGCTATCGGCAAGTTGACCGCCATATAAGTGACGATCAAGGCAAAGTGCGTGTCCAGCAAACCCAGTTGCTGAAACATAATGTAAATGGGTAATACTGAGACTACTGGCGGCATAATCCGCTGGGAGATAATCCAAAACAAAATATCATTGTTGCCGAGGGTACGGCTAAAATGGCGACTAAACGACAGTACAAAAATAACGAATAAGGCCGCGCCTATGCTCAGCGACAACTGCCACTGCATACCGATTGCCACCGTCAAATACACCACCAGCCCCACCGCACCAATAAAGCCTATAATGCTGCCAAGTTTGGGTTTGTACTCTATTCTAGTCAGTGCATAGGCCGACATAGAACCGATAAATACCGCCAGCACCGTACTGATCGAGGCAATAATGATCGAATTCAAATAGGGCCTGAGCGTATCTTGCCCCAAATCGATAAAGATATACTTCCAGGCGTGCAACGAGGGTTCAAAATCGATAAAGGGAATGTAATAGGGCCCATCGGAAACGTGAATCGGCAGCTTAAACGAGGTGACGAACAGCCAGTACAGCGGAAACAACACCACAAAACTCCAGACAAACAGGATGCTGTAGGTAAATACTTTATTCAGCGGTGACATCGACTGCAAATTTTTCGGTTCGCTAATTCTCTGCCACAGGCTTCTTGTTGCTAAACTCATCTCTCTCTCCTAGGGTGCGCCTGTTATGCGCCTTTGGCCGCTGTGCGCTGACCGACAAAGTTAAAAAAGGAAACACATATCACCACTGCGACAAATAACAGCGAGTAGCCGACCGCTGCCGATCCGCCTAAGTCTTGGGTGCGCCAGGCGATAAAGGAATGTAATGTCATAGATTCTGTGGCGATGCCCGGTCCACCGTTGGTTAAAATATTCGGTAGATCAATAATTTTGAAGGCCTCAATTAAACGAATCAGTACCGCGGTCGCTGCCACAGCCGCTATCGATGGAAAGGTAATATCTTTAAAGATACGCCAGCTCCCGGCACCATCTAACTGCGCCGCCTCTACTTGCTCTTTGGGTTGATTTTCAATCGCCGCCAACAACACCATGAACAAAAACGGAATCCACTGCCAAGAGTCACCGATCAATACCACCCAGCGGGCCAGCCAGGCATCGGCCGCCCAGGAGAACTCCGCCAGCCCAAACATTGACCAAATAGGTGCAAAGGGCCCCTGCGACATATCCATCAACATTCTAAACGCGTAGGCGATGCCCACTGGGGTGACCATAATAGGAATAAAAAAGGCCATGCGGAAAAAGTGTTTACCGCGAATTTTTTGCGCACATAACAGCGCCAGACCCAGCGCGATCACAAACTGAATAGAGACTCCGACAAACACGTAAAACAGTGTCACCATTAAAGAGCCCGGATAACCACTGCCATTGAGCACACTAAAAGCCAGCATGGTTAACATCATAATGACTATAACAGTGATTGAACGTCCTATGGTGCCTATCACTGAGACAGTACCAGAGCGAAAGTAGCACCACAGCCAATAACAAAAACTCAGGGCGAAAAAGCCGATAATCAGCCATTCCCAGAACAAGAACTCACCGAAAGTTCCCAGAAAATGATACTGCTGAGAACCTGAAAATAATTTTTTGAAATTGCGTAGTCCGACATATTTCAGCTCGAAACCACCCGAGACTAATTTAAAGCGGGACAGCGCTAAATAAGCGGACAGCAACAGTGGATAAACCGCTAAAAAAAGAATGATTAAAACAGTGGGTAGAATTAGTAATTGCGGCGTAAGCTGATCGATACGCTGCGCAAAACCCACCTTAGGTTGCTTGACCTCAGACATGGTTATCCTTTAAAAGTAGGGTGTAGTCAAAAAAAATAAAAAGCGTGCAGCCAACCTTAGAGACAGGCCAGCCACACACTGGGCAAGAGGGTTACAGACCCAGAGTTGCCTTGTAGAGTTTCAACTGCTCTTCTTTACCAAGATCTTCATTGAGCTCATTCCAACCTTCTTCAATCGAAGACATGGTTTGATTAACATCGATCTCACCGGCCAAGAAACGCGCGATAGCGGTATCTAACACCACTTGCTGGTAGTTTTGGTTCTTCGGAATACGCAGATCTAACATCATGTTAGGGCTATTGAGACTGTCTTTAATCGCCCCTAGGTAGTTTTCAGCGGCTTCTTTACTCATGCCCGACGCTAACCAACCTTGCATGTTGCTAAATTGTGACAGACGGTAAGGATTAAAACCGGTGGCGCCGATGGTCACATCGACATTAGACTGAGCAGGTTGCGAGACATACGAGAAGTACTCGTAAGCGGCCTGCTTAACTTTATCATCCGCCGAGGCGTTAATTCCGCCAGACCAACCGCCAAAGGCAGCGTAAGGTGCGCGGTTAACGCCGTCCACAGCGTAGGGGCAAGTCTTAGTCGTACAAGTTTCTAGTTTGCCAGTCGCACGATTCAGTATTTTGGTAGAACCTGGCAACATTGCCGCGCCAACTTTATCGATGACTTTCGATGAAGCGGGATCTGCCGCTAACGGACCTACGTCACCCCAGTCAATGGTCAGTGCACAGCGCCCAGCGGTAAACAGACCTCGAGTATCGCCCACATCTAAGTTAATTTCGTCAGGCGGTGCATATTTGCTAGTTTCTTTGTAGATATGCAACGCGGCACCAAAAGCTTCATTATTCACCAGCGGCTGCATGTCTTTGGTATCAAAGAATGCCCCCTGCTTAGTCCCTTCACCTTGTAGGTAACCACCGGCAATCGACATCACTGCCCAATAGGCTTGAGCATTACGTTTTTTCGAGATACAAGAACCATAGTCGGGTTTGCCATCCCCATTCATGTCTTTACCATGCACCGCTTTGGCAATTGCCAGGTACTCGTCCCAAGTATTAGGTGGGGTTAGTCCCGCGGCTTTAAGCACATCAGTACGGTAGTAAATCATGTGGAAATCGCCATCTAGCGTCAGTAGATAGTTCTTACCTTTATATTGGGTGGAGAAAGAGCGAAAGAAAGGACTGATATCACTCTCTTCTAACGCTTCGTCTTGAGCGACATTGGCGGTAATGTCCTGCAGATAACCTGGCTCTGCATAATCGACCATCCACTGCGGGGCAAATACAGCGGCATCAACACTGTTGGTACCCGTGGCAAAGTCGGTGAGTAATTTAGTGTATAGATCCGAAAATGGCACGGTAATGATATTGATAGTGGCGCCGGTTAACGCCTTAAATTCGGGGGCGTGACGCTGTAGCGGCTCGGCAATTTGCGGGCCGGTAAAAGTCATAACATTCACCGTGACACCGTCGAATTTCTTCGCCACTGCGGTATTAGCACCGAGTGCCAGCACCATTGCGGAGGCCGCAGTGATACCACTTGCCAATTTAGTTAGCGTTAAACCTGAGGGTTTGCTGAATAATCTCATCGTTTGTCGTCTCCATTGTTATATTTATTATGGGATTTACTTACCTTTACCGCCGATACCCATTAACCTAACGCACCAGTTTCATCGGGGTTATTTGTCCGCAAACAACTCGGGCTGTTCACTGAACATAATATCGATAAGAGCAACCACTTTGCTCACGTGTTGGGTCATGGCTAACGCTGCACCCTCCCCATCTGAATTTTTAATCGCATCTAAAATTGCCTTGTGCTCAAGATAGGTATCCTCTGGCCTACCTGGTGCTGACAACTGCATTTTACGCACCCTTGCCAACTGCGCATACGCACCCTCAATCACCCGTTTGAGCCGGCTAAAACCGGTAAATTCACAGAGTAACTGGTGAAACTCTTCATCCAACTGATAAAAACTAGGGTAATCTTTATCCTCCACCGACGCTTTTTGATAGCGCACGTTACGCGTCAGTAGCAGCAACATCTCAGCACTGTGGTGCTCGGCCACTTGCCGAGCAATCGCCACTTCCAGCGCCTGGCGAATGAAGGCACTCTCTTTAACGTCACTGATGTGAAGTTTAGTGACGTAAGTACCGCGTTGCGGAAATACTTCTACCAACCGATCTTCGGTCAATTTGGCGATTGCCTCACTCACCGGAGTGCGTGATACCCCCAGTGCCTTGGCCACCTCTTCTTTGATGATGGCCATTCCCGGGGTTAAATTTTGATCGACAATTGCGTCCAATAAAATTTCATACACTTGTCCAGAAAGTGCTTTGCTGCGGTCTATTTTGGCGTTCTGCAAAAACCTAAAAGGCATATTATATATCTTCCCGTGAACTAGCTAACATGTTAGTGTGCTAGCATACATTAAGTCAAGGCTATTTTTTAAGCAGTTTTATGGGCTTATTTCCAGGCAGTATTATTACATTTATAATCCTAGATTCGACAGTTTGGTGCGAAACAGCTGGGTAATAAATGAGTGCACTTAGCAACAGAGAAAATGTAGTGGTCACCTTGCTGGTTTTATGCAGGGATGCATTTATTTAGCGAATGCATGGATGCATAAGAGCCTGATGAGCATATTTTCTAGCTTTCTAGCTGCTTGATTATCGAATTGACTGTCGAATCTTGCCTAATGAGTACTCGCCGGCAATACTTCTCTACATGGACGCAGAGCTAGAGATCTACCGCTAGCGCCAGAAAAACAATGATAAGAGGCAATAATGATGGCAGGCAATACCCTACAGCTGCATGACCAGGATAATGTAGTTGTGGCACTCAGTGCTTTAGGGCTGGGAGCGAGCATCGATAAAGCGCGTAACATATCGACCCAGAGCAGCATCCCCAAAGGCCACAAGGTAGCCCTCTCGGCCATTGAGAAAGGCATGCCAATCCGCAAATACAATCAGGTCATAGGTTTTGCCACCACCGCCATCAGTGCAGGGGCTCACGTCCACGTACACAACTGTGAAATGGGAGAACTAGAGCTAGACTACTCCATTGGTAGCAACGCCACTCCCGTATCCATGGTGCCAGCCGCCGAGCGACGCACCTTCATGGGTTTTTTGCGCGATAACGGCAAAGTCGGCACGCGCAACTATATAGGCTTAATCGCCTCGGTTAACTGCTCGGCAACCGTGGTGCGCTTTATCGCCAATCACTTCAACCACTCAAACTTATTAGACGCCTACCCCAACATCGATGGTGTGGTGGCGATACATCATGGCAGCGGTTGCGGTATGGCCAACAAGGGGGATGGCTTTGATAACTTACAACGCGCGCTAGTTGGATACAGTCAACACCCTAATTTTGCCGCGGTGCTACTGGTAGGTTTAGGCTGTGAAGTGATGCAACTTGGCGAACTCAAGGCCACAGACCCGCAGGCGGTGATCCAAAAAATGACCATTCAAGCCCAGGGTGGCACCTCAAAAACGATTGCCGCGGGTATTGACAGAATTGGCAAAATGCTCGCTCAGGCGAATGCGATTCAACGCCAACCCGTGCCGGTAGCTGAGTTAACTCTCGCCCTGCAGTGTGGCGGTTCTGACAGTTATTCAGGCATCACCGCAAACCCGGCCCTGGGCAGAGCAGCCGACTTATTGATCGCTCAGGGAGGGACTGCAATATTATCCGAGACCCCGGAAATATTCGGCGCTGAGCACTTACTTACCGCCCGTGCCGCCAACCCTGCCACCGCCAAAAAAATCATAAAACGCATTCAATGGTGGCGCGATTACACCGCCAGAAATGGCGGCAACATGAATAACAACCCCTCTCCCGGTAATATAGCCGGCGGCCTCACCACTATATTAGAGAAATCCCTCGGCGCCGTCGCCAAGGGTGGCAGCACCCCTCTGCAAGATTTTTATCTGTACGCGGAGCCCATCACCAAAAAGGGTTTTGTGTTCATGGATAGCCCGGGATTTGATCCCTGCTCTGTCACCGGACAAGTAGCCTCTGGTGCCAATATTGTCTGCTTTACTACCGGGCGGGGCTCTGCCTTTGGCTTTAAACCCGTGCCCTCGATAAAGCTGGCCACCAACAGTGAAATGTATTACTTCCAAGAGGAAGATATGGACATTAACTGTGGCGATATCATCGATGAACAAGTGACTATTGACCAAAAAGCGCAACAAATTTTCGAGTACATCATCAAGACGGCCTCCGGAGAGCAATCTAAAAGTGAGGCGCTAGGTTATGGGGACAGTGAATTTGTCCCCTGGCAAATCGGCGCAGTGATGTAATCTGCGAGTTCAGGCAACTTAGGGAAGTAGGCTCAATAGCTTCGACCCTACCGCGCTAAACCATCGTTGAATAGCCGCAAAGCACAGACAAATTCGCTCCACTTGGAGTTGATATTTTGCTGGCCCCACCTTTTTTCACCGCGTTATGCTAAAGTTCAGAGCATAATTATTTTATTTTTTACAAATACTTAGGGGGATATAATGGGAAAAATCTTAAACTGGGGCATTCTCAGTAGTGCCAAAATTGCCCGTAAACAGGTTGTTCCAGCAATGCAGCAGAGTCCGCTGCTAAAGGTGTTGGCAATCGCCTCGCGCAGTCAGCAAAAAGCGCAAGTAGTCGCCGATGAATTACAAATCCCCAGGGCCTACGCCAGTTACGAGCAACTGATTGAGGACCCAGACATCGATGTTATTTACAATCCGCTTCCCAACCACTTGCACGTACCGCTCACCATTGCCGCACTGCAAGCCGGTAAACATGTGCTCTGTGAAAAACCCTTGGCCCTCACCGCCGCCGAAGCTCAGCAATTAGTTGAGGTGTGTGCGCAGACCGGCAAGTTAGTAGAAGAGGCCTTTATGGTGCGCTCCAATCCCCAGTGGCAGTGGGTTCGCGAGCAAGTTAAACAACAGAGCATCGGTAAATTGTGCGCTATTCAAGGGGCGTTTAGCTACTTTAATGATGATGCTAATAATATTCGCAACCAAGCCGACATTGGCGGCGGCGGTATCTATGATATCGGCTGTTACCTAATCAACACCTCGCGCTTTGTCACCGGTGAAGAACCCTGCAAAGTCACCGCCGTGATCGATCACGATCCCAACACCCACACCGACCGGTTGGCCTCTGCTATTATGCTTTTCCCCAGCGGCGTGCAGATGACCTGGCTGTGCTCTACTCAGTTGGTGCCCTACCAGAGAGTCAATTTTTTGGGCACCACCGGACGCATTGAAGTTAAGATTCCCTTCAACGCCCCCAATGACAGTGAAAATATCGTCTACATTGATGATGGCACCGATTTAACCGGCGCAAATTATCAGCGCCAAACATTTCCGGTGATCGATCAATACCAATTGCAGGCGGAAAATTTTTGCGCCGCGATTAATCAGCAGCGCGCGCAAAGTAATCCACTGGAGGGAGCTATCGCCAATATGCGGGTGATAGATGCCATCTTTAAAGCGGCCAAAACCGGCCAGTGGATTGATATTTAAGCTTGCATCAGTAAGGCGCTTTTAACTAAAAACGTCCTGCATTAAGCAATGCCTACCAGCTAGCCTAGGTCCAACGCTAAGATACCGCGTTATTCTCAGGCTAGAGAGATTAGCCCGCAGGATAATTTGATAATTCCAGACAAGAAATGGTTTTTTCAATCCCCTCTATCTCTCGTATATCGTCGACCAATTGATCTAATTCACAACTTGCCTCAACTGTGATTTCAATCATTAAATCATAGATGCCGCTGACAGATTTAATCGAACTGATCTGCGTAATTTTCTGTAATTCTCTAATCACCCGCCGCGATACACCAGCGCGAAGATTGATCAACATTTGCGCTTTTAAGAGGCGTCTTTGGTACTGCTGATCAAACTCAATGGTAAACTTTTTAATCACCTTGCGTCGCACCAGCGCGTCAATCCTATTTTGCACCGTGGTTCTAGAGACATTGAGTTTTTTACCGAGCGAGACAATAGATTCGCGGGCATTATTTTGTAAGAGGGCAATTAATTGCCTATCTCTCGCATCCAATTCCATAAGCTACCTTCCTCTTATTCCAACCAGCCATTACCCAACCTGGGCTTTTTCACTGAATTGAATCAGGCTGTTACCCAGCGACAAAACTTCTGACATGGGGAATTATTAGTCATGCATTACAAAACTAATAGCGAAACTTGCATTATGTAGTGAATGAGTCGACAAATTAACAATTTGGCGCGTTGTTTGTGAATTTCAACCACCGTAAACTTTTGCCATCAGCCTACCACCACACTTTGGAAATTTTATGCCACAGATTATTTACCACAACGGGACCATGCAGATCGACCATGTTTCGATAGAGGCGCTTGCGAGCCGTTACCCCACCCCTTTTTACTGTTATAGCGCCAGCGCAATTCGCCAGCAGTATTTAGCCTTTGCCGATGCCTTTGCCGATTTACCCGCGCTGATTTGCTACGCGATCAAAGCCAACTCTAATCAGGCGATACTGACCCTCTTGGCCAAACTGGGAGCGGGGGCAGATGTCGTTTCTGAGGGCGAGCTGCGCCGCGCATTGGCAGCGGGCATTCCCGCCGATAAAATTGTCTTCTCTGGTGTGGCTAAAACCGCCACTGAAATTCGCTTTGCACTGTCGAAAAACATCCTCTGTTTTAATGTCGAGTCCATCACCGAACTCAGGCAGATATCTGCATTAGCTAGCGCCAACCAACAGACGGCTAAGGTTTCAATGAGAATTAACCCGGATGTGGATGCGGGCACTCACGCGAAGATATCCACCGGCAAGCGCGAAAACAAATTTGGAATTCCCTTCGATTATGCACTGCAAGCCTATCAATTGGCCGCAACACTGCCCGGTATTACCATTGTCGGTATCGATATGCACATCGGCAGCCAAATTAGTAAAGTCAGCGCTTTTGATGAGGCGATGCAACGCATCATGGAGTTGATCAAACAGCTTCAGGAATTGGGGATTAACCTTGAACATGTCGATGTCGGCGGTGGCCTAGGCGTTACCTATACTGACGATGATCCGTCGGAGTTAACCCTATTGGCAGAATATTCGAGAGTCATCCACAAATACGCCACCGCGTTAAATTGCCGAATAATCTTTGAACCCGGGCGTTTTATCATCGCCAATGCCGGCATCTTAGTGACAGAGGTGATCCAAGTTAAACCCGTCCAGGATAAGACTTTTGTGATGATAGATGCGGCGATGAACGATTTAATTCGCCCAACCCTCTACGAGGCTTGGCACAAAATTAGTCCCGCTAAACAAGCCGCGCCAGATGCCTTGAGCCAGCCTGTCGACATCGTCGGGCCGGTCTGCGAATCGGGTGATTATATGGCGCAAAACCGCCCGTTAACGACCGTTGTGGTTGGCGATTTACTGGTGATACACTCGGTGGGCGCCTACTCAGCGGTCGCTTCAAACACCTATAATAGCCGACGCTTGATTGCCGAAGTACTGGTTGATGGCGAGCGCGATCAACTGATTCGCCCCAGCCCCAGCTACCGACAGCTCATTGAGCTAGACTCTGTGCCCGATTGGCTATAAAGCACAAACATGTAATTGCCGAAGTACTGGTCGATGGCGAGCGCGATCAACTGATTCACCCCAGCCCCAGTTATCAGCAACTGATGGAATTGGATCGAGTACCCGACTGGTTATAAACCGCTGAACTTGGGTTGCGGCCACTTAGAGCAGTGGCCGCAGAGTTGTCCACAAGCTGCTTCGAAATAATGCCTGTGGGCTAAATTCTCACACTGCTGGGTGTTGTCTGGCGGGTATATCGATTGGCGATCAACAGTAATATACCGGGCACCAGCAATAACATCGCCAGCCAGTTGCTGTTCTCCCAACCGATAGCAAAAAACAACGCACCGGCGGAAAACGCACCGATGGTATTCAGTACCGCCACTGCCGATTCATTAATACCCTGCAGTTTATGTCTATCTCCCTTGAGCGAGGTAACCATAGCGCTACCGCCCACATAGAGCATATTCCAACCCAAGCCTATGCCGATTAAGGCCGTCAATATACCATAGTAACCACTGCTGTAAATAGCCACCAGCATCGCCGCCAACATCATCATATAACCGGCAAATATCACCGCCTGCGCACCAACTCTAGCGATCACTTTACCCATAAATAATGAAGGCACAAACATCGCCACCACATGACACTGAATCACAAACATAATATCGGCGAATTCAACCCCCTGCGCATTCAATACCATCGACGACTGCATCATCAGCAGCCCCATCAACATAAAACCGAACCCTGAGGCGTAGATAGAGACAAACAGCGGCAAACTCAGTATTTTGTGATGATCGCCGCTCGACTCAGTTTCTACCACAGCACTTTCAAGCGTCTCCGCTGGCTGCTCTTTGGGCACCAACATCAATATCACCATCAATACCATTGCGATCACTACGAAGGCTAAATAGCTGCCGCTAAAGGCATAATCTTCAAAGAAAAGGCGGCCATTTTTGGCGATCAGCGGCCCGATGAACGCCGCCACTATGCCACCGAGTGTAACAATTGACAGTACCTTGGCCTTTTCACTGTCTCGCACCCCATCAATAGCGGCAAACCTAAAAAAGGCGAAGGCACTCAGGCTCACCCCAAAGGAGATATGGGCGATCACATTGATGCTAAAAGAATGCCAATAAATAGACAGCGCCCCCAAACCACCACCGAGCGCCAAGGTTAGTGCGCCCAGATAAAAGATAGGCTTGCGGCCAAAGCGTTTCATCGACATTGAGAGCAGGTAAGAGCAGAAGATAATCGCGGCAAATTGCGCCCCATAAGACAAAGTCGACAAACTGGCCACTGGAGCCAACTCTTTACCGACCATCGCCGAGATAGAGACGGTGATTACCGCACTGGTAAGTGCCAGTGCTTGGGCAGCACTGTAAAGCCATGTTTGAATACGCATTCTCTTCCCTCTTTTAATCTGTCAGTGCCGCACTGATGGCAGCACTGGCGTGAATCTTAGTGGTATCGTACAAAGGCACTGCAGTGTGCGATTGATTAATTAATAAGGCAATTTCAGTGCAACCCAAAATCACCGCTTGGGCACCTTGTTGAAAAAGGTCCTCGACAATATCGAGATATATCTGACGCGATGTCTGGTTAATCTCGCCCAGGCAAAGTTGTGAATAAATAATATCGTGCACCGACTGTCGTTGCTGGGCATTGGGCACTAACACCTCGATAGCAAACTGTTCACTGAGCCGGCCTTTATAAAAATCTTGCTCCATGGTGAATGCCGTACCCAACAGTCCGACTTTAGTGATGTTATCAGCTTGTAACTGTCTAGCCGTGGCATCGGCAATGTGTAGCAGCGGGATATCTATTTGCGCTTGGATTTGCTCGGCAACTTTGTGCATGGTATTGGTACAAATCAATAAAAAGTCAGCGCCAGCGGCCTGCACATTTTTAGCCCCTATCGTGAGAATATCAGCGGTCTTAGGCCAATCACCTAGGTGTTGCAGCGCTTCAATCTCGGCAAAGTCGACACTGACCATCGCGATTTTAGCGGAATGCAAACCACCGAGTTCCGCTTTAATACCAAGATTGATCTCCCGGTAGTAACTGAGTGTTGACTCCCAACTCATGCCGCCAAGTAAGCCTATGGTTTTCATCGATAACCGCCTTATCTAGTTCATTGCCATCGAGTGTCACACAAGCTATTGTATGACACAATAATTTTATTGTATGACCTACAATTTAACCATTTTCCGCAGAGGTTGATCGATGTGGCTACCCCAAATAAACGCCGTTAAAATAGGCGCACAAGCTCTGGCGCAAGCCATCGAAAAGGCTATCGCAGACCAGATATTAGTGGTCGGTGAAAGACTGCCGCCACAGCGCATTTTGGCCTATAAATTGGGGGTAAACCCCACCACTGTCTCACGCGCCTACCGCCGCGCCGCCGAAAAAGGTTTAGTGGGTGGTCAAATTGGCCGCGGCACCTACGTACTGGCACAGAGTAATGTGGCACTATTCACGCGCTGCCTGGCACAGCAACAGCAGGGCGTGATCGACCTATCGATCAACAAGCTAGAGTGCGACCCACAACTATTAGCCATCAATAAAGCCATCACCCGCGCCAACCTCTTTCTGGATGATGGCAGCTACTACGAGTACATAGGCAAGAGCTTAATCGAGCGCTACCAACGCGCCATCAGCCAATGGCTAGCCAGTGCTCGTGATATTCAGTTTGAGCCATCACAAATACTGGCGTTGCCCAGTTGCCAATACGCCATCCATTTTATCTTCAACCATCAAATGACTCGCGGTGATGTGCTGATTGTCGAGCAGTATACCGCCCCTGGGATTATCGTCGCCGCCAAACAGCATGGCCTGCGTCTGTTTAGCTGTCAGTGTGACGAGCAGGGACTGATACCAGCGGCACTGGATGCTATTATCAAACAAACTGGCAGCCGCACCTTAATTACCGTGCCCTCAAATCAATCACCGATGGGCACGACTCAATCTGAGCAGCGCCGCCAAGCATTGGCCAACATCATCATCAAGCATGATCTATTAGTAATAGAAGAAGATATTTACGGCATGTTCGCCGCACCCGCCCCGCTGGCAAAATACGCCCCACAGCACTGTTTAATGCTGTCGGGCTTTAGCAAGTGCCTAAGTGGTGGGCACAAGGCCTCATTTATCGCCTCCAAGCACCCGCTACTGAAAAAATTATCCAAACACGTTATCGAGACTATCTGGCTGGTATCTTCAAGCGCCGCCAGTCATATCATTACCGCCATCGAAAACGGCTACTTGGATGATGCCATCAAATTAGTCGCCGATTGCAACGCTGAGAAAAGTCATATTTTTGGTAAAATAATGGATTTATCGCTCAATGCGCAAAGTCCTCACCACTGGATAGCCAGTTCTAATGATTTTATTCAACAGGCGGAAAATGCCGGGGTGATACTGGCGCACTCCGACCACTTTAAGGTCGATAACAAAAGTGACCAAGTACACTACCGGATCGGGGTGAATGGCTTGAGCGCAGACCAAGTACGCCAGGCGGCAATCATCTTGGCGGGGATAAAGAGGGGATAGGCGTTGGCTAGAAGACTCATGACAAAAGACCAACGACCAATCACTCAGTGTTGCTTTAACCAATCGGTGATGGTCTGAGCGGTTCCCTCAGGATCTTCTAGCGGGAACAAGTGCCCACCCGCCAATACTCTATAATCCATGCCAGCGGTTTTGGATAATCTAGCCGCAAAAGGCTGGCTGGAGAATTCGCTCTCTTGTGCGGTTAAATACAAGCCTGGCATTGCCAGTGGTTGACGGTAGCGCCACAGGTCATCGGGGGCGGTACGAAATAACGACAGCTCAGTCTCTAAATCGATAGCCAGTGTCACTTGTCCATCATCAGTATCCACCAACCCATGCTGGATATACGCCTGAAAAGATTGTTCAGTAAAATCTTTGAACAGACGCTTACCTCGTAATTGTGCATAAGCTTGCTCGCGACTAGCAAAATGGGTACGGCGGTTTTTGCTGGCACCGGCGGGGGTGAAACGATCGCTAAAGCCCAATTTTTTAGACAGCCACCACACCGAATTTTGCCAGCCGTTAATGACCGGGGGGTCCAGTAAAATCAGGTGACTATAGAGATCAGGGCGCTTTTGCGCCAGCAGGTAACTCAGCATGCCCCCCAGTGAGTGGCCGATGCCCACCACCGGGCTCTGATGCTTACTTTCTATCTCTCGCTCAAGTTCTTGCACCAGATAAGACCAATTACTGGTAATCGGAAACTCAGGATTGAGGCCCACCTTTTCGATGTAATCAATGCTGTGATCATGCTGCTCTAAGGCGGCAAAAAATGTTGCATAACTAGGGCTGGGAAAACCATTGGCATGGGCAAAAAATAGTGTGCTCATAAATAGGGGATAACTTTTTTGAAAAAACCAGCATAGGTAAAATGTGACAGTGCGTCAATGAAGAGATGGGGATCAGCGACAAGACTAAAGATTTTTTCACCACAGAGGGCACAGAGGCGCTTCGCTACACAGAGAAAATAAAAATATCATGATCAATCAATTAACCTGGCTTGAACTGACTATCGACTATCGACTATCGTCTAATGACTAATGACTAATGACTATCGACTAATGACTAATGACTAATGACTAATGACTATCGACTAATGACTATCGACTAATGACTAACAACCACCCACAAACTCGATCAGCTGATTACAAGCCACCGATAATTCACCGCTATTATCGATGCGCAGTGCCTCTTTATCGATACTGGCAGAGAGTTGTTTGTGTCTGGCGAGTCGCGCCTCTATTTCGCTTGCGCTCTCACGGCCCCGGTTGGTTAAACGCTGTTTGAGAATGGCCGAATCTACATCGATATAGATAACTTTTAGGCTGGGGTGGCACTGTTTTGCTGTTGCTAAATAGCCGCGTGAGCCGTTGACTAATACGTTTATACCGGCGGCTAACCACTGATCGATTTCTATGCCTAAGCCGTATTGGCAGTTGTTGGCGGCCCAGTACATTTTAAACAGGCCCTTAGATTGTCTGGACTCAAACTCAGCGACCGATAAAGCAACGTGGTTTTCACCCCCAGCATCGGCTGCTCGAGTGATGTAACGATGGGCGATTAAGGTATTACTTTGTGTGACCAATTGCTCGCGTGCGGCATTTAGGAGCGAGTCTTTACCAGCACCAGAGGCACCTATGATGTAGTAGAGAGTAGCGGCCATTTTCTGTTTGTTCTCTGATTGCAGGTAGACATCACTTTAGCAACATTGTTGATATGAGGGCTAGTTTTAAATTAAAAAATTTACCCTCTACAGAGAAAATATTTTTACTTAATTACAATAACGCTCGATCTAGCTTACTAATTGTTTTTGCATTGTTTTTTATCAAAAAATAGGACACATCAGTGCGGCGTTCAATCGGAAATTTCCTGTAATAACAACTAGCCCGGATATTGCATGCAACATCCGAGTTTGGAGTCAGTAGAAAAATACTATGAAGTATTTTCAACTCCAAAACTGGTATCACTCCTGAAATGGCCGTTAGGCTCTCTATTGCATTAGTACTTCATATGAGAGCAAACTCAATATGATCTTTGGCAAGCAACAACTCGCAGCAGTGAGGTTCCTTTATTGCGCCGCTTAAAGCACATTACAATGCCGGTAACACTTGTAAAATACTAACCCTGCATCCCTATTGCAGTTGATCACGTACTAACTGTATCCAATAATTAGCGCCGAACGCCAGAATATCATCGTTAAAATCGTACTCTGGATTGTGCAGAGCACAACCGCCCACCGAGTCAAACCCGTTGCCTAATAATGCATAACAACCGGGTTTAACCCGCAACATACTCGAAAAATCTTCGGATATGGTCAGTGGATCGCAATTACCATTAACATTCTCAGCCCCTAATACTTTAATCGCCGCCTGCAACGCATGCTCGGTTTGCTCAATATGGTTAACGGTAGGGTAAAACGCATTGTTGAAGCTAAATTCGTATTCTGCACCGCCACTGTGGCATATACCTGCAACCACTCGCTCCATTGCCTCCTCAAGTTTTATTAGACACGCCTCAGTGAAGCTACGGCAGTCCCCTTTTATCGTCACTGTATTGGGGATAACATTTACTGTACCATCCGTAATAAACTCTGTTGCAGAGATGACTGCGGTTTCTTCGACTGCACTGAGATTGCGTGAGATGATAGTCTGCAAACCCATAATAATTTGCGAGCCCACTACGATTGGATCAATTCCGCGATGGGGCATAGCTGCATGCCCTCCTCTGCCTTTAATCACTATTTCAAAACTTGTTTCACTGGCCATAAGCGATCCGTGACGCAGCATAAATTTACCTGCAGCTAAACCTGGGTAATTGTGGATTCCGTATACCGCATCAATAGCAAAACGCTCAAACAGACCATCATCTATCATCGCCTGGGCCCCACGCCCGTGCTCTTCATCGGGCTGAAAGATAAAATGTACTGTGCCGTTAAAATTTTTCTGCTGTGCCAAGTAACAAGCGGCACCTAACAGCATTGCCGAATGTCCATCGTGACCACAAGCATGCATTTTTCCACTGTGCTCTGAGCAGTACTCGAATGCATTTTTCTCTTGTATAAACAAGGCATCCATATCAGCCCGCAAACCGATACTGGCCTTGCCATCACCACAATTCAGTACACCAACCAACCCTTGCTGACCTATATTTCGCGTCACCTCAATACCAAAGCTTTGCAGCTTTTTCGCGACGAAATCAGCGGTTAATGGCAGATCAAAACCACATTCAGGAAAGCGGTGCATATGCTGTCGCCAAGTTTTCATTCGTAACAGTAAATCGGTATCTATATACATTTTCTTCTCTCTATTATTTCTGCCAATTACTAAGTCAGGCGCAACAGTCGTTAACGTCATATTTGCCTCTAGCTTTCACTGCCTGCTGACATAATCATATGCTCTAGCTGTGCAGAATTTCTGACTACTTTAGTCATCTATCGATGATCTACTGCAAAAAAAAGCAAAATGACGCATAATTTCCTCGTAAAAATCGATAATTCTAGCTTTCAATTGGCGCTGCTAATCATGAACAACAACTATTCTCTCGATACTTTTGATCGCAACATTTTAGCGATAATGCAACAATCCAACCGCACTACCTCAGAGCAAGTTGCCGAACAGGTAGGTTTATCTGCAGCAGCAGTACAACGGCGCATCAAAAAAATGCGCGAACAAAAAGTAATCCAGGCAGATATCTCGGTAGTCAACCCCGTGGCAATAGGCCGTCCATTAACACTCTTAGTACAAATAACGTTAGAACGTGAACGTGCTGATTTAATTGATCAATTCAAAAAAGAAATGAAACAACTTGCCGCTGTTCAGCAATGTTATTATGTCACGGGATCTGCTGATTTTGTCTTAATAGTCACCGCCACCGATATGCAAGATTATGAAGCATTCACCCGTAAAGTATTTTTCGCCAACCGCAACATCCGCAGCTTTTTGACCAATGTAGTAATGGACAGCGTAAAAACGGGCTTATCCCTACCGGTAAACATAAGTTAAAACCGCCAGCGGTTTCCCCGCTGGGCAATCAATAACTTAATGAACTGTGCAGTAAAACTTACCCGTAACTTGCTTAGGATATTGGGTACAATATTCGGGCTATATAGCTAAGCCCTTAATAGAATCAAGTAATAAATTTGCACCGTTGATTAAATGCTGCTCTTCTGTGTACTCTCTCGGGTTATGACTAATTCCATCTTTGCTGGGCACAAAAATCATTGCACTAGGGCAAATACGGGCCATCATCTGAGCATCGTGGCCCGCTCCAGATGTCATTCTCTTAGAGATAAAGCCTCTACCGTTCGATGCCTTTTCTATACTTTCAACCAAATTACGATCAAAAGTGACCGGCTCAAACCTTGCCAGCCTTTCCACACTGATGTTAAAACCATCAATTTCTTCTATTTCATTGAGGCATTGTGCTAAAGATAGTTCTGCATCTTTTAAATCACTTTCGCAAGGTGAGCGAAGATCAACGCTAAACACTGACTTAGAGGGGATTACATTAATGATATTAGGCTCAAAGAGAATAGTGCCTATGGTTGAAACCATACCATTGCCCTTTTGGGTGACGTAATCCTTTAAATGCAGCATAACTTGGGCGGTAGCTATTCCCGCATCGGCACGCATCGACATTGGAGTAGTACCTGCATGGTTTGCAACACCCTCTATAGTGATTCGCTGCCATGAAATACCTTGTAGGTTTTCAACAACCCCAATCGGTAGCTCAAGGTTTTCCAGCACAGGGCCCTGCTCAATATGCAGTTCAATATAAGCTTTGGGTTGGATAAAACCTGGCTCATTAAGACCTGCATAGCCAATACGTTGCAGTTCACTACCAAGCACTAAACCATTAAGCCCTATAGTTGCTAGCGCTTTTTTAACACTATAGCCTCCGCTATACACTAAAGAGCCCATCATATCAGGAGCATAATGCGCTCCTTCTTCATTTGAAAACGCACTGACAACAATTCCTCTTGAAGGTTTAAAACCAGCTTCTTGTAGGGCTAAGATAACTTCAAGTCCTGCTAACACTCCATAATTACCATCATAAATGCCTGCATTTAATACAGTGTCAATATGGGACCCCATCATAATAGGACGACTTTCGACAACTGACTCGGGCTCCCATAACCCATGAATATTGCCAATTTTATCGACTTCAACATTAAGGCCAGCAGCTTGCATCCAAGTCACTAGTTGATCCCTACCCAATTTATCGGCATCGGTAAAGGCGATGCGAGCAAGCCTACCTTGGCTATCACGCCCAATATCACCATATTCTTTGAGCCTAGACATTAATCGTGCTGAGTTTATGTTCATTGCAAAGTCTACTTATAACCTTAGATTGATACTGTAAAGCCCCGGCATAACTACCACGTTATGCAGAGGCCTCACTGGAAGACTTACCCTACTAATTTTTGATAGAGTTCGGGATCGGTTGCTCCCTCTGTACCAAATACTAATACTTTACTCTGCGCACAAAGACCAAGCGCTGCAGAAAAGTATTTACTCTGGCAGGCAATAACTGCAGCTGCCAGCCCAGGCACTGCCGACTCACCCGCCTCTATAGCGGGATCACTTTCATAACCCGCTGCTAAGTGACGCATCGTTTGTGCTACAGCACCCTCGCTTAATGTCATAAAGTCATCGCCGCCACATGCGAGAATCTCCCATGCGAGTGTCGACACTTCACCGCAGGCGAGACCTGCCATCAGCGTATTGAGTTCTCCATTTACTGCCACGGGTTTTCCCGCTTGAGCACTGCGTTGTAGGCAATTAGCCTCTATAGGCTCAACTACAATCAAACGCGGTCGACGCTCGCCCCATAAATCCCAGAAATAGCCCGCCACTGCAGATGCCAGACCACCCACACCCCCTTGGATAAAGACATGGCTGGGGATCTCTCCCGCCAACTGATCTACAATTTCAGAGATCATCACGGTATAGCCCAAAGCGACATCTTTGGGTATTTCCATATACCCCTTATAACTGGTGTCAGAGACAATTAAACGACCGTGTTTTTTAGCCTCACGGTCTGCTTCACGAACAGAGGCATCGTAATTTCCATCTATGCGAATAACTTCAGCACCGAACGCTTCTATAGCCTGCTGCCGACCTTTGGAAACATCTCGATGAATGTAGATCACGCACTGCGCACCAAACAATTGCGCTCCCCATGCAACTGAGCGACCGTGGTTACCATCTGTAGCACAACTTATAACAATTTCAGCTAACAGCTCTTTATAATTACCATCCAGTAAATCGCGAGTATTCGGGCGCTCGCCACAACGTGCTTCAACTATATTTTGTAACTGGCAGGCAACGGCGTAGGCCCCACCCAAGGCTTTAAAACTCTTTAAACCAAAACGCTGTGACTCATCTTTATACCAAATCGCAGCTAAGCCACTGTTTTTTGCCAAGTGATTTAGCTTATGTAATGGCGTTGGCGAATAAGCCGGCCAACTTTTTATATCCGCTATTACCTGTTTAGCTTTTGCCACACTGATAATCTCGCGCAGTGCACTGCTATACTCTTTCTCACGCGCCGCAGCGGGGTTGGGAAAATGAGTAAGCTCCCCTTCAATAGTGAACATGGTATTTTCCCCTTAGGTTGTTGCTAGCCGTTTTTTGCAATACACAACAATTATCAATAAACTGCCCACTTTTAGTCGGCATCAATACGTTCCAGTCTAGCGAACGACTGTGCAGTTATTCTTTGTAAATGGGCTAAAAATTAAAGAAATTCGTTAAATTTAAGTGACTAATGCGAGTACTACCCAGAAAACCAGTTTCATCTGGTAAACCCACAATCAATGGGGCCAATTGGCTAATGCGCTCATCAATTCAAACTATAGCTATTGACTCTAAAATTAAGATCTTGCAACACTCTTTATGAGCAGAGCCGTTTTTAAGCCGGCAGTGAAAACATTGGGCTTATTCGCATGGCCCCTAAGTCTCAAGGTGTAAAGTTGGGTAAAGGGGATTTCGACGGCATTCATGCCTACCCTAAAGGTGTCCACTTGGAGTAACCGCCCTAAAGTTAGACCTGTGCAAGCCCTCTCGCTTAAGCTCGCCTTCAATTCGTCACGCGGGGAATTAAATCCTTGATGAATCAGGCTTCGCATAATTCATCTCTATTGGAAAAATTGCTTTACCTGATTAGTTATACATGACTTAATCCTAGCGTTTAACGTGGTATTTTCTACCCTATTACAGAGGAATAAAGATGGTTACCTGTTTTCTAAAATACATTATCGATCCAGATAAGGTGGATGAATTTACCCATTATGGGAGGTTGTGGATCGATCTGGTCAATAAGATGGGCGGTCTCCATCACGGCTATCTCATTCCCCATGAAGGGCCGAACAATATCGGCTACGCAACGTTTTCATTTCCGTCACTGGCGGATTATGAAGCCTATAGAAATAAAATTCCAGGATGTAAAGATTGCCAAGCAGCGCTTAAATACTCACGCGAAGCCAAGTGCATTTTGAGTTTTGAAAGGAGTTTCTGCAAACCCATATTTGCAGGGATAGAAGATAAAGCCAAGCTTTTTTATTAATTGGCAATTGCTTGCTAGCGGCTGTTTCTATCGATAAGAAGCGCTTGCCGGGTAGCATATAACGCTGCCCGGAAACGTCCAATATCAAAAAATTGCCACCAAGCTTAATGACCGTTTTTATGGATGCTTAAAATATCTTCAATGATGGCATACCCGGTCTCCAATCTACCCGCTCCTGGGCCAATCAGGGTGATATCTCCCATTAATTCAGTCGTATAGGTAATAGCATTAGTCGCGCCAGATATTGCCGCTAACGGGTGATCATAATCCAACATCATCGCTTTAACCGCCGCAATATAACCGGTTGCCGTTTTTTCAACGGTGCCGATAAGTTTCCAGCGTTGGTTATTGGCCGCGGCCTGTTCAATATCTGCAGCGGTTATGTTATTGATGCCAGAGCAATCTATATCGGCCAACGTTAATGAGAGATCCATTAATAAGTTACCTAAAATAACCACTTTAGCGGCGGCATCGTGCCCTTCGACATCACCCGCTGGGTTTGCCTCGGCATAACCTAGCTGCTGCGCTTGTTTTAAGGCACTCGCATAATCAGCGCCCGCTTCCATCTCACCTAAAATGTAATTGGTGGTGCCGTTTAAGATACCTTGGATTTTTATAATGCCCGCCGGCAACAGCATCTCGCAAGCGAGGTTTAAGGCGGGAGTACCGCTCATCACGGTGCCTTCAATACCGATTTGCACGTTATTTTTCGTGGCAATTCTCTTTAATTCAGGAAAATGTAACGCAACCGGGCCCTTGTTAGTCATGGAAATGTGCATGCCATTATTCATGGCTTGTTTTACATGTGAGAAGGCTGGCTCTCCGGTTTCTAAATCGGTATAGGCCAGTTCTACCAATATATCGGCACCACTGTTAGCGATAGTCTCGCTGGCATCCCAATCGGTATTGAGATCGCCAAAGTTTTTAAGATCACCCCGTGCTTCAATATGTTCAAGCAATACCGCCGGGTCTAAACCTTTGGCATCAGCGACGCTGCCTTTATACAAATCACACACGGCGACAATGCGTATATCCACCCCAAATTTCGCTTTCAAGAATGAATGTTTATCGCTGAGTATTTTTGCTAATCCCTGTCCCACATTGCCAAAGCCAATGAGCGCCAATTTGTATTGAGTTGTCATGCTGATTACCTTTATTTTATTATTAGCCCGAATATTGTGTGCAATATCCGGGCTAGCAGATAGTTTTTAAATTTATTATGGATTTAAATTGAAGCAGTAGGTTTTTGCTTCCGTCATTTCATGAATCGTATTCATCACCCCTTCCCGCCCGAGCCCTGAGCCTTTAACGCCTCCAAAGGGCATCGCATCAATCCGATAATCACTGCTGTCATTAATCATTACACCACCGCATTCCAATGCATCCGCCACTTTAAAGGCTGCATTTAAATCTCGGGTAAAAACACCTGCCTGCAAACCAAAATCAACATTATTCGCCATGGCTATGGCCTCATCGACATCGGTAAAACGATAGAGCAGCGTCACGGGACCAAAAACTTCCTCTTTGGCAATTAAGCAATCATCCGTCACATCACTGAGCACCGTAGGCTGAAAAAAGGTGCCGTTGCGTTCACCGCCGCATAATAAGGTGGCATTTTTATTGAGTGCGTCGGCGATTAATCCCTCCACTTTTTGCGCCGCTCGCTCATTGATCATCGGCCCCATGTCAGTGGTTTCTTTGAGTTTATCACCCACTTGAATGGCATTCGCCCGCCGACAAAAATCTTTGGCGAACTGTGCATATAATGATTGATCAATGTAGATGCGCTGTACATGCAGGCAATTTTGTCCCGCCGCCCAAAAAGCGCCACTGACTGTCGCCTCCAGCGCTTGTTCAATGTCTGCATCCGCCAAAATAAGTGCGGGGCAATTACTGCCTAATTCTAGAGATACTTTTTTTAATCCGGCCTTTTGCAAAATGCTGTGACCGACAACACTGCCTCCGGTAAAAGACACCATACGCACCCGAGGGTCGGTGACTAATACATCACCAATAACCTCTCCATGACCAGTAATCAATTGTAATATCCCCTGAGGCAACTCTGTTTTGGCAAACAATTCCACCAGCATTCTTGCCACCAAAGGCGTCTCAGTATGCGGCATCAGAATCACGCTGTTACCTGCTGCAATTGCCGGTCCAATTTTGTGTGCGACCAAATTTAACGGATCATTAAAGGGGGTGATAGCAACGATAACGCCTATCGGTAGCCGCTTAAAATAACCGAACCTGTTTTCAGAACCCGGCGCTTGATCAAAGGCAATCGTTTCACCGGTTAAGCGCCGCGCCTCTTCAGCACTGATTCGTAGGGTATCGACACAACGTGCTACTTCTTTGCGCGCCTCCCTAATGGTTTTTATGCCCTCTCGTGCAATAGTTTGCGCAAATATTTCGCGCTGTTCATATAATTCATTGGCGACTTGGTTAAGTACCGACATTCTAATATGTGCCGGTAGTTTTTTGGATATTTCATAGGCCTCAACCGCTGACTCTATCGCCTGCAAAGCTGCAGCTGTATCGCAATTGTCTACTTCGCCAACATAGGCCCCATCTTGAGGGTTTACCACAGTAATCATCGACTTCACATCTGGCACTTAAAACACTCCTGTTAACCATTACCCAATGCGCTTGTCTGTTAGTCGCATCGGTAAATGTCATTTAATTGCTGATTGCAGCCCGCTGTATAAAGGTTTTTTACCTTTTGGAACGACTCAAAGTCAAAGTTACAACTGGCTTGTTTTAGGTCTCTCAATTGATCAGCTGATGCTGTTTCGCGATCAATTGAAGCGAGTAAACTATATCAATACTTGGAAAGACAAAACGTGCTGTTTTTAGACTTAAGTGAGAGATAATTATCAATTAAAGCCATAATATGATTTATTTATATCGTATTAATTTTAAAGGTAAGACAAATGACCTTAGACAAACAAGATTTGAAATTACTTAAGATCCTGCAAGTGGATGTCAAAACCAGTATTGATCGGTTAGCAGAGGAAGTTGGCTTATCGCCCGCCAGCATTCAACGAAGATTAAAGCGATTGCGCAAAGAGCAGGTAATTACCAGTGAAGTGGCCATCGTGTCCCCAGAAGCGGTAGGGCAATTAATGACGTTCATCATTTCAGTCCAACTCAATAGAGATAATATAGACTGTTTTAATACTTTTAAGAAAAAAATTAAAAACATCGCCTGCATCCAACAGTGTTATTACATTACCGGCGAAGCGGATTTTGTGTTAATCGTGACGGCTAAAGATATGCTGGACTTTGACCAGTTTACTCAATCACTTTTTTTTAATGATAACAATGTGAAACATTTTAAGACCTCAGTCGTGATGGGCAGAACCAAGGTAAGTTTAGCGTTACCCATAGGCTAGTGCTGTTATGAAACTGAGGCCACAGTATCACTACCTGGTTTAGCTGCTTTTTTTAGCGGTTAATAGCATCAGTGGTACCCTATTTAATGAATGTCAGTGCTATTACCGCTAGATTGCTACATGAGGCTTACTCAGACGCGCAAAATCTCTAATCCTCATCCCCCGTATGCACCTGTATGACTGGCCGAACCCTGTACGGCGTTTTTTAGGTAAGTTTCCAGTCGTTGAAGGTGTATAGTACGCGGGTATCTCTGACTAGATAAACGATTAATATGCCCAATTATTACCTCCATTCACTCAATGCCCAACAGGCGCTGGATGCCATCGACAAAGGCCGCTCGAGCGTGAAAATATCCGTTGACTTAAATCTTTCACAACGTAAATTCCCCCTCAGTGAACAGAGCCTAATCCTCGATGAAGACAATCGACTGTCGATTAGCGAACTCAAAAAAATGGTCAAAAAAACCCAGAGAATTTACCTCTGTGGTGATGGCGAGATCATGCCACTGGAAGATCGCACCGCTGGTTATTACAAGCTGGTACCTACCTCTGGTGCACCGCTGCTAGAAATCAGCGGCGTTAAGATGCACATTTCCAAGGGAACTGATCCATTTGTGAGCGCTTCCGCGATGGCTGAGCAGGCGGTGAGTCAGGGCGACAACGTACTAGACTGCTGTAGTGGGCTAGGTTATGCGGCGATCGCCGCCCACCGCCTCGGCGCTAGGGAAGTGCTCAGCATTGAACTGAGCCCGCAGGTAATGGGCCTGCGCGCGCAGAATCCATGGTCAAACGATTTAACCAAAGAGGGAATTGTGCAGCGTCAAGGTAATAGTTTTGAGCTGATCAAGACCATGTCTACGGCCACTTTCGATTCGGTCATTCACGATCCACCGCGTTTTTCCCTCGCCGGGGAGCTCTATAGCGAAGTTTTCTACCGAGAGATACACCGGGTATTACGCCGCGACGGACGACTTTTTCATTACACCGGTAATCCGCACGTGATAAAGAAGGGCAGTAGTTTTGTCGATGGCGTTATCCGCCGCCTGAAAGCCGCTGGCTTTAGGCGCATCGAGAAGGTCCCACACCTAATGGGAGTCCGTGCGCAGAAATAGTCTGCCACCCAAGCGCCACTATTTTTTATCAGCATAATCTACATAAATGTGACATATCGTCTCGTGCATAGCACTGTTAAAAGCGCAACTATCTCTAGCGATTTGCATCTTTTCATTTACAAGAACACTGTGTTTATATACAGTTATTTTGTGTTTGATCGTTCACATCATTTTATGGAGGATATATTGTGATAAAAATTTCAGTGAGTATTGATGTCTCAAACTTGAACCAAGCAGAAGCTTTTTATGTTGAAGCACTAGGTTGTAAGAAAATTCGCGACCAGGGAAGTAAAATGGTGGTGCTTGCTGTAGACAACGCCGATCTATATCTGCTGGAAAGAGAGCCTGGATCAAAGCCGCTCAAATCCAGTAATATTGTGCGTGATTACAAGCGTCATTGGACACCTATTCACTTAGATTTCCTCTGTGACAATGTCGATGAAATAGTTGCTAAGATTGTAGCTTTAGGCGGTGTACATGAAGGGGGAGAACGCGGCGATTGGGGCTCTATTGCCCATTGTGTAGACCCTTTTGGCAACGGCTTTTGTCTGATCAATGAAGAGCAAGGTTAAACAATGCAATACGATAAGGACTTGTTATCTCAGCATGTAGAGCTGTTCTTAGCGGCTAGGAAAATCTTGCTCGCAATAGACGGGGTCGTAGAAATCAAGAAAGATAAAATAACCAGCTATGCTTACAACGGCTCGGGCTTATGTCATATGCGCACCATGCCCCATGGGATTGATATTGGTTTTTTGAAAGGGGCTCAGTTGAGCGACAAATACAGCTTATTACATGGCAAGGGCAAACGAATGAGAGTGTTATCTCTAGAGAAAATTGTTTTGCATGAGCTTAATTATTACCTGCTAGAAGCCACTTCTCGCAATAGTTGATCAACTGGGCCTTCACCTTCAGCCAGCCTAGCTGAAGCAAAAAAAACAGCTGCGCTGCAAGCTCTGTTGGCTTGCGACATTCACAAAAACAGCTCTATGCTATTCCAGATACTGGCCAAGATCCTATCTCTAGAATCTTGGCCATCAACAGCGATGACTGCCGCGCTAAATACCGACTAAAACCATAACCTAAGATTTTCAGCTGCTTCCCTAACCATCCTCATCTGGCGTCAGCGCTTTAAACCTAGCGATCACCTCAATACGATCTCGGCTAGAAAACGCACTGATGCTAACCTGTAACTCTTTAACTTTCCCAGTCCCCGAGACAATAATCTTACCTCGGCGCGTCCTAATGCCCCCAATCTCTTTGAATAAGATGCTTTTAGTACCAAAGAAATTGGGCGAGAGACTAAAGCTTTCCTCTGTGAAAATTAGCAGGTCACGGGTACGGTGCGCGAAGCTAATCCCGATGATAAACACCCCCATGACTAACAAAAGCGGCGATTCAGATTGCGCGATGGAATATAAGCCGAACGAAGACAGCACTATGCCCACCACTAACATAAACAGTACTTTTGATGCACTTAATTTATAACTTTTAACCATTGAACAAATTTCCACAGGTATTTAATCCGAATATGCTGCGCAATCACCGGTGCGCCAGCTTGGGGGTTGATTCTACGAACTGTTTGTCTGCAAGTTAATTGACAACATAGACTCATAGCGGCGCATTCTCCCTTGGCGGTTAAAGCACCCTGATTCAGCGCTCTTTAAATGAATGGTAATGCTCACCGCTGCGCTGAATTTTACCGATCAAAATATTGAGCGCTGGCTAGTATATACAAAATTTTGCCAATGATTGACAGAAAAACTTACTTTTCAATCAACCTTGCCCAGTGGCCTAGTATTAAATATACAAGACTCCCTGCTCAGCTCGGTTTCATTTCATAGCCATTTTTATGGTTGTCTAAAACACAGCATTAATTGTGCATAGCTGGGCTCTCAAATATAGGTTAGCCACTCACCCCCTTATCATCGCTAATATTGATCACCCCATCACCAGCAAGCGCCTTGGACATGTTCCTTTTTAGTCAAACCTAAAGCGAGCTAACGCTGATTATAATCAGTCATAGCACAGCATACGATCTAGGGTATGACAGGTTTGGTACTGATATATATTGAATATATTGCCCTGTAGGGTAACCTTAGCGTCCGACATATACACTCACGACCCTTTTAAATAGCAAAACCCAAGGCAACTTTCCATGAACAAAACTTGTCGGATCTTGCTGCTGTTATCGCTTTTCAGTACAGAGACAACCGCAGCCACTGAGAAAATTATTTTTGGCCTAGTGGCCGAGAAAAACAACCGGGTGTTTGCTTTAGCGACAAATTTTTTAAAGGTAATGTCCGAAAAACTAGCGGTTGATATAGAATTAATTTCCCTACCGGGTAAAAGAGCGGCAGTTTGGCTCCAAAGCGGGAAAATTCATGCTGACTTATCCAGGATTGCCGCGTATCAAAAACGGGTTCCCAATTCAATAAAAATACCAGAACCTTTATTATCAGTACCCTATTATGCTTATTCCTCTCAAACCGATAAAATCAGAGTAGATGGCTGGGACAGTTTAAAACCCTACAAAATTGTCTCTATCAGAGGGTATGCGCTAACCGATGAATATTTAAAACATCATGATACTCATAAGGTAGGTTCAATAAAGGCGGCCTTTGGCTTTTTACAAGCTAAAAGAGCAGAGTTGTTTATTATTGACCTCCTCAGCGCTGAAACTTATTTTGCTACGGCCGAATCTAAACGCGAGGGAATTACAAAATTAGAGCCTCCCGTTGCCCTCTTCAATACGTATACATTCTTCTCATCCAAATACCCTCGCATGGCAAATAGGTATCACCAGGCTTTAAATGAGATGAAGAGGGAGGGGACTTTGCTAAAAATTCTACTTGAGACAAAATAATTAAGTTATTACTTATCAGTATCTGAGCTGCGCGAGCCTTGGCCACATTCGCTGCCATGCAAGCTTGCCCCTGTTGTACAGACCTTTTTTCTCCATCAATCAGACACCATAGCACAGCGTTGAATTGCAAAAAAACCGCTAATAAAGATTGCCGATACTGCCATTTCACCATTACCTGCAATATCCATGCTTGCAACCGTTGTCATTAACTGCAATTGTGCAGTAAGAAAAACTCATTCAATATTTAAATGGAGCTGGTTAATGTTTTCGAATACTTTTGAACCGCGTTTCCTAGAGACAGACGCCTTAGGACACATCAACAACACAGTCTTACCGATGTGGTTTGAAGCCTCCCGAGACCCAGTGTTTGCTTTTTTTACACCGAATATGGATGTCGACAATTGGAAATTGATACTGGCCGGTTTCAACGTTAGTTTTCATGCTGAAACGCACTATGGCACCAGTGTAGAGATTAAAACGTATGCCAGTCGCATCGGCAATAGCTCCTTCGACATTTATCAAGAGTGCTGGCAAGCAGGTCAAAAAACGGTCAGTGGCACCGCTACCTTGGTGCATTTTTGTCATAGAGAGAAAAAGAGCTTAGCCTTAACAGCAGAGCAAAAAACACTGTTAAAAGCGCACTGGTTCGACCAGTAAAAATCGAGCTCGTTTATTAACTACCTTGGAGTAATGATGGTCACAAAAACTGAGCTGACTAATTTCTTGCAAGCTGAATTTCCTCAGTCGAGTTTTATCATTGAGAGTGTCGGAGATAAGTCTGCAACGATCACCAAAAAAATAACCCACCAGCATTTAAGACCCGGTGGCACCGTCTCTGGCCCGGTGCTAATGGAAATGGCTGATGTGGCTTTATATGTGGCTATTTTAGGTGAAATTGGACTGGTAGCCCTCACGGTGACGACCAGTTTAAACATCAATTTTTTACGTAAACCCTCAGCTGATAAAGATATTATTGCACGATGTAAATTGATTAAAGTGGGCAAGTTATTAGTCATTGGCGAGGTAAGCATTTATTCTGCCGGTGACCCTGAGCCTGTCGCACACGCAGTGGGGACTTATGCTATCCCCCCGCCCATCACTACCTACCTTTAACCAGTTGCATTCAAGAGTGCCGCCGTGCTCTGCAAGCCGTCTCTATCAGCGTAACACCCCTGCAAGTGACGGGCGCCAATCGCCTGCACTTCACGACCGTGTAACACCCGCTGGTTATCAAACAAAATTAACTCTCCCGCTGCTAAGGTGAGGGTTACTTTGCACGCATCCCCCTGCAGTATGCGCATAAATTGTCGATAGGCGCGATAATACGGTAGCATCTTGCTGAAAGGTAAATCAAAGGGAGCCACCGAACGATTATTGATCCTGATCGCCGCCACTGCGCCGCTGGGATCTATTTCTATCATGCAGCCCTTATGCTGCAAAATGGCATCGGCACTGGCAAACTTAAAAGCCACTTTTTGACGGGTCAGTAAGGTAAATTCTTCGGGGTACTCAGCACGTAATATTTCGGCGGCATAAAAACCGTCAGCTAAGGCAGTCACGCCTCCCCTATCAGCTTTAACTAAACAGTGTAATAGTTGCAGAGTAGGCACTGGGTTGCGATAGGGGTTATCCGTGTGCAAGCTCAAGGGTATAGGGGTATAGGCTAAGTTAACTGCTTTTTCTACACTCAACACCTCAAATAAGTCACCGTAGTTAGTGCTGCGGACATAACCAAATTGAGCGACGACTTTAAGGATGGTGCCGGGTTCTGTCGGCACATTAATGAGTTTTGCCAAACCGTGAGTCACTACCGAATTTAACCACTGGCACTTTTCATCATCGTCAGTGGAAACTTTAAGATAGTCAAAACACGGGATGTTATCCGTTAAGGCCGCCCCCCACAATTGTTGCTTATCGCCCTTCTTTATAACCGCTGTAGACTCTTCATCATAGCAGTGCTGTGCCAAAAACTGACTGCTGAAAAATGAGCGATGCTGATCATCACCCGACCAGACAATTTCCAGGCCGGTGGGTGTCTCATGGCTGCGTGCAACTCGCACTGTTGAGTTTAATTGACTAGTTTCATGGATTCGCTGTCCACTTGCATGTCGACAGTGCTCACACTGACAGTTATCGCGTAACCAAAAATAATGATAGCGCCTATTCTTATACACTAGATAATCCGACATCATAACTTTCCTCTGTGAAACCATTTGCGCCAATAATATTTGATAAAACGCTTTAACTACAGGCAATTTTAGGCTTAAATATGTAATTTTATGCTATTGGTGTTTTTATTATGCTCTCCCATCAGAAATTGCAGCTCTCTTTTATCCGCTCTTACTGGCAACAGACGGATACTTCATGGCGTTATCCATCTTACCGTAGACCTTACAACTGGTTGATCCATACGTTAAGTGGACGTGGCACCGTACAAATGGAAAATAATAGTATTGAGTTATTGCCCAACACGTTGGCGGTCCTGCCTTTAAACCAACTCTGTCACTATCGCTGCCAAGAGCCGATGAAATTTGGAGCTTGCGCTTTTACCTTAGAATTAGCCACCGGATTAGATGTTTTCGAATTGTATGAGCCTCCGCTCAAGCCACTTAACTTCCTGGATATCCAGCCAATCAACAACATCATAAAAGCGGGCAATAACGATAGCGAATATTTCTCTGCTATCGCTTCTATGTATCAATTACTCTCGCCCATTATCAACGAAAGCATCCCTATAGGCCCTATTAATAGTGACTATGACAAAATTGAAAAAGTACTCAACCACATAGAAAAAAACCTATCCATTGATATCAGCATCCCTCAATTGGCAGTTATACACGGCAGTTCTATCGCCCATTTTAGCCGTTGGTTCAACCGGGTAATGAACATTTCCCCGAAAAAATATATCAACCAAAAGCGCATGGAATTAGCCTGCAAAAAACTGCTATTAAGCGGTGACAATATAGAGACAATCGCCTATCAGTGTGGTTTTGAAGATGCTCTGTATTTTTCTAAGAGCTTTAAAAAAATTATCGGTTTGAACCCCTCAAGTTATCGTAAAACCAAGATATTTGATCTACCAGATAAAAAAAATCTATCGTGATTGTCGAGGGTGGATGCTTGGACAGCGAAATTATTGACTGATCTCTGAATAAAATAATAATCTAACATTGCCTTCCCCTCACTTTTTTGCTCTACTAATAATATATGGAATTACCTGATATTACTTTTAACTGATTAGCGCTAGTAAATGGTCGAGGCCAGCGCCTCATTCATCTCTACTAAGGACATTCTAATGGACAACTCCAATAGTAAACCAATACTCAATAGCGACACCGTCGTGCCCTATTTGCTCGAAATTTTTGAGCGCAGAGGCCCTGAAGCCTATTTGGGTGAATCTGTCTCTATGGCCGATCATATGGAACAGTCCGCCGCCTGTGCTGTTGCAGATAACGCTAGTAACGCGATTGTGATCGCTTCCTTACTACACGACATCGGTCACTTTAGCGGCGAGTTCGCGCTGGATGCTCTAGAGCATGGGATAGACAATCTTCATCAAGATAGTGGAGGGGAAATTTTAGCGCAATTTTATCCAGCCGAAATCAGTGAACCTGTGCGCTTGCACGTCGCTGCCAAGCGCTATTTATGCGCTGTAGACTCCAGCTATTTTAGTAAGCTCTCCCCGGCATCGGTGAACTCTCTTGAGTTGCAAGGGGGGTTCATGAACGCGGCAGAAATAAAGCAATTTGAAGCCAATCCTCATCACCTAGGGGCAGTACAACTGCGCCGCTATGATGACGATGGCAAAGTGGCCGGCCTAGCTATTTACAAAGTTGATCACTACCGCGACTTACTGCAAGAAATGTTGTTATAACGCAGCTTGATAGAGGGTGGCCGCTCTGTCTACATGACCCAAAGCTGCACAGCTAAGCTCAGTTCACAGGGAATATTTAGCTATGCAGCCATTTAATATTGTCTCGGTTGGGATGCTCAGCCAATTGGGTAAACAACCAAAGACAAAAATCTTTAGTTTTGGGTTTAATACCTTGGTTGGGTAACACCAAATACAGTCCGCAATCTGCTGTCATTCGATAGGGGTGTACTTGTACTAATTCACCACTGGCTATTTTATCGTGTAAATAGGTGTCTAAGCCCAACATGACTCCCATACCCGCCAGTGTCATGTCTAACGCCATGGTTGAATTATCAATTTCAAAATTCGCCACTATTTGAGAGTGGTTCACCCCCTGTCTGGTAAACCAACGCTGCCAGCCTTCTCGGTAGCCAAAAGTAGAGAGTAATGGTACTTTTTTCAATTGCTCTAAATCTAATCTATTGCCATGCTCTCGGGCGAAATCGGCGCTGGCGACGACTATCCAATGCTCTTTTAAGATTCGCTGAATAGAAAGACCTGAGTACTTTCCGTAACCGTGACAAAGCTCTAGATCCACACCTCCCAAGGATGCCTCGGTGGGCCAGATTGCCGTCTGTAAACGCATTCTATACTGTGGATGCTGTTGGGCGAAATCCGACAACTTTGGTACTAGCCAGCGCTGCGCAAACGAAACACCGCAGCGCACTTGTAGAAAAGAGTGATCAACAGTATCGAATAAGTCTTGGGTACTGAGTTGAATTTTACTAAAAGCTTCGGTCAGCACATCCAAATAAGATCGCGCTAAATCGGTTAGTTGCAGTTTTCTCGAGGTGCGGATAAACAGCGTAACACCCAAGTATTCCTCCAGAATTTTTACCTGTTGACTGACGGCTCCCTGAGTCACATGTAGCTCTACAGCCGCCTGGGTGATGCTCTGCAGTCTCGCGGTTGCTTCAAAGGCTTTTAGCGCATTGAGTGGCGGCATCGATCTTTTCAATCTATCAACCCTTATTATCTAGTTGTGTATAAAAATAAATACTGCGCAACACATGTGCCTATTCCCACCGACAAACTGCCTTTTAACCCTGCTGGTTATTATTAGATTTTCTTACTTTATATTCTCTAATTAAGGAGAAATATAAAGATTAACCCAAAATGAACATGCAAGGTATTGAAAAACAAGGGGAATACATGGCTTGTAATGCTCTTCCAGCTTATTCTTTAGTCTTTATCATCAATAACATACCACAAATCATACAAGCATTTAGTTTTTCTAAACTATAAGTTAGGAATTTCTCACTTTAATTCACCGCCTTTATTTGTCATGATCAGGGTCTGCATTTAATAACAATGAAAATCACAATGCAGCACATTTATATTTGAGCGATGACTGATGAACATCAATAATAGAGTCTTTACAGTCAATTGCTGTTAACGAAATATGAATTATCAACTGAGACGCTAAGGGAATAGATGGATCGGCAGCTGGCCTTGGAATGGATTATTGTCATTCAAATGTCATCCTCCCCATCTATATTATTCGAAATTGGCTAAACCATAAGTTCAATTTTCGACGCTAACACTATAAAATACCAGTCATTTTAATGGCAGCGGTTTTATAGTATTAGCCGAAATTTCCTTAAGCCTTTAAATTTGCATCTCTAACGCTCGGGGCAACCTTTAAAGGTCCCAAGCCCCCCAAACCTATTGAGGTTCTTTTATGTCGCAAGTACTAGATAAATTCAAAGCACAAGTTGTTCAGGGAAAACTCAGCCGTCGCGAGTTAATGCGCAGCGCTGCCGCGCTGGGGTTAGCGCTGCCAATAGCAGGCTCTTTACTTAGCCAATCAGCAATGGCATCTACGCCCAACAAAGGTGGCAGAATGATTTTGGGTCTGGCGGGCGGTGCAACCACCGATAGTCTCGATCCCGCGCTTGCGCTAGCACAAGTTGCCTTTATTATTCTTAAAGCTTGGGGTAATACACTCGTGGCGGTATCACCCACCGACGGCAGTGCCCAACCTGAACTGGCAGAGTCTTGGGAGGCACAACCCGGCGCTAAAATTTGGACTTTCCAGTTGCGCAAAGGAGTAGCCTTTCACAACGGTCAAGAAATGACCTCAAATGATGTAGTGAAAACACTACAGCGTCACTCTGGTGAAGACACTAAATCCGCGGCACTGGGCATTATGCGTGGTATTGAAAGCATTAAAGCCGATGGTAAATACAAAGTCATTATTGAACTTAAATCAGGTAACGCCGATCTGCCTTACCTGCTCACCGATTACCATTTAGTTATCCAGCCTAATGGCGGTTTAGACAACCCCACTGCAGCCATAGGCACAGGTCCCTATGAGATGGAGTCTAATGAGCCGGGCGTTCGATTTGTCGGCAAAAAGTTTAAAGATCACTTTAATTCAGCGATTGGCCACGTCGATTATGTTGAATTACGAGTACTTAACGATCAGACGGCACGTATGTCGGCACTGCGCTCTGGACAAATTCATGCAGCCAACTTGCTAGATCCTAAAACCGCCAAGTTAATGGATCGTCTGCCCAATGTCTCGGTGCAAAACACTTCGGGTAAAGCCCATTACTTATTTCCGATGCATTGCGATAAAGCACCCTTTGAAAACAATGATTTACGATTAGCGATGAAGTACGCCATCAACCGCGAAGAAATGGTCGAGCGCATCTTGCACGGCTATGGCTCTGTCGGTAACGATATTCCAATCAACGGCGCCTACTCTTTATTCTCTACTGATATTGAGCAGCGCAGCTATGATCCAGACAAGGCGGCATTCCATTACAAGAAATCTGGACACAGTGGCGCTATTCAATTGGATGTCTCCGATGTCGCTTTTCCCGGTGCCGTCGATGCGGGCCTCCTTTACCAACAACAGGCGAAAAAGGCCGGCATTGACATTAAAGTCAACCGTCTCCCCTCCGATGGTTACTGGTCAAATGTATGGAACAAAAAACCATTCTGTGCCTCTTATACCGGTGGTCGCGCCACTCAAGATCAGCACTATTCAGTCTTTTACAGCTCCCCTGCTGACTGGAACGATACTAAGTGGAGACGCCCTAAATTTGACTCGCTGCTAAAGCAGGCACAAATCGAGCTAGATCAAGGTAAACGCAAAGCACTATATCGTGAAATGGCGATTATGATGCGCGATGATGGCGGTGCCATTATTCCGATGTTTAATGACTATGTAGACGGTATCACCAGCAAACTCCAAGGTTTCACCAAAGACCCTGCTGGTAGCCTGTCAAATGGTAATGTCATATCTCAGTGCTGGTTAGCATAGAGTGGCGACACAACATCAAACCCTCGGGCAGCTCGTCGTCAGACGACTGCTGCTTGGCGTAGTGCTGTTATTGCTGATCTCGCTGATCATCTTTGCCGGCACTGAGTTGTTGCCTGGGGATGTGGCGCAAAGTATTTTGGGCCAATCAGCGACCCCCGAAGCAGTGCGAAATTTGCGCTTAGAGATGGGTTTGGATAGACCCGCTGCGGAGCGTTATTTGTCTTGGCTGTCCAATATTCTGCAAGGTGATTTAGGCACCTCTTTAAGCAGTGGTCGTGACATTGGCGACATGATTGGCGACAGACTGGGAAATACCTTGTTTCTCGCTTCCAGCGCCGCCATTATCGCTGTACCCCTGGCGGTATTTTTAGGCTTGATTGCGGTACTGCATCGCAATGGTATCGTCGATAAAATAATTTCTATCAGCACTATCAGCATGATTTCACTGCCGGAATTTTTTATCGGTTATCTACTAATATTGTTGGTCGCCGTGCAATTAAACTGGCTACCCTCCAGTTCCATTGTCTATAACAGTATGAGTTTTGCAGAGAGACTGCAGGCGATTGCACTGCCCTGTATTACGCTGACCTTAGTCTGCTTGGCGCACATGATGCGCATGACCCGTGCCGCTATCTTAAATGTGATGTCCAGCGCCTACATAGAAACCGCACAACTAAAAGGCCTGAGTCCTTTTAGGGTTATTTTTCACCACGCTTTTCCCAACGCTATCTCCCCGATCATAACCGTGATAGTGCTCAATTTAGCCTATTTAGTGGTTGGCGTGGTGGTGGTTGAAATTATCTACGTCTATCCGGGCATGGGGCAGTTATTAGTCGATCACGTCACTAACAGAGATGTTCCAGTCGTGCAGGCAGTCGGCTTGATCTTTGCCGCTATCTACATTTTATTAAACATGTTTGCCGATATTATGGCGATTGTAGCTAACCCTAGATTGAGACACCCGAAATGAAAGTGATTAACGCTCTCTCTAAACTTTGTATCAACTTAACTTGGGCTGCGCGGATTGGACTGTTTAGTCTGTGTATCTTTGCCTTGGCCGCTATCTTTGCTCCTATAGTCTCCCCCTATGATCCGCATGCTATTGTCGGGGATGTGTGGGAGCCGCTATCGGCTAGCTTCTGGCTGGGCACCGATCAGCTGGGCCGAGACTTACTGTCACGGTTGATCCACGGCGCACGTAATACTTTCTTTATTGCCGGTGCAGCGACTTTACTGTCCTTTTTTATGGGGACCTTTCTCGGTTTTCTGGCGGCTGTTAGCGGCGGAAAAGCAGATCAATTATTAAGTCGTCTCAACGACTTAATGATGGCGATACCGACGCTAATTTTTGCCTTAGTGGTACTCTCGGTATTACCGGCCAACATGATCGTGCTTATTTTAGTAATGGGCGTGTTAGATTCTACCCGGGTATTTCGCTTATCCCGCGCTGTGGCCGTTGATATTGTGGTGATGGACTTTGTCGAATCTGCCCGTCTACGAGGGGAGAAAACCCTGTGGATTATCTTTCGTGAAATACTGCCCAATGCCCTCTCACCGCTGTTCGCTGAGTTCGGTTTACGCTTCGCCTTTGCGGTGTTATTCCTCAGCACCTTGAGTTTTTTAGGCCTGGGAATTCAACCTCCCGATGCCGACTGGGGCTCTATGGTCAAAGAAAATAAAGACGGTATCGTCTTCGGCATACCCGCCGCGCTAATACCCGCTGCCGCTATTGCCATTTTAACCATCAGTATCAACTTAGTAGTGGACTCTATCTTAAGCCGTACTAGTAGTTTAAAGGGAGGCAGATAATGTCCGATTCACATTTTCTACAAGTGAGCAATTTGGAAGTTTCGGCAAGCATTAATATGCCGGGCGATAAACGCAAAAAAATCATCTTGGTCGATAATATTTCCTTTAATTTACAGCGCGGCGAAGTGATTGGCTTAATCGGCGAGTCCGGTGCCGGTAAATCTACGATAGGTTTGGCAGCGTTAGCCTTTGCCCGCAGCGGCTGTGGAATAACTGGCGGCAGCATAAAAATAAATGGTCTTGATATACTGTCACTGTCGGATAGAGAGAAAAATAAAATTCGCGGCACGCAAGTCGCCTATGTAGCGCAATCCGCTGCGGCCGCTTTTAACCCCGCTCATCGCATTGGCGATCAAGTGATTGAAGTGGCTATTCAACACAAGCTCATGAGTAAAAAGCAGGCACTGAGCTACGCTAATGACTTGTATGCAAAGCTCGGTTTACCGGATCCTGAGAATTTCGGCAGGCGCTATCCGCATCAAGTGTCGGGCGGTCAATTACAAAGGGCCATGACGGTGATGGCACTGTGCGCCAAACCCGATTTAATTATCTTTGACGAGCCGACCACCGCCCTGGATGTCACCACCCAAATTGAAGTACTGGCCACCATTAAGAACGCCATCAAAGACACGGGAGTAGCGGCGCTTTATATCACTCACGATCTGGCAGTAGTCGCCCAAGTTTCTGATTTTATTATGGTTTTGCGCCAAGGAAAAATGATCGAATTCGGTACTACCGATGCAATCATTAATCACGCCCAACAAAAATATACGCAGGAACTGGTCTCCATTAGAGTCGCTGAAAAAATAGAGCAAGCCCAACCCAGTGTCCGACCTCTGTTAGAGATCAATCATATTGATGCGGCCTACGATGGCTCAAACAAAGTACTTGAGGATGTCACCCTGCATCTACATGCCGGTCAGACGCTGTCGATTGTCGGAGAATCAGGTTCAGGAAAATCTACCTTGGCAAGAGTCATCACTGGTCTCTTGTCCCCCCTGCAAGGCAACATTGTATTTCAGGGCGTCGAGCTATCAGCCGAGTTGAAAAATCGCGACATAGAGCAACTCAGAGAGCTGCAAATGATCTACCAAATGGCGGATGTCGCCATGAACCCCAGGCATACCATTGGCCAGATAATCGGCCGCCCTATCGAATTCTACCACGGTATCAAGGGTGCCCAACAACGGCGTGAAACCATTGAGCTACTAGACCAAATAGAACTGGGTGAAAAGTATATTGACCGCTACCCCGCCGAACTTTCAGGGGGGCAAAAACAGCGAGTCTGTATCGCCCGCGCGCTGGCGGCAAAACCTTCGTTAATCATCTGCGATGAAGTGACCTCAGCCCTCGACCCACTGGTTGCCGATGGTATTTTACAGTTATTAATGAGCTTACAAAAAGAACACAACTATGCCTACTTATTCATCACTCATGACCTGGCCACCGTCAAAGCTATCTCCGACAGTATTGCGGTAATGTATCAGGGATCACTAGTGCGCTTTGGCCAAAAATCAGCGGTACTGTCACCGCCCTTTGACGATTATACGCAAATGCTGCTCTCTTCAGTGCCGGAGATGGAACTGGGCTGGTTAGAGCGAATTTTGGCCAGCCGCAAAATGCAATCTGCAGACCATTAAATAGTACTAATCCCCTGAAGGATCACTGTGAAGATAACCGGCATTTTATTTGATAAAGACGGTACGCTCATTGATTTCATGGCCTCTTGGATGCCGGCAATCACTGAAGCTGCCAACTATTTTGCCAACGACAAACCCGATGTCGTTGAAAAAATGTTAACCGCCTCTGGCTATAACCTACAGACGCACAGCATTGAGGCGGGATCTTTGCTCGCCGCGGCCAACAATCAACAAATCGCCGCTTGCTGGAGCCAGTTTTTAAACATTGAAGCCGACAGTAGCATGCTCGCCAAACTGGAGGAAATATTTCAACACCACAATTTGCGTAGCTGTGTCGCGGTCACTGATTTACCTTCCCTCTTTAACGAACTGCGCTCACGCGGGATTAAATTGGGACTCGCCACCAGCGACAGTGAGCGCGGTGCGAAAAAAACCTTAGAGGCTTTAAAAGTCGCCCAGCAACTAGATTTTGTCTGCGGCTACGATAGCGGCTTTGGCATTAAACCAGAGGCGGGCATGGTGCAGGCATTTTGCAAAGCGGTGCAGCTAGACGTACAGCAAATAATGGTCGTGGGAGACAATACTCACGATCTGCACATGGCACACAACGCAGGCGCTAGATTAGCCGTTGGGGTGCTCACCGGCACCAGCAAAGCGGTTAACCTGCACGAAGCAGACTATATTTTAGATAATATCGCCGACATACCCGAGCTTCTGGACAATATTCTTTAACTCCCTACCCAATAGAGTAATGCACTATGAACAAACTCATATTAATCATGGTTGATGGTATCAGTAGTGAACATTTTCAACGCATCCGCCATCAACTGCCACACTTAGATCAGCTCGCAAAACAGGGGACTTATATCAAAGCCTTGACCCCGGAAACCTGTGGTACTTCTTTTCCAGGTCGCACCTCGATGATCGTCGGTCGCCCCGCATCTGAGCACGGTATCTATGGTAATCGTATCTGGGATGGCGAAGTATTTCGCTGGTCAAACCCCTACGATGTTCGCACTGAAACGCTGGCCTCCCTCACTAAAAACGCGGGCGGCGACGTGGTTAATATGGGTTTCGGTATGGTGCGCCCAGAAGACTGTAATTTGTATGTTAGCCCTTGGTGGGTCGAGCATGTAGGCAGTAACACAGCAGATGGCAGCCCGCATCCGGCCAATCAAAATTGGTCAATGCGCTCTAGAAATCTCGACCCACAGCAGCGTCTAGCGGCTCTTGGACTCGATGCAAACAATATCGTTAACCCCTGTACCAATAACAGCCAAGTACTATCCTTAGGCATACTCGCCGACTACCAACTATTGGAAATGGCCGCGCATGTCATCGCCGCTAATCCTCCTGATCTATTGATGTTAGAAGTGGCTATCACTGATTATTTTTTACACGAGTATGGCGCTGCAAATCCGATCACAGAAATGTCGTTGCGCACCGCCGATGCACAAATCGGCACCTTGCTAGAGAGGCTGCGTCAAAGCGGTCAACTAGACCAATACAATTTTGCCATCATGAGTGACCACGGTCATCACCTAATGCGCGATTGCATTCACTGTGATGTCCTGCTACCTGAAGGTTGTCGCTGGTCAAGTGAGGGCAGTATGCTGTTCGTGGCCCCCAGATCCAGTGAAGAGCGGGAAACAGTGACCCAGATCTTACTTGAACAAGGCATGGAGGTTTGGTCTGAGCCCCTACTGCCCGACGCGCTCAAAAATGAAATATTAGTCTTTAGCTGCCCTGAGGGGCTATACATCAGTTTTGAAAAAGATTCGCAAAATACCGGAGAAGTTAACGGTATCTCCCACTATCAATCGAATCACGGCATGCGCCCTGGTACTAAAGAAGATTATCGGTTCTGCATTTTCGCCGGTCCCAATGTGCCGCAACAGCAAATTGAATTTGCTCAGGCAATACAAGTGGCACCGACCATGGCTGCAATCATGGGGGTAGCCACCCCCTGGAGTGCCCAGTCTCTGATATAACCTTAGCCTGAATACATAGGATGATTGTTTAACCTCAGTTACAATTATCCCTATTGTTAAGGGGTGTGCGCACCAGCGTGCGTCCCTCTGAAAAATGCAGGGTGCTACTCTTTAAGTGCCAGATGAGTAACACTGGTGATTAATAGGGTTATCGAAAAGGTTGTTAGCTGACAGCACCGGCCTCTAGGATCAGTATGCCCTATTGCCATAGAGCCCCATGATCAACAATCAGCTTGATATCAGCAGGGGCTTGTATCACCTCGTGAGAAAGCATTAGCCCCTGACAGGTAAGGTACGATAAGCGCAGTTACACCGCAGCGATCACCTGCTGCTGTTTCACTTGTAACGCTAGCCAAGCCTTTGCCTCGCTTTCTTGATGCTCTGTAAAATGTTGGTATTTATCTCCGGCAGTCGTATATATATCTTTAAAATGACTCTCAACTAGCAGCGGAACACTGCACTGTTTAATGATAAAAGCAGTGGCAACACGTCCCTTGAGCCTATCCTCCCTAATAAATTCAATTAGTTTAAGCCGCGCCTCGGGAACACACATTGAATCACCTTTTATGATGACTAATACCGCCCAAGTCTTGTTGAAAAGGCTCTCCAGTCCTCTCTGTGCTGCAACGGGAATATGCAGTATCGCATCGAGATTCCACGGCCCCTCACCTTCAACAATTAATAGGTTGTTCTCAAACGAAAAAATCCTCTCTCCATGCATGGCTGGTTTCATTTTCTCATCCTATACAGTTAATCCTTATCGATCTTATACAAATCACAGTAGTCCCCACCATTCGTTATTATTTTTTTGGGGGGCTCTTTTAGATAAAATAGCACCATTGATCAGTACCAAGAACGGTCTTATTTATATGATCAAATTCTTGGTAAATCCTGACCAGGGTTACTTTATGCTATATCTCTAACCTGAAATGAAAATTGTTTAGCCCAGGAGAAATATATTTTCAACTTTCTATCAATATACAACGGTGTAAACATCACTATTATTTTTTGGGCGATTGTAAAATAGTGACTAAAACTGCCATTTCTAATAAGTTTGGCGAAACCCCTGTTAAAGGATAATCACAAGCTCGGAATTTATTGTAAATCTCATTGAGCAGATTTTTCTAATATTATCGGCTTGACGATAGCCCTACCATCAACACCGAAAAATGGATTAGGCCGACCTTTACCCTGAATCTTCCACTTCAGTATTTTACTGATTGCCAGCCACATCAGCTTAAATTTTTGCCTAGCCAAAGTATCTCTATCGGGTAAACCTTGCTTTGCGCCTTGTACATTGAACGCACCGATTAAGGGACCTAGTGTTGCTTGGATATTTTGATCGGGCGCAAAAAAACTGTGTATTATGCCCACAAAGGGCACCTTTAAAGCAATCGTATTAGCCACAGGTGTATTACAACAACTGGTATACCAGCGATAAAGACCTTTTTTGCGTAATCTCAAACAGGCGAGATATTCTGCGCCCTGCTCAATTTTCAACATGCTGGGCGCTACCTGTAATACATCGGTACCGCCAAATTCATTTAAAATCGATGGGTCTGCCGATAAATGATTGGAGAATGCCTGGCAATCCGCACAATAACAGACTAGATAATTACCCTTGTCAGGCGTTATACCCTCTACTCGTCCCGTCACTTTTCCGCATTTACAGCTAAGTTTTAACTCGCCCACCTCACTTCTCCCTATTGATCAAATCTAATAAATAAATGATAACACAGACAAAACATTCGCCGTTCATTTTACATTAATATAATTGCTGGTTTTATGCTGAGCATAGAGATCTTATCTATGGGCAATCTTACCTTAGGCAGCTTCTGTATATATCCGCGATCGTTGCTGTGGGTAGTTAATTCAAAAAGAAATCTTAACCTGCTACACTCAGCTACTTCAATTTTTTAATTAAGAGTTATGGAAGAGATCAGTGGGTCTTAAACTCATCGGCTCCCTATATACGTTGGCATAGACTATGAAAAGAGCTGCTATTTTTTTTACCATTTTATGCTGCGCCAGCCATGCCTTTAGCTCTGAGACCATCATTCGGGTCAGTTTTCTCGAAGCTGATCGTCAAGATGAAGCAAATTATTTTGCCAGCATGACCAATTATTACATTGGCTTACTTAAACTATCCCTTGACCAAACGCTGCCCACTGATGGACCCTATCGTATTCAAAACTCCGGTATCACCATGTCACAGCGCCGAGCTTTCGAGGCACTTCGACAAGATAATATTGATATTTTCTGGAGTATGACTTCAGTAGCTAGAGAGAAAATTGCGCTACCGGTACGCATCCCATTATTGAAGGGGATGCTGGGCCACCGGGTATTCATCATTAGGGACGATGATCAGTTTCGCTTTGATCAGATCAAAAACCTTGAGGATTTAACGTTTATGGTGGCGGGCCAAGGCGTTAACTGGCCTGATTATGACATTCTAAAAATGAATGGTCTAAAGGTGATAGGCGGTTCTTCTTACAGTGGTTTGTTCAGCATGCTTCAGCGCGGTCGGTTTGACTATTTTCCACGGGGAATCAATGAGCCCTGGACTGAGATCATTACCCATAAAGAAAAAAACCTTAGCGTTGAGAAAAATTTACTACTGCGATATGCAGCGCCTATATACTTTTTTATCAGCAACCATAATACTGAGTTACGCAATAGATTGACTCGCGGATTACAACTTGCTATTGAAAACGGAGCCTTTCACAACTTCATCTATAACCACCCTGCGATTAAAAACATTCTCAATAAAATTGATCTTAAAAAAAGAGTGATATTTAACCTCAAAAGTAATTTAACCCCTGAGAGCGCTGCCATTTTAGGCGACAAAAAACTTTGGTATCAACCGGGTGAAGAAGATAAATGGATAAAAAATTAGCGCTACTCGATCCTATCAAATAGCGTCTTCACCCCAAGCCAGTATGTTGCTCGCGTTACCACCCACTGGGCAATAACACTCTCTTCAACTATGCTAATTTTCATCTGATAGCTATCCTTAACTAAAGTATATCTTGGCCTCTAAGCTAACGACTAATGGCCCAACACTTGCTAACTTTCTGACTTTGCTAACGCGTAATCCGCAAAAGGCGGAAACCGCGCTATCAGTTCTGCACTTCCCAACTCGCGTAAAAACGCGATGTTACGCGCGGGGATCGCATCGGGATTGGGATGCCTAGCCAGTACCTCGCTCATCTGTTGCTCGCGAATGATATGGACGATCGGGTAGGGGGATCTATTGCTCCAGTGGCTCAAATCATCGGCATCTACCCCGGCAAATAAATACTGAGGATGAAAGCTGGCCAGTTGCAATACGCCACTGTGTCCGGCGCTATCGAGTAATCTTTCACACTCGGCTAAAAAGTCCAAATACTCATAAAAATCATCTAAGCCACTGGGATAAATAATCAGCGATGTCGCTATATCAGTGTCTTTGGCCTGTGCAATCAAGGCTAATTGTTCGGCAAAAAACGTCAATAATGATGAGTGGTGACTCTGCTGGGTAATGGCGTAGTGAACACCCCCGGCCCTGGCCACAGGCTTGGCAAAGGGACACAAATTCATGCCGATTACCACTTTTTCTAGCCAGGCTGAACAGAGTGCCAATTGTTGTTGTTCGGTCTTGTTCTGCATTTAATTATTGCTCTATTATACGATTGTCTGCTGTATTCAAATCTGATAAATCGTTATCATCAGCCCTGCAAAAGCAAGGATCTTTATCACACCCTATTTTATCAGATTTTTATCTGTAGGCGCTGGCCAGGAGCAAGGTTTGTTCATCAAAGACACTTTATTAGCGATAAACTTTGACACCCGCTGGAGCACCTACCAACGCCCAACTAATTTGCAAGCACCGCGCCCATGGCGACAGTGGCTGTTAGATAGAGGTTCGCTAACTACGCATTTAATTGCCGCCAGTAACAACCATTTCAAGGTGGCATTAAAACAGCAGGGCTGGGCTATTCCCTATCGCAGTGAAGCTAAGGCTCTTAAACTAAAAAACCGCCAGGCAGCGCTAATTCGCGAGGTAGAGCTCATGGGTAATGAGCAAGTTTATGTGCTGGCGCGCACGGTCATTCCCGCTTCGACCTTAACCGGTAAATATCAGCAATTGGCCACTTTGGGCAACAAATCGCTCGGCAGTGTGCTTTTTTCTGACCCCAGCATGCGCCGCGGTACGTTTCAGATATGCCAACTCCGCTTGGATAACGGCGAAAAAGTCTGGGCGAGACGCTCGGTTTTTTATCTATCGGGTAAACCGCTATTGGTCTGCGAAGTCTTTTTACCTATACTGGCGAGTACTAATTACCAGCCCCCTCTTTTTGCCAAAGGCAACCATAGACTTCAACCATGACCCTCAAGCAGCGTTTTCAAATCTACCGACAACTGACCCGCTTTGACAAGCCTATCGGCAGCTACTTGCTGCTATGGCCCACCCTTTCTGCACTGTGGATTGCCAGTGCCGGTCCACCGGAGTTAGGCCTGCTAGTGGTGTTTGTACTGGGGGTATTTATCACCCGTTCCGCCGGCTGCGTGATCAATGATATCGCCGATAGAAAAATCGACGGTAAGGTACTGCGCACCGCTAACCGACCGCTAGTCAAAAAATTAATCTCCACTAAAGAGGCACTGGCTTTATTTGTCGTATTGATGGGCAGTGCTTTTGTGATGGTCTTGCTCACAACCAATACCATGACGGTCTACCTCTCTTTTGCCGCGCTAATCTTAGCCCTTAGCTACCCCTTTATGAAAAGAGTCACCCAACTGCCTCAACTGGTATTAGGGGCGGCCTTTGGTTTTGGTATTCCCATGGCCTTTAGCGCCGTTAATGAACAGCTACCCATGGTTGCCTGGCTGCTCTACTTTTCAAAAATAAGCTGGACAATCGCCTACGACACTATGTATGCCATGGTAGATAGAGACGATGATTTGAAAATTGGGGTAAAATCAACAGCCATTTTATTTGGCCAATACGATAATATAATCAATGCGTTATTGCAGTGTGTTACGTTAGCGCTGCTGGTCGTTGTAGGGCTAACTGAGCAATTAGGTGCTGCCTATTATTTAGGATTAGCCGCGATGGCAGGCTGCTTCTGTTATCAGCAATACTTAACCCGCCATCGGCAACGCGAGTTATGCTTTAAAGCTTTTCTGAATAATCACTACGCGGGACTAGCAGTATTTATTGGCATCGTCATAGATTACCTGTAACGGTGCAGCTGCACTCACTTTAGTTTTATTAGCAACTGTAACAATATTGTCACAAATTTAATTTTTAATAGTAGCTATTAAATAATAGGTTTCCGGCAACATTGATCCCTGTTATATCAGAATATGTCACCGACATGGACGAAGAGGTTATAAATGGGATCTGTTAAAAAGATATTAATTGTAGATGATGAAGCCTCTATTCGGCAGATGATTGCCGTAGCTTTAGAGATGGCTGGTTTTCATTGCATCGAAGCTGATAATGCGCAACTAGCACACCAAATCATTATTGACCAAAAACCAGATATGGTATTGCTCGACTGGATGATGCCGAAAATGAACGGTATAGAATTAGCCAGGAGACTGCGCAGCGAAGAGCAAACGGCCGATATCCCAATCATCATGTTAACCGCCCGCGATGACGAAGATCATAAAGTGCATGGTTTAGAGGCGGGCATCGATGATTACATCACCAAACCTTTCTCACCTAGAGAGCTGGTCGCTC
>JABSRA010000099.1 GCA_013215445.1 Oceanospirillaceae bacterium
AGTTTATCTAATTATCTAATTCTAAATAAATTTTTTGGTCTTTAATCGTTAGCTGTGCATAAATTTTTCAAGGCGGGGTTTTACCAGAAATGTCATGCTCATCGCGATGACTAAGCCCAGTGGTAAAGACCCTAAAAAACCGTGTAACCAAGCGTCAAAATAAACAGTTGAATCACTAAAACCTATGTTGTTGGCGGTGGTGGTCGCCGACATAACCGACTCCATTACTAGCGCCATTAATAGGCCGGTGATAAGCTTTTTTATTAAATCTGCTGCATTGGGGATTAGTGAGTCAATAGCTCTACTAAACAGAAACATAGCCGTGAAGCCGGTCGGTGCCATGACAAACATGGCGATTAGGTAAGAGCTGCCCCAATCAAAAAAAAATGTTTGGCTAAAACCTTTGTTTAAATAAGTCATCAGCAACGTTAAGCTGCCACTGACGGTGGTCATGATGCTCAACATAACCAGTATTTTTTGATAGATAGGTCTCTTTTCGACACTAGACGCATCGAGAGTTAACTCGGTCAATTGCAGTTCTCCGTGATAGTTGATTGGCTTTAATCGGTAAATCAAATATGATTGACAATATCAACTATATACAAAGTAGTGGACTTTATCAACTATAATTCTGGATTGCTCTGATATGGATAATACCAACCCGGTAAGTGCCGCCTTTAGATTGGCTCACGCGTTAAAGCGCTCCGTGCTGCATCGCATCGATTGTGAATCGATGCCGCTCTCACCGATGCATGTGCGTGTCTTAAAAACCATTGAATATAATGCTGCTTGTACCGCCAATGACATCGCGATTGAATTGGATAGAGACAAGGCGCAAGTGACCCGCCTAGTGAATACATTAGTGGAGCTGGGAATTGTAGGCCGGCAGAGAAACCCCAGTGATAAACGCAGTCAGATTTTGCTGATATTGGATAAAGGTAAGAATTTGTTATTGCGCATTGAGGCGATAGATCATGGTATTTTGCAGCAGTTAGGTGATCGAGTAAGCGCTGATGAACTCGTAATTTTTGCAAAAATAGCCAGCAAGATGGCTGACAGTTTGGAAAAAACGGCGGTTAAAAGCTAGCTAGCATTAGTACTGTTAATCTAGACCTTGAGTTTACTGGGTAAGCCTGCTTTTTCATGTGCGCTGGTTTGGCGGTAGATCAACTTGCGTCGATACTGCACTAAGAGAAAACTTTCGACAGCGGATAGTCACTCTCATGGATTATTTGTCACCGGCGGGTCGAAAAAAATCAGGTGCAGTCAATCTTTAAAATTGGAGAGCAGCAAAGACATTGCCGGGTCAACTCAAAGGGCAAGGCGGCGGTTGCTATGGGGAATTTAGCGGGGCAGGTTGGCGCAGTTAAGGCTGCTTATTATGATTCTTAAGGTTTAGCTGCTGAGCATAGAGGCTAGCAGCTGAGCGATTCGAATTGTTTCGATACTCTCAGCTGATAGCCATCACAGTGGGGATAATTGGGTTAAATAGCCAGGTATTTGTGCATCAACTCCTTATTGTCTAATACCTCTTGTGCCAGACCATCAAACACTACTTCACCAGTATCGATGATCACCGCGCGATCAGCGAGTTTAAGTGCCGCCACCGCATTTTGTTCTACGATGATGGTGGTTATTCCCAAGTCTTTTATTTCATTGAGAATATTTTCAATTTCAGCAACGATCACCGGGGCTAAACCCTCGTAGGGCTCATCGAGTAACAGTAATTTAATATCGCGGGCCAGTGCTCGACCTATCGCCAACATCTGTTGCTCACCACCGGAGAGTGTCCCACCGTCTTGCAGTCTGCGCTCACCGAGGCGTGGAAAATGTTTATAGATACGTTCGAGTGACCAGCCGATGGGCTCTTCAATTTGTGCCAGCTGCAAGTTTTCTTCCACAGTGAGGCCCGGAATAATCCAACGGTCTTCAGGCACCAGGCCGACGCCATGTTGCGCCGCCTCGAAGGACTTCATCTTATGCAGGGGTTGGTGGTCTAACCAAATTTCACCACTTTGTATCATCGGGCTGCTAGCGCGTGCAATAGAGCGTAAAATAGAGGTTTTACCGGCACCATTACGACCCAGCAGGGCAAGTATTTCACCCTCCCTCACATCAAAACTCACCCCTTGCACCACATAGCTCTCGCCGTAATAACTGTTTAACTCCCAGACGGAGAAAAAGGCCGGGGAGCTACCCTGATTGACGACAGGCTTTTTAACGGGAACTACACTCATATCTTAGCGCCTCCTAAATACGCTTCTTTTACAATTTCACTCTCTCGTATTTCCTGGGGAGTTCCCTCGGCAATGATGGTTCCCTGGGCTAAGACGCTGACTCTATCAGCGAGTGAAAATACCACGTTCATGTCGTGCTCTATAATAACTTTAGTCATGCCTGTCGCTTTAATTTTTTTCAAAATCTCAATGGTTTGATTGGTATCAGCTCTGGCCATACCCGCGGTGGGCTCATCCAGTAATAACAGCTTGGGTTTTTGTACCAAACACATTGCTAATTCTAACCGCCTCTTGTTACCACGCGACATCGCACCGGCCCGGTCATGTAGTTGATCACCCAGATTCATCTGTTCAATGATTTCCATGGCAGCGCGTTTAACCTCGTTGCGATGTCGCAGGTCTTTCACTGCATTAAAGGTGAATTGGCCGTCGATGTGGGCGAGGGCGGGGATCATGACATTTTGTAAAATGTCTAAATCTTCAAATATCTGCGGGGTTTGAAATACTCTGGAGATACCCCGTTGGCTAATTTCGTGTGGGGCCAAACCGGTAATAATTTGACCATCGAACTCAACGGTGCCAGTATCGGGCGTTAACTGCCCAATACAGACGTTGAGCAAGGTAGATTTACCCGCTCCGTTGGGGCCAATAATGGCGTGTACGGTACCCTCCTCAATGGTTAAGTTGAGATTGTTGAGCGCTTTTAATCCACCGAAAGTTTTGAGCACGTTAGTGACTTGTAATACTGCCTTACTTCCCATGATTAACTCCTGTTTCTTTCTTTGACTCGCCACCGGTTTTATTGCGTTTTTTACTGACATAGGTCGTTAGTTTTTTATAGGTGAGCTGCATTCCCTCCAATACTCCACCGGGGAGAAAAGCCACCACCAGCATAAACAGTAGACCCAAGGTCATGTGCCATCCCTCACCGACAAACAGTGAAGAGATTGAGACCATTGCATTTTCTAACCAGGTTGGAAAAATGGAGTAGAAACTGTGTAAATCTAATTGGTTGATCGCCGAGAAAATATTCTCGAAATATTTGATGATTATCACCCCTAATAAGGGCCCAAACAAGGTGCCTACCCCGCCGAGAATAGTCATCAAGATAACTTCTCCTGAGGCTGTCCACTGCATTCGCTCAGCGCCTGCCAGAGGATCAGTAGCGGCCAGTAAACCACCAGCTAAGCCCGCGTACATGCCGGAGATGACAAAGGCAGTTAACAGGTAAGGTCGGGTATTAAAACCTAAATAGCGCATCCTGTTTTGGTTGGATTTGATCGCTTTTAGCTTGAGACCAAAGGATGAATTAAAGATCTTCAATGAGATGTAGAAGACAATAATCATCACCACCGCAGAGATATAAAATCCTGAGTAACCACTGGTTTCAATGCCAAATAAAGTGGTGGAGGGCAATCCCTCTCCCGCTTCACTAAACAGTCGATCAATCACTCGCGGATCACTCTTGGCCAGTTGCAGACCGGTCTCTCCGTTGGTGATCGGGGTTAGCACCGAATAGGCTAAGTTGTAGCACATCTGCGCAAAGGCCAAGGTCAGAATTGAAAAGTAAATGCCAGAGCGACGCAGGGCCACATAACCCATCAACACCGCAAAGATCCCCGACATAATCACACTGAGAATAATGGCGGGAATGATGTTCATGGTCAGTAATTTAAATGACCAGACCGCGGTGTAAGAGCCGACTCCAAGGAAGGCTGCATGACCAAAGGACAGGTAGCCGGTGAGACCAAAGAGGATGTTGTAGCCGATGGCAAAGACCCCAAAGATGACAAACTTTTGCAAGATGTCAGGGTAGGCCGCACCAAAGGGTTGCATCCAGATCGGCATGGTTAATACCACCACCGAGAAAATGATCATAATAACTAAGTTATTTTTAAGTAATTTTTTCATATTAATCTTCAAAAACCCCCTTAACACCCATCAGTCCACGAGGCCTGACTAATAACACGACAACCGCCACTAAATAGATAATGATCTGATCGATACCGGGCAGTATTTCTTTCACTTCATTCATCGCAGCGAAGGATTGTAATACGCCTAAGAGGAAGCCTGCGGCGACAGCACCGGGCAACGAACCCATGCCACCAACCACGACCACGACGAAGGTCAATACCAGAAAATCCATGCCCAAGTGAAAATCAGGAGGCACAATCGGAGCATACATAACCCCGGCAACTCCGGCGACCACCGCTGACAAACTAAAGACAATGGTAAAGCGCCGCTCAATATTGATACCGAGCATACCCACCATCTCGCGATTCTGGATACCGGCTCTGACCACCATGCCAAAAGTGGTGAATTTGAGGAAGGCGAACACCGCGGTTATGACAATAATAGAGAAGCTAAAATAGATCAGGCGCCACCAAGGGTAGATAATGTTTTCGCCTAATCCCAGATACAGACCAATGTTGGCACTGCCTGAGACGATTTCAGGCGCGGGAGTAGGGATAGGGTTGGCACCAAAAATGTGGCGTATAATCTCCTGAATAACAATAGCCAAACCAAAGGTAAAGAGGATTTGCGAAGCGTGGGTTCGCTTGTAAAAATACTGAATTAAACCCCGTTCTAGCGCCCAGCCAATCAATAGCATGACCGGAATCGCAAATAGGATAGATAGCGGCACGGCATAGTCGATAATCGCAGCACCGGTATCACCCCACCATATTTCGAGGTAGGGAACTTCTTTGTAAGCGTCAAAGAAAGTGATGCTCTCATCTTTAACAGATTTAGAAATGGTCAGAAATTTATTGAAAGTAACGGCACAAAAGGCACCCAACATAAATAGTGCGCCGTGGGCAAAGTTGACAATCCCCAATGTACCAAAAGCTAGAGTGAGTCCGAGCGCGATTAACGCGTAGGCTCCCCCTTTGTCTAGGCCATTAAGTAGCTGTAAGAGTATGGCATCCATAAATATAAAACATCACTAGTGTAGAGCAATTAACTTATTTTATAACGGCGGTTTTATCATGTTCAATGGGTGGCTGTAGAAGATAGATAGGCCTTAAAAATCAATAATCAGACTTTATAACTCTGTGCTTAATACTTTTCTATCCGTGAAAAGGGGGTACAGAAACAACTGATAAAGTAGCAGAGTTACTCTAGATATGAGCTGACGCAACGTTGATTTTACGTTGGGTAATCTCTTTATAGTTCGTCATGCAATATAATTATGATTGTTAGGTGCTTAACATCTTTAGCCGTGAAAATAATAAATGGCGCAGTACAAAAATCGGCTTAGCTCTAGATTATATTACCGCTAGCCACCATTGATGATGACTAGCGGGCTTTAGCATGCTCAATTAAATTAATTAATCGAGCACTACCTGAGAATTTAGCCTTTGTACGGGCCTAGTTCTCCGCCAAATATACTGGCATCGTATTCCACTTGTGAACGTGGAACTTGTTGCACAACTTCGAGTAAATCGAATTGCGTTGAAGGGTTTTCGTTGCCTTTAACCACGAGTACGTCTTTGAAGCACTGATGATCTTCTGCACGATATTCAGTGGCGCCGTTACCCATTCCATCGAACTTGTGACCTTCTAATGCCTTGATCACTTCAGGCGGATAGAATGTGCCAGCTCTCTCACAGGCATCTGCATACAACAAGGTTTGTACGTAACAAGTGTGTGCAGCCTGTGATGGTGGGAAGCCGTAAACCTGACCGAAAGATTTAACAAAAGCTTGCGAGCCTGCATCCTGCAGCGTCCAGTTCCAGTTGGTGGTACCTAGGATACCTTTGATATTATCGCCCGCGCCCTGTGCCATCAAACGTGAGAATAGAGGAACAATAATTTGGAAATCTTTGCCATTGACCTGTCTATCGCGCAAGCCAAATTGTACCGCTTGGGTCAACGAGTTGATCATATCTTTACCATAGTGGTTCAAGATCAACACATCTGCGCCAGAATTGAGAATGGGGGTAATGTACTGTGAAAAATCGCCGGCGCCAACAGGGGTTCTAACCGTTTTAGTGGTGTTCCATCCCAGTGCTTCGGTGGTATTTTTGATCGACTCTTCCTGGGTCCAGCCCCAAGTATAATCGGCGGTTAAGTGATAGGCGTTACGGTCAGTACCGTACTCTTCTTTTAATACAGGGCCAAGTGCAGCACCTGACATATAGGCGTTAAAGAAGTGTCTGAAGCCATAGCGGCGCTTGTCTTTACCGGTAGTATCGTTAGAGTGGGTTAAACCCGCCATAAAGATGATGCCTGCTTCCTGGGCAAATGATTGCTGTGCAATCGCCACACCAGAGGAGGATCCACCGCAAAACATAATGACCTTGTCTTTCTCGATCATGCGCTTGGCTGAAGCTCGTGCTGCATCAGATTTGGTTTGAGTATCACCAGTAACAAAAGTGACTTTCTTACCTAAGATACCGTTACCTTTGAGCATGGAAGGTTGCATGGTGTTCATTAAGCCACCATCTCCCTCACCATTTAAATGCATCACGGCAAGCTTGTAGGCCCGCAGTTCATCGGCACCTTCATCGGCATAGGCACCTGATTGAGGTATATTAAATCCTAGGGTAACGTTAGCTGCTTTACCTGGATCATTGGGGAACTCGTTGGCCCACACACTCTTGGTGTAGAACATTGGCATCGCCCCGGCCATGGCAAAAGCACCACCGGCAGTTAATATCTTCCTTCGTAAGATATTAGTTTGTTCATTCTTTTTATCGCTCATTTTTATTATTCTCCATGACTGACTTTTAAAAAGTATTGCTTTGAACTCTTAGTGGAAGTGAAGCCAGAAAAAGGCCTAACCTTCCCTTAATACCTAAAAAATTTAACACAGCTCTGACCATAAAGCTTATATACTTTAGTCTAGGTTTTGATTTTTATAATGTAACATGTTGTTAATTAAGTAATTATTTTAAAATTATGAAGAGGGTTATTTACGATAAATATTAATATGAGAGGGTTTTAATTTGCTTAGTACATTGAGGAAAATTAATCGAGAAAGATTAATTCGCTTTGATAGCAGTACAGTGGGAAATGATTATTTTCTGATCGAGGAAGATGCTTAGCTTTTAGGTTAATCATCTCCCTCGCAGCGGCTGCTAATCTTGTGGCACTGGGGGTAGATGTAGCGCTAATTCAGTGATTGCCAGCTCACGAATTTTATATTTTTGTACTTTACCGGTCACGGTTAGCGGGTAATCTGAGACAAACTTAACGTAGCGCGGAATTTTGAAGTGACTTATTTTACCTCGACAATATTCTTTTAGTTGCTCTTCGGTAAGCGGATTGGCCCCAGGTCGAAGTTTGATCCAGGCGAGCAGTTCCTCTCCATATTTCGGGTCAGGTACCCCCACCACTTGTACATCGCTGATCTGCGGGTGGCTATAGAGAAAATCTTCCACTTCTTTAGGGTATATGTTTTCTCCCCCTCGAATCACCATGTCTTTGATGCGCCCGACGATACGCAGATATCCCGCTTCATCCATGATCGCTAAATCACCGCTGTGCATCCAGCCATCTGCTTCAATGACGGTAGCGGTGGCCGCCGGGTTTTGCCAGTAACCCAGCATCACCGAGTAGCCGCGCGTGCAGAGTTCTCCCGTAGTGCCGCGCGCTACAATAATACCACTTTCTGGGTCTATTATTTTAGTCTCTAGGTGGGGCTGAGTCCGGCCCACGGTGGATACTCTTTTATCAAAGGGGTCATCACTGGCAGTCTGAGCCGAGACTGGGCTAGTCTCGGTCATGCCATAGGCAATTTGCAGATCGCCGATGTGCATTTTCCCATTGACCGCCTTCATTATCTCGGCGGGGCAGATCGAGCCCGCCATAATACCGGTGCGTAAACTGCTCAAATCGAAATCGTCAAACGGTGGATGCTCCAGCATGCTGATGAACATGGTAGGCACCGCATATAAAGCGGTAGCTCGATGTTCTTGTACTGCGGCTAATACTTTACCTGGGTCAAAAGCGGCACTGGGGTAAATCATCGTCGCACCGTGACTGACACAGCCCAAGTTCCCCATTACCATGCCAAAACAGTGATAGAGAGGGATGGGGATGATCAGGCGATCTGCGGCGCTGAACTTCATGCTCTGGCCGACAAAGTAGCCATTGTTGATGATATTGTAGTGGGATAAGGTCACGCCTTTAGGCGAGCCTGTGGTGCCGGAAGTGTATTGGATGTTGATCGGATCATCAAAGTGTAACTGCCCCTGGATTTCCGCTAGTTGCTCAGCGCTGCTGTGCGCCGAATATTGCTTAAAATCTTGCCAGTTACACATGCCCGGTTGTTGGGTGGTGGATAACTGAATGACCCAGCGCAAATCTGGAATTTTGGCGGCTCGTAGTGCGCCGCTCTGGCAATCTTTAAGTTCTGGGGCGATGCTATGCAGAATCTGGCAGTAGTCAGATTTTTTGAATTTATCGGCCATCACTAAGTAGCGAATCCCGGATTGCTTTAAGGTGAACTCTAACTCGTAAGCTTGATAGGCCGGATTGACATTGACCAAGATAGCGCCAATTTTTGCACTGGCAAATTGACAGAGTACCCACTCGACACAATTTGGCGACCAGATACCGATTCGCTCACCTTTTTTTACCCCAATACCGATGAAGGCAAGGGCAATAAGGTTCACCTGCTGTTGGAATTCACGATAGCTGTAGTGGATGTTTTGCTCAACCACGATCAGTGCGTCGTTTTCTGGATAGCGTTCCACACTGCGATCAAGTACCTCACCGATGGTCATTTGCAGTAGCGCTGAACGGGTATCACCTTTTGTGTAACTACTAGATTGCATTCGAACGTCCATTTTTATTGTTATGTTTAAATTAACATCTCTAAGCTGGGTCACCGCCATAGGTTCTATCGGCGATGGCTCTAGACATTGAGAAAAGGGCTGAGAAATGACTTGTTTGGGTCATTGACGCATCGCGACAGCCACCTTTGAATGATTGGCTCGGTTTAATTGCTCGCTGATCCAGTGACCCGTTGCGACCAGTTTTGGCAGATCTAATCCGCTTTCAAAACCTAACCCCTGCAGTAGGTAGACCACATCTTCAGTGGCCACATTACCACTGGCGCCCGTTGCGTAAGGGCAACCGCCCAAACCTGCAATAGAGCTGTCAATGGTGCGAATGCCCTGTTGCAGTGCCGCGTAAATATTGGCCAGAGCCTGACCGTAGGTATCGTGAAAGTGTACGGCTAAATGTTCCACTGGTACTTCTCTCGCCACCGCGTCGAGTAAGTATTTAACACGGTCAGGGGTGCCAACGCCGATGGTGTCCCCCAGAGATATCTCAAAACAGCCCATTTCAAACAGTTGGCTACTCAGAGCGACGACCTGTGAGGGGGCTATATCCCCCTGATAAGGGCAGCCGAGCACGGTGGACACATAACCCCTGACCGGAATGTTATGCGTATTGGCAACCGCTATAATCTCGGCAATGCGCTGCAGGCTGACAGCGATAGAGCAGTTGGTATTCTTTTGACAGAACTGTTCCGAGGCGGCGGTGAAGATGGCCACTTCTTTTACTCCGGCCGCAATGGCCATTTCCAGGCCCTTAAGGTTGGGTACTAAAGCGCTGTACACCACATCTGCTGTCGAGCTTACGCCGCGGATGATTTGCGCCGCATCGGCCATTTGTGGCACCCAGCGGGGCGAGACAAAACTGGCGGCTTCAATCTGTTTGAGGCCGGTGCTGGCAAGCATTTCGATGAAGGCTAACTTGGTATTGACACTGATCAGCGCAGGCTCGTTTTGCAATCCATCTCTGGGTCCCACCTCGACGATTTTTACCTTTTTACTGTTCATCTTAAACCTTCGCGCTGAGATTTTCGGTGTCACTGATGGCGATTAATGTATCACCTTCCGTCACTAAATCCGACTCAGCGAAATAAATATCGGTAATCTCACCATCGCTGGGGGCTAAAATGCTGTGTTCCATCTTCATCGCCTCAATGATCATTAATACCGTGCCAGCGGTTACCTGTTGTCCCTGGGTTACCAGTAGCGCAATCACCCGGCCATTCATTGGCGCGTTGAGCGCCCCCTGACCATGGTCGTCATCGATCTCGGTAATCAAGCTGGGCTGTTTTAGTTGCAGTACACAACCGGCATCGAACAAAGTCAACTGCGAGTCAGTATTGTAAGTGTAAAGTATACGCTTGCGTTCCTGAACCCAGACATCCAGTTTATCCCCTGAGAGGCTGGCTTGAATACTAAAAATTTGCCGATTGATTTCAACCCTGAAATGGCGGCGGTGCGAGTCACCACCCAGTGCAGATGCATCGCCCGGTAGCTCCTCTACCTGAGTTATAATTTCACTGGGGAGATCATCATCCTCTGCAGATAAGACTGGATTTTGCCAGATGATCTGTCGACTTGGGAGCTGATTCATCCGCCAAGCCACGCCACTGGCAAAGGGGCAAGATAACCTCTGGTCACTCAGTGCAGCGGACTCAAAGAGTATTTTGCAACAGCTGGCAATCGCCAGTAATTCAGTGGAGGGAGGGGCCTCATTAAACAGCGTGGCGCGATTATTATCGATGAATTGGGTGTCGGGGATAGCATCGCTAAAAGCCGGGCAACTAATGACTTGATAGAGAAAGGGCAGGTTGTTTTTTACCCCGACCATCCGATAGTCCAACAGTGCCTGTTGCATGCGCGCAATCGCCTGCGGGCGGTCTTCTCCCCAGACAATTAGTTTAGCCAGCATCGGATCGTAATAGACGCTGACCTCATCACCACGCTCAACCCCAGTGTCGATGCGTACCTGCTGTGTAGCTCGAGGCATGTGCAAATATTCAAGTGTGCCTGTGGCAGGTAGGAAATTATGCTCGGGGTCTTCCGCGTATATTCGACACTCAATGGCGTGCCCGGTGATTGTGACTTGGCGCTGGGTTAGTGGCAGAGCCTCGCCACTGGCTATTTGCAACTGCCAGCGTACCAGATCGACATTGGTGATCATTTCGGTGACGGGGTGTTCCACCTGCAAGCGGGTGTTCATCTCCATAAAATAGAAGCTGCCGTCTTCGTTGTACAAAAACTCAACAGTACCTGCCCCCACATAGTTAATTGCTCTCGCGGCATTCAGTGCCGCCTCTCCCATGGCAGCAACCACCGCTTGGCTAATGCCGGGAGCGGGGGCCTCTTCAACAATCTTTTGGTGTCTGCGCTGGATTGAACAATCGCGTTGTGACAGGTAAATGGCCGCGCCAAAGCTGTCACAAAATACCTGAACCTCAATGTGTCTAGTCTTAGTGAGATAGCGCTCTATCAGCATATCACTATTGCCGAAGGCATTTTGTGCCTCACGTTGGGCTGCTGCGAGTGCCGCCTCGAACTCATCGAGACACTCAACGATGCGCATGCCCTTACCGCCACCGCCTGCGACTGCTTTTAACAACAGCGGGAAACCACATTTCAGCGCCTCTTTTTTGAGCAGGGCCAGATCTTGGCCGTCACCGTGATAACCCGGCACCAGCGGCACCTCGGCATTGGACATGATCTCCTTGGCCGCCGATTTAGACCCCATCGCCGCAATGGCGGCGGCAGGTGGGCCGATGAATACAATATTCTGCTGCTCACAAGCACTGGCAAATTGTGCGTTTTCGGAGAGAAAACCATAGCCGGGATGGATGGCCTGTGCACCACAGCTCGCGGCGATCTGTAATATTTTATCGCCGCGCAAATAGCTGTCGGAGCTTTGCGCCGGTCCCAATAAGTAGGCCTCATCAGCCATTTTTACGTGCCGGGCATTGATATCGGCGCTGGAGTAGACAGCCACGCAGTGAATGCCTAACTGCTGGGCGGTTTGAATAATTCTGCAGGCGATTTCGCCACGGTTGGCGATTAAAATTCGACTAAACATAATGTGCTACCTAAATTCTTAAATCAGTGCATAGGGTGGTTGCTAATCTACTGGCGTAATCATCAATTATTGCCAGCGGGGGCGGCGTTTTTCGAGAAAGGCGCTCAGGCCTTCACGCGCCTCTTCAGTCGCCCTAATGTCGGCGATGCGCCTGGCCGTCTCTAATACTAGATCAGCATCGATCGGTTGTTGACTGACATCCATGATTAATTTTTTGGCAGCTTGAGTGGCTAGTGGTCCATTGTTTAATAATTGTCCTAACCACTGCTCGCTCAGGGATTTAAGCCCCTCTGCAGTTGCTGCTATTTCATGAACTAAGCCCAAGCGCTGCGCGGTTTGAGCCGTGAAAACTTCTGCGCTGATGCAGTACCTGCGCGCCTGCCGCTCACCAATGGCGCGGACTACATAGGGGCAAATCACGGCGGGGATCAAACCCAATTTTACTTCGCTTAAACAAAAGCTGCTGTCGGCGCTGGCGAACACCATGTCGCAACAGGCGAGAAGACCCAGTGCTCCACCGTAGGCCGCCCCTTGGACGATCGCAATACTAGGTTTAGTCAGCTGGTTCAGGCCAGACATTAATGCTGCCAACTGTTGGGCATCGGCTAGATTTTCAGCCGGTGAATTTTTCCCCATGCGTGCCATCCAATTTAAGTCGGCCCCCGCTGAGAAATGTCGACCGTTGGCCCGCAGCACTAATACTTTAACTTCAGGGTTTTGTTGCGCTTGTGCGATAGCGTCGATCAGAGATGCAATCATCTCTTGATCGAAGGCATTGCGCACTGCCGGGCGATTTAAAATCAGGTTGGCGATGCCCGATGGGGCAATGTCCAAAATAACCTTCTGAGTGTGCATGTTAATTCCTCATTAGCCGCAATTACATTCTAAAAATGCCAAACTGGGTCTCGCCAATTGGCTTGTTGAGCACGGCTGCCAAACCTAGTCCCAATACTTCACGGGTTTGTGCCGGGTCAATGACGCCGTCGTCCCAGAGCCGGGCAGAGGCGTAGTAGGGATGTCCCTGCTGTTCGTACTTGGCGATGATCGGCTCTTTGTAAGCTTGTTCATCGGCAACTGACCAACTTTCTCCACGGCGCTCTTTGCCATCGCGGGTGACCGTGGCCATCACGCCCGCTGCCTGTTCGCCACCCATCACCGAGATGCGTGCATTGGGCCACATCCACAAAAAATTCGGATTGTAGGCGCGTCCGCACATCCCGTAATTACCGGCACCGAACGAGCCACCAAGTAAAATTGTCAATTTGGGTACTGCCGCACAGGCCACGGCACTGACCAATTTAGCGCCGTGTTTGGCGATGCCCTCCGCTTCATATTTTTGACCGACCATAAAACCGGTGATGTTCTGCAGGAATAACAACGGGATTTTGCGCTGACAGCAGAGTTGAATAAAGTGGGTTCCCTTAAGTGCCGACTCGCTAAATAACACCCCGTTATTGGCGATTATGCCAATGCTCTGGCCGTAGATATGGGCGAATCCTGTCACTAGTGTGGTGCCGTAGTGCTGTTTAAATTCGTCGAATTCTGACCCGTCGACAATCCGCGCGATCACTTCACGGACATCGAAACTCTTTTTTAAATCGGTGCCGACGATGCCGTACAACTGCTCGGCTGGATATTTAGGTGCAACAATCTCGCGGGGTTTAGGGCTGGTATCACGGGTGTTTAAACTGGCGATACAGTCACGGGCTATTTGCAACGCGTGTCGGTCGTTCTGCGCCATATAATCAGCGACGCCAGATACCTTACAGTGTACCTCTGCGCCGCCAAGTGCCTCAGCGGTGACCTCTTCGCCGGTGGCCGCCTTGACCAGTGGCGGGCCCGCTAAGAAAATGGTGCCTTGGTCTTTAACAATAATCGACTCATCCGCCATCGCTGGTACATAGGCGCCACCGGCTGTGCACAGCCCCATGACCACGGCAATTTGCGCAATGCCCTGCGCTGACATACGCGCCTGATTGTAAAAGATCCGGCCGAAGTGGTCCCGATCGGGGAATACTTCGTCTTGGTGGGGTAAATTGGCGCCACCTGAGTCGACCAAATAAATACAGGGCAAGTTGTTTTGCTCGGCAATTTCCTGGGCGCGCAAGTGTTTTTTAACCGTCAGGGGAAAGTAGGTACCCCCTTTTACGGTGGCATCGTTGGCGATGATCATGCACTTAACGCCACTGACCAAACCTATGCCGGTGATCACCCCGGCGCAGGGGATATCATCAGCATAGACCCCAAAAGCGGCTAGTTGGGACAGTTCTAAAAAACCTGATCCCGGATCGAGTAAGGTCTCGATGCGCGTTCTGGGTAGTAACTTTCCTCTGGCTAAATGACGCTCACGGTAGCTTGGTCCACCGCCCTGCAACACTGCGGCCACTTTGCTGTGTAGGTCCTCGAAAGCAAATTGCATATCACGTTGGAGCTGTTGGT
>JABSRA010000100.1 GCA_013215445.1 Oceanospirillaceae bacterium
TCGACTAACAAGATACCAGCGTCGCGGTTGCGAGCAATGCTTGCTTTAACCTGATCTTGATAGACTACCAACAGCTTTGAGCTGCGGCCCATCGCCAATTTGTCTTTAATCAAGTCAGCCGATTGGATAAACGAGGTGCCTTCCCATATTGACAGAATCTTCACGTCTCTCGCTACCTGCTCTACAGGATGGTCTTTGACGTAACCGTGTCCACCGTAGACTTGTATTGCCAATTCCGCGATTCGCCATGCCTGGTCTGAGGTATAGGCTTTGACTATGGGTGTCAGTAGATGTACCAGCGATTCGTGGTGTTTACTCAGTGTCTGATATTCTTCTGATTTTTCTGGGTGAAGTGTTTCCAGTGCCTGCAGGTTGGTGACCCAGCTTTGATGGAAAGTCAGCTTGTGGATCAGTGCCCGGCAGCCTTCTACCTTGGATTTCATTTCAAGCAGCATACGGCGCACGTCTACGTGGGCCATGATGGAGACTTTTTTCGCCCTGGGGTTAAATGCTTCTTTAAAGCTGCTGCCCTGAACACGATTTTCGGCGTATTCGGCGGCACTCATGTAAGCCCGTCCAGCCAAACCTAATGCGTAGATGCCTGTTGAGATCCGTGCCATGTGCATCATGGTTGATAGTTGTCGCAGACCGATATTTTCCCGTTCGCCTAATAAGAAAGCTTTACATGGACCATTGTCGCCAAAACTCAGTTGAGCGGTAGCGCAGCCGTGGATCCCCATTTTATCTTCAAGTCGAACACAGCGAACATGGTTGTCTACTAAAGAACCATCATCCTGCAAATCAAAGCGTGGTACGATAAAACAAGATAATCCAGTGGTGCCCGGACGCGCTCCCTCTACCCGAGCCAGCAACATGTAGACGATGTTGTCGGTTAATTCGTGCATACCACCCGAGATAAATATTTTGCCACCTTCAATATGATAGCTGCCGTCATCCTGCGGGATGGCTTTAGTGGTGATCGCACCCACATCACTGCCGGCTTGCGGTTCTGTCATGCATAAACAGGCGGTCCACTCGTTGGTGGCCAGTTTATGGCTGAAACGCTGTTTTACCTCCGCTGTAGCAAACCTTTCGATAAGATACATTGCAGGGGCGCAAAATCCTGGGTAGATCATAAATGACGGGTCAGCCCCTTGGAATACTTCGTAAATCATTTGAGCGACAATATATGGTGATGACAAGCCGTCATAGTGCTGTGGCGAGCTTAACCGACCCCATTCGGCTTCAGTGTATTTTTTCCAGATCTCCTGATATTTTGAGGGCAATTTTACCGTGCCATCGTCAAGCAGTTTACACCCTTCGCGATCGGCTCGTTGGTAATTGGGGCCTAGCTCGTTATAAGCAAAATCGCGAGCATGAAATAAGAGTTGCTGGATAAATTCTTTGTTGTACTCGGCATTTACTGTCGGGTCGAGCAAGTTGTTTTCGATGTCGAATTGCTCCCACAACAGGAAGTTAAGTTCTCGCAAGTCAACTCGGTAGTTATTGTTAAAATCCATGATATCTCTCTTTGTTTTTTGTTCTTTTGGTATTTATGCTTAGTAAAACAAGGCTAAAACAACCAACTGCCTGTCAGACGGATATTGTTTTTGCTGGGGTTCAAGCCATATTCACACAAGTCGCAGCCATTAAAATTTTGCCACTGCAGTCGAGCTGAAAAATTATCACTAAAGGATTTGAGCAGCTCAATCCGATGCAATTGGCTGCCATCATCCAGACTTATCTGTGAACTGAGCCGTAATTGCCATAGGTCTTCGCTTTGCATTGACATAAACATTAATGAAAAATAACGTTCACGTACCCAGCCTTGGCTCATTAAATCCAGGCCTGCATAGGTATTTTCGTAGTCAGCAGCTGGATTGGTCGACTGATTTTGGCGCAATCGTTCGGCACTGGCTGCGGCATCGACAGTCAGGTCTTCCCATTCTTGTTTATTGGCACCGTGTTCGTTGTAAAAATACTCGCCAGTCAACGTCCAACCCGAATCTGCTGTATAGGTGGAACCAAGAACTAATCGCTGGTAATTGGACTGTTGCTTGATTTGCAAGGTGCTGAGCATTTGTCGATAGCTGTGACGGGTCCACTCTGCCCGAAAGGTGATTGAGTCGGTCAATAAGCTACTGTAAGTCGCACCGAATGACAGATTATGTCCTTCGACCTTGTGCAATAATAATGAAAATGAGTCGTTTTGTTGATAACCCAGTCGTAATACTGCTTCGGTATTAGCATCAACATAAGGACTCTCGCTCGCTACTAGGTAACCGGAAAACGACCATGGGCCATTAAAATACTGCCCGGATACCATGTCCCAACCTTTGCTTTGCAGCGGGTTGTCTTGATCGATATAAGGTAAGCTGCGCTGGGGTTGCAGCATGTTGGCAATGTCGTAGTTGTAGCCGTTACTCCACTGTGGTTTGCTGCGACCCAGCTCAATTATCAGGTTGCGATCTTTACTTTGCCATTGTGCCAGTCCCTCAAGCAAGTAGCTGTCGCCAGCATTTTTTTTACCATCGTCCAAATAGCGGAGATAAATTCTGGCGCGGGTTTTCCACTGATTTTGCCAGTCATTTTCTAACTGACCATCCAGTGATATAAGTTTGACGGCATCGGAAAACAGGTCTTTTCCCGGGTTAAATGGGTGATCACTGCGAAGGTTGTTATCCTGATAATAGCCTTTTAGCTCTATCCGGTTATTAAGGTTATTATTAACTTCCCTTACATCATTTTCAAACGGGTCGTCAGCAAACGGATCATCACTTATGTTGGAGTTGTTAGACAGAGCTAATGGGCTGGATAATAAGGCGAGTAGTAGCCAGATTCGTAACATCATCTACCTCCGTTATCTCGACAGTGCATCTTTGTGAAAGATGGCGGCGTTCAGATCTTGCTTTTGATAGTTGTCAAACATCATCCAGGTATAACTGCCTTCAATGATCGGATTAACCAGCTTCATACGGTGTAGTTTCAAGTCGCCGTCAAATTCTTTAAATTTGGTGTAATAGGCTTGTTTAGCCAGCTTGCCGGAGCGGGCATAAAAATTACTGCGCAGGGGGAGGTGGCTTTTACTATCAAGGAAAAACACCACATGCTTATAAGTTGTTTTGTCGTGCTTGGCCGTCAGGTTTAGTTTAAACACTGGCTTGTCGTCGAGCATTTCAGTGCCTTCATAGGTGGCGGTGTAATCAAGTGAGAAGTTAGTGCCGGTAACATCTCCGTTGCTCGCTTCGCCCAATAAACGCTGGGCTGGTGAAATCCGTAATACGTTGCGAGTACCAGGGAAGCGGATCCACATGTTTTGCGCTTGCTTCAAGATTTTTCGGCCTTTAGAACGGGCCGGAGCGGTAAACTCTATTAGTGAAGCATCATTCAGCACTTTTACCGCCAGTTTGTTGCGATTCTTTTGTTTGTTATTTTTGAAGCTGATGTTCGACAATTCAAAGGTAAAACTCTGGTCTTTGTAACCACGCAGACTATCGATAAATTCCAGCAGTTGTTGAGCGTCAGGGATTTTTACTGAAGCTTTGTCTTTATCTTTAACGACAACGGCTGTTTTCACGCTATCCGTGTTCTGGCCGTTGACTGTGTCTGCCAGAGTAAAAAAGGTAACAAAAATTAGCCCCAGAGGTAGTGATACTTTCATTAATGCATTCATTTTTATAACTCCAATTAGGCAAACCTTAAGGCTTTGGTGATCACCATACGTGACGCTTTCACCGCCGGATAGATGCTGGATATGACGGCGATCAACAGACCGAACAGGCCGTTTTTCCAAAGTAAATCTGCTTCGGTAAATATGCGGATAGGATAATTTTGGGAGCTGCCCGGAGGGGTCGGCATCATAATGCTTGCGGCGGTAATTCCCTGTGCCAGCAATATCGAAAAAATGACACCCAGCACACTGCCAATTAAACCCAGAATAAAGGCTTCGCTGATAAACAGGCCCATTACTTCGCCACGGGTGCCGCCGATGGCGCGAATGGTGCCGATCTCTTGCGTGCGTTCCATAACAGCCATGACCATGGTGTTAACGATACCTAGCAAGACTATAGCCAAAACAATTATCTGTACGACGAAGAAAATTCCGTCAAACAGGTTAACTACTTCGTGGTAGTAATCGGCCAGATCGCTCCAACTGCGCAGTTCCAGTGCCAGTCCTTGCTCTTGGAACACTTCGGATAACAAAGCCATGACTTCGTCGGTGTGTTTTGTGTCGTTAAGCAACACCACCAGACGGGTAACACCTTCGGTATACATTAATTCTTGTGCGTGTTGCAGGTTCATTCGCATAAAGCGGTTATCTACTTCACGGGTGCCAGTGGATATTGCGCCAATGGCAGTTACATCTCGGGCGTCAAAACTTCCATCTGCCGTCGTCGCCATCAGAGTCAGCGATGCGCCGACAGAAAGGTTTAACGATTTAAACAGGCCGTCACCAATTAACGCACCGTCAGTGTCTTCTTCAAACAGATCTTCACCAGCGGTTAATTTGACAGCAGAGCTTAACAGCGCTTCTTTTTCCGGGTTGATGCCTTCAACGACCACGGCCAACGATCTGCTGCCGTCAGTTAATAGGCCAGTAAAGTTCAATCTTGGCGTAACCAGTTCAACCTGTTCAAGTTCTTCAACCAATTTGGTGACTTTTTGCAGAACTTCGGCATCAATCAGATATTCTTCTGGTTGTTGACTACCAAACTGATTAAAGCCCTGCTGATAAATTTGGATATGGCCGAGCTGCGAGCGGATCACGCCTTCACGCATACCTTCGTACATGGAGGCAAAGAAGCCGCCCATAAGAATAAGGCTGATCACCCCAAACTGGATCGCCAACAAGGTGATAAAGCTGCGCCGACCGTTACGCAATACGTTCAATAAAGCCAGTTTTAACCTTAACATGTCTTTAGCCCTTCTCTTTTATTAGTGTTGCTGCCCGTTCAGACCAGGGCACAATGTTTTTGCCGATCAGGGAAGTAAGTAGTTTGCGGCCATTGTTTTTTTGCTGATCTTTAATCAATGCCATGGCGTAGTAATAGTCGACCATTGCAGCAAACTTGTCATCGGTTTCGGGGGCGGCGGCATTTTTGATAAGGCTAAAATCTTCCACTGCCTGGCGGCCTTTACCCAAAAATGCAGGCATTTCGGCATAGGTAATACCGCGATACAAACGTACACCTAAGTGGTTGGGTTCGTTTTTCACGGCACGATCAAGATAACGACTGCCTTTTTTCGACAACAAGTTAGTTCTACCAAGATTATTCAGGAAAAATACAGCTTGCAGACAGGTCGCACTGCCATGCAACGCGGTCAGTTCATGATCGTCCGGACGGGTTTTTCGCATCACGGCGATCTCTTCAACTAGTTGCTCAAGGGTTTTCAGTTGACGATCTTGGCTATTCGCAAAATAAGTGTATCGGACAAACAATGCTAAACGACGTTTATCGATAGAGCTGTCGGCATTAATGTTGAGCGAATTCAATAATGCCTGACGCTCGGTATTCGTTGTAGGAACAATAGTCGGTTTGATAAAGTCGGCAGAGTTTAACGTCCTGCTTGTAACCACAGTTATGGTTTCACTTTTTTGGTGTTGTGCGGCCGATTCTGAACAGCCGCCAAGTGCGATCGTCAGCAATAATACGCCGATATTTTTAAATTTATTATCCAACTTTCTCTCCAGAGGCGATTTGATCTACCAGGTTTAAGTTTTGTAATTGCTCGTCTTTGACGATGTGACCGTCCTTTAATTCCAATATTCTCGATGCTCGGCTCAACACGAAATCGTGATGAGTGGCAAATAAAAAAGTTACGCCAGTTTCGCGATTGAGAGAGCCAAGCAGATCCATGATTTGCTTTGATGTTTCGGAATCAAGATTGGCGGTAGGTTCATCCGCCAGAATGATATCGGGTTTGGTGACCAGTGCGCGGGCAATTGCGACCCGTTGCATTTGCCCACCTGACAATTGGTTAGGACGTCGATGGATAAAATCCGCCAGACCCACCTGAGCTAGTGCCTGGGCGGCGCGGTCTTTAGCTTCATTATTAGCAATTCTTTGCAGTGACAGCGGGTATTGCACGTTTTCCAACGCGGTTAATACCGGAATAAGATTAAACGACTGAAAAATAAAGCCAATGTAATGGCTGCGTAATTGTGATTTTTGTTTGTCCGACAGTGAGCTTAACGCCTTGCCGTGGATAAACACTTCACCCTCGTTAGGATCATCCATCGCACCGATTAGGTTGAGCAGGGTACTTTTACCGCTGCCACTGGCTCCTCTGAGTACAACGAACTCACCTCTTTCAAGGGTTAAATCCACTTTGTCGAGAGCAGTGATAGGTTTATTTCCTACCGGGAAATAGCGGGATACGCCCTTTAATTTGACCACAGCCATCACGAACCCTCCGTCAGCAGTTTGTTGGCAGCAGCCAGTTGGTGTAAAACAAGCGGCGGTTGCTTAGTCCCTTGAGACAGTTGCTGATATTCTGTCATGTAGTGGGCGGCCTTTTGTTGGTTGTCGCTGCCACCAGCATTGGCGTAGGCAATGCTCATGGTCAGTTTGAATTGCAGTTTTAATTCCAGTGGCGCGAAGGCACCCTGGTTAGCAAAATATTGTTTGAACCAAGCTTCGTCGATAAAGGCGGTGTCGAGACTGCAGTTGAGCAGGGCGGTGGGAGCAAACGTAGCCAACCGTACCATGCGAATTTCAAAGTTATCTGGCTCCATGGTCACAGCCCGATCCATTTCGGCGCAGGCCGAATACAGATGATAAAGCTTCCACAGTCCCATTAAAGGGTCGAACATGGCACCAGCCTGCTTGGCCTGGTTGCCGCTTAACCATGCTAAGGTAAGTGCATCCTGTTCGGATGCGAAAGATCCTGTTAACAATTGCCCGGCTTCATCAATTTGATTATGCAATGAATACATTGAACCGAGTTGGGTTTGCAAGGTACTGTCATTAGGGTTTTGTACCAGCTCGGCTTTGAGTTCTGTGACGAGCTTTTGCTCTTGCTGTGAATAAGGCACCATTTTGAAATCAATCGGTGCCGCGCCCATAAACCACGCGATAATATTGCCGATCAGCAAGTTTATTGAAAGTAAAACCAACAGTTTTTTCATATTTAGCCTCAAAATGTGTAGCCTAAAATAAGCCATTACATGGTTAGCCGCCCGCCAATGCTGTTCCAGTTAACAGCAGTCTTTTACGGGCGATACAGGGGGTCAGACTTCTACTGAAGACTCTACCAATTGCTCGTCCATTTGTGACAAGGTGGTGTGTTCGTCGAAAGTCAGGGCATCCGGGTCGGTGACATCGGGGTACAGCTGCTCAACAATAAGAATCACTTCAACAATATTCAATGAATCAACACCCAGCTCACCTAAGGGGGCATCAACATCAACGTCGTCTTTGTTAAGCATTTCTGCGATCTGTGCTTTTAGTTCTGGTAATGTTTGACCTAGTTCTATCATAATATTCTCTACTTTTTTAAGTTAATGTCTTTAGACGTTTTTTAGTTATTTTTTAATATCGTTATATTTATAGCTAAATCAATTTAAGCGGCCCGGATGAAATCGAGCCAAATAATCAAAGGTCAGCAGTATCACGGATAATTGCTCGACCCGGCGAGGGAGGTCTGTTTGGCGTCTGACCAAACGGGCGGTAATCGCCGGATTTAGGTTGAACAGCTTGAGGGTGTCGGGTTCTCCAACATGAAACAAACGCTGCATGGCATCATAGATATTGGCCAGACTAATTTGTTGTAATGAAAAATAGGCTGTAGGTTGATTGTCAGCCTGCATCACCAGGTTCATGAGCTGTTTAGATCGTATATATGGGTTGATCAACGTTTTACCGTGATGTTGGCAAATACGCTGCAATATTTGGCACCAGGCGGGTATAACATAATGCAGATCAAGCCATTGACTGAACGACAAGGATTCGCGCTGTTCGTTCTGCGCCGCTTCAAAAGTGGTAGTCAGCTGCTGCTGGAATTTTTTCAGCTGGTCGCGCTGTTTTAACAACGGAGGTTTTAAAATGCCTTTGCACCAGCTGTAGCCCTGGTAAAACGATCGTTCATCAATCATATTTCGGGCAGTGAGCCAGCTGTCGTCAAGCAGTAGGCTGTTGGCTTCACTGGCTTGCACTATGCTGTCAAAATGGGCCAGCGTCACATCCATGACCGGTTCACCGAGGCGATGGGCCAACGATGGCATCTGGTTGAACAGCTCTGTTAAATCAATGTCGTCAGTAACTCGGATGGCTATCGGTTCGGCAGTCGGCTGATTATTGTCTTGTGCCAGTATCAGTTGTTCGGCATGAGACAACCTGGCCTGATGGCTCAGTTTGATACTTTGCTGCAATTGCCAGATCAGGGTTTCACCACTTTGCAATTGGCTGATATGATTAAAGCAGGTTTTTTTGCCTGCAAGTGGCCCTAGAGTTAGTGCCTGTAACAATTGCGCCTGATTTAGCGTCCCCTCAACCTGATGACTTAAATGACTTAAATCGGTAGCCAGAGAAAGACCGTTATGCTGTTGATAGTACAAGGTAAAGCTGGCACGAGCACTACTGGTCACCAGTAGTTGTTCTCCATTAAGCCAAACTAATACATAATCGCCGCAAAGGTGTTTATTCACCTTGTCGCCCCAACGTTTGAGTGCAGCATTAAGCAAGGCTTGTTGATTGCCGCTTTCAATTTTGAGTTGTGCACAGATGGCTTGTTCATTGGTCAGGTAACCGTTGATGTAACACTGCTCTTGTTCAAAGCCTTGCAGCTCTTGTTGATTAGGCAATTGCTGATCGGTTAACAGCAGTCGGAACAAACAACCTTGCTTGTTATATTTACTCATCCTACTTGCTCCACCAAGTGTTCTTCTTGTGCTTGAGGCACTGCTGATTTTACCCAACGCTGAGCCAACCATTGCGGCAGAACCCGAGCGGCACCGCTGAGCACTGACATATGATTGAGCTTGGGCAGCATATACACTTCTTTATCCAGCGTTGGTGGCAAATGCCATTGCGCAACTGTGGGTAAAAATGAAGGATGCAGGATTTCATCTGATTCGCCGCAGATTAAGGCGATGGGTACCTTGATCTGACGGAAAGCTTTGCTGTATTTGGCTATTGATACCGAGGCCATTAGGTTAAACGAATAGTTGAGCACCCGGCCTTCAAGTGCTGCCATTTTGGCTGAACCGGGAAAACGCATTACCGTGCGATGACGTAAAAAAGGCAATACCAGAGCCAGCAAAAACTTGCGATTATTCATTTTGGGAATGTGCTTGAGGCTACTTTCCGGTGCTGGATGATAACCGGGTTTCTTACGCCAGTAATTCATCATAAAGCTTTTCTTGCTGCCGGGGGCATCAAAACGCAACGGCTCTAGGGTGTTACTGATCGCAGGGGCGATAAAATAACAACCTGAAAGCTTGTCCTGGCCATATTTCTCAATATAACGCAGACACACCACCGAACCTGATGAATGCCCTCCGAGGATCAGCGGTAGCGGCTGTATTTGTTCAAACCAACTGATAGTGTCACTGATGTCATCTTCAAGTTGTCCGACATAATCGCAAGTGCCCGGCGTACCTTCTGAGTTACCATGACCACGCCAATCGCAAAGTATCACCTCAAAGCCGCTTTTTACACAGGCTTTGGCGATGTTGGCATAACGACGGCTGTTAAAGCTACCGCCATGTAGAAACAGTAGGCGGGCATAAGTGTCGAGCCCCTCTTCAGGGCAGTAGCGATGACAAGCTAGTTTTGCACCGTCTCTGGCCTGGATCATAAGCGTATTCATCAGGCTTCGCACATTTCGCTGGCTTCGAGTCTGACCGGGTGGCTCGGATCCATGATATCCAGCGGTTGCTGTCTAGCATATTGCAGGAATACTGATACGAAGCTAGTTTGGTCAATGTATTCCTGTTGATGCATCCAGATACCGTTGGCGGTTTTCTTTATTTTCTTCAATTGGTCGGCATCGGCTGTATTGTCGACTATCGTCACTTCTACCATTTCATCGCGAAACGATGCTTCAGTGATTTTGACCGAAACCGTGTGCTCTGTGGTTTGCTGCAATTCCTGGGTGAGGTTATGACTCATGGTAATCAGCAATTCCGGTAGCTGGTCACGACCGAATGTTGGTTTTTGCAGAATCATTGGCAGATTCAGGGCATTTTGCACGATACGTCGGCGACCAAATTTGGGTAACCCTAACTTGGAACCCGTCACAATGGCAAAACACTCGGTAAACAATTTCACTCGCAAGTCAATGCGGTAACCGTCTTTACCTTTTTCACCCATCTGGTAAATATAGTATTTGTACAGGTCGGCACCTGTCTCAAAGAAGCCTTCGTTGTTACGCACAAAAGCGCGGTTTTCGTTTTGTAATATTGCCAGCGCTTCGAGGATCTGGCGCTGCATCAGCATTTCAAGGCCGTAATTGCCACGACGGATAAAGTCATTTTTGGAAAAATGATCATAATCTGAAAAATTGCCCGCCATGTAATCCCAGGCACTGGTAATAAAGTAGGTGGCATTAATGTAAGCCATCACTGGTGAACACAATTCAGCACATTCGAGCACCGGATACAGGTTCATCAATTGGGCATAAAGAAACTGATAATAATAATCGACCACTTCATTGGCATAAGGCACAGCTTCATCCAGCGCCATTTGCGCAGCTTCTCTGTCTGGGTTGCCCAGATCCGCGAGGATCAGTTTGGTGAGGTTGTCGTTAGCCATAGCAATGACATCACCGCCGCCACTTAACAGGGGATCCAAGAACATAGCAGCAAACCCGGTGGCCCCCCAACGCTCGCGATTGACTATGCCCTTACCACGATAAGCCAACTGGCCCCATGCTTCAAAGTCTTCTATTTTGGCATCTTCTATCAAATCGGCGATGGCAGTATGTTCTTTGAGTTTGGCAATAAAATCTGCCTGCTTCATCGGCGGATTATTGACCTTGGTTTTGTCACAGACAATACCTATGCTGGTTAGGCCATTTTTAAGCGGGATAAACCAGATCCAGTAACCGTGGCCACTAAAATGATTCGTTGACAAAAAACGGCTTGAAGCCCCGTCACGCCATTTCTGGGTGCCGACACTATCAAAATCTTTAACACCGCTGAAACGGCCCCACGCGGAACTATGGCTCGGTACGTTTTCACGGCTGTAACTCTTCATTCGCCTAGCGACTACCCCGGCACGGCCACTGGCATCAACCAGCCACTTGCAGCGAATTTGATGGGCTTCATTCTGGTAGTTGAATTTAACGGTGTGCTCATTGTGGTGATCCAGTTCAAAACCGGTCACTTTGGCACCTTGCAAAACGGTAATGTCATCTTCGCGGTTCATATCGGTCAGAGCCGATTCAAAACTGGCGCGATCTAGCTGAAAAGCAGGGTGGGGGGGAATATACGTGGTTCCCTGTTCACTCATCTGCTCAATCGGCAGGCTGTGGTCTTCATTGTCAAAGAAAAAGCGCAGTGCATTTTTAGGCAACTGGTTACGGTACAAATAATTGGCTAAGCCCAGTTTTTTTAAAAAATAATGACCAGTATTTTCAACGGTGGCTTCGCCGATTTTGGCTTTAAATTCGGTACTGACTTCAAGTTGAATAATTCGGATATCACGGTTATTTCTTTTTAGCTGGCGCGCCAAGGCAAGGCCTGACCAACCGGCGCCGATAATAGCGACGTCATATTTCGGCATTATTGATTGACTGTTTATCATGCATTTGCTCCTGTTATTTTTTTTCTTATCGCTTGCTTGATTATCGTTTGTTCGATACTAGGGTGTGTTTGCCATTTGAAATAATGGTTCTCTTTACCACGGTAGCGGGAATGGGGGTATTTCAGCGTGGTTCTTATTTGTTGGTAATACGCTGATTTATCGCCCTGTAGCAAGATCAGCGCTAATTCATAACCGTCGATATCATTAACCAAGGACTGATGTTCAAAATTGGCTTCAGGTAGTTTAATCGGGGCTTCACTATTTTTACCCAATTGCAACATGCCGACTCGGCCTCCGCCTCCGAGGGTAAATAATAACAAGCTGTTTTGTTTTAGTTTTTGTCTATAAAGCTGCAGTTCAAACAAAGGTTTCAAACTTAAATAATGGCGTTGACAACTTTCGATACTGGCTAACCAGTTGACTGTTTGTTGATTGACTACCAACTGGTTGTCGAGGCCTCGTAACAGCGATTTCGCCCAGTTTGCACAAATATCAAATGAAACCGGTAAAACATGATCAGGTAAATATTTCAGCTCTTGATAAAGCTGACGGATAAGTATCTGCGTGCCTGTCATGCCGGGTTGCTGGCTAAGCAATTGGCATTTTTCTACAACCAGCTCATCCGGTGCAAGCTGTTTTCCTACCACCGAGCGTTTCAATGCAATAAAGCCAACGCCCGGGACGACGTCCAGACCGTCTTGTGTATTATCGTTGCCTATGCCCAGAGAATTTAGGCAGCTCTGTTGGAACAATTTGTTCAGCTCAAGTGAGATCACCACGGTGGCGGAAAAATCGCTGTGATAAAAATCTAAAATACCCGCATGCAAACTGGTGCAGGCGGCACTGATAAAAGTCACTTGACAGTGATCGCTCAACCACTGATGAAATTCAATCACTAGGGGATCAAGCAGCACAAAAACCTCTCCGGCACTGACCAAAGTGACATGACTTGGTAATTCATCCAGCGCATTTAGTCGAAGCTTCAATTCTTCAATTGCCATATTTGGATTGGCTGCGTCTCTTGCCCAGTATCGTGAAATAACCAGTGAAGCACTCATTAGTCAGTTACACCGCGTTGATGCAGACAGGCGATCAAAGGCTGCAAGGCATCAGTCGGTAAACCATCATCGCTGTACAACCTTAAGCTGACGCTGTTGTCATTATTATCTATCTCAATGCGGGTGAAACGATCTTCGATCACCAGCAGTGGCTTTATCAAGGTAACTAGTTTTTGCTCTTCGGATGCTAAATCTTCGAGTAAGAGAATATTGTCTGCCAATAGGTTGGCCGGTATACGCATACCGCCCGGCATTGATAGTCTGACCAGTATGGTGATCCCAGGCCAGCACAGCTGGGCTTCGGCGACCAGGTCGGATAAAATTTGGTAATGTTCTCGGACATTAAGCAATACCGGATAGGGTGAACTGGTGAAGTTGGCAAATACCGCAAAATCGCTGTCGGTAGTCAATGGCAACATCTGTGCCTCGGCAATTGAAGGCTTGTGGGCAAACGGCATGCGCTTGAGTGTACCGCAGTATTTTTGTAATTTTTTAGCCACGCGACCACTCCTTATTCATGATTAAAACGGTATCCGGTGTGAGCATCAGTTCAGCAATGGCGTAATAACCGTTTAATGCCACCGAGCAAGCCATAAAGCGTTGTGGTTGTTCAATTTTGTTGTTCAGACCATGAGTCAGTAATGATAACCAAGGATCGGCACCGAAGCAGTGACCGTGCTTGGCGTGCAAGTCAGGCAGGCGCGGCTGACCACGCAATAATTTTTCAAACATGATTTGCACATTAACCGGAAAAAACGGCAGGGCAACCACGGCACCAGCTTTTTTCATCATAGTACGACGTACTATGGTCGCGAATTCGGCGACGCCATTGTGGGTGACTGCCGAGCCGATAGTAATTTCGTCCGTCAAAGGGGATTCAACTTCGAGGATTACGGTAGTGATACCAAAACCAGAGTGCTGCCAGTGTTCGTTATAACGCCAGAATTCAAAATCATAGACGTTGGCATCTATGATACTGACAATCATGTATTTGGCTTGGCGTTGCTCCAGTTCAGCCTGCTTCAAATAATGGCGTAACGAATAACCCCATGAGGCACATTCATACGCATTGACGAAAGTATCCGGTTGGTGAACACCATATTCTTGTAGTTGGGCGGCAATGTCCGGCCATTTGACCGACTGGGTGGTGAATGGTAATTCAATCATGGTTGAGCATAAAAAATGTCGCTCAAACTCGGTGGCTGGGATCCCAGTTTGCTCAATCAGTTGGTTGACCTGTGGCCCCAGCGATTGCACTAACAGAGACATCACCTCTTCAATAGGGCGAAGCTGGTCAAATAATGGCTGAGGTAACGGTGTAAATGCGATGCCTTTAACCACCAAGCCTGATACTTTTTGGTGGTTTACATCTGTGCTCATCGTCTGGCCCGTTTAAATTTACTGTAAATTTCAAACAGACAGCGATATGAACTGCCTTCCATTTTGGTAAAGCCGAGCAAGTCACGTTGATCGTTAATGTCACTGACCGCACCTTTGACCACCAGTGATTGCAACAACTCGTTGCTGGTGAATTTCAATGCCAGTACACGGTCAACCGAGTGGATTGAGAATTTGTCCTGAGCAGTACACCAATTGGCTGTGTTGATCATAAAGTCAATTGCACTGCGATCATCATCATCAAGGGTCAGACTGTTCTGGTCTTGTAACCATAACAGGTGATGCATTAACGACTTAACGAAGCGGGGTCTAAC
>JABSRA010000101.1 GCA_013215445.1 Oceanospirillaceae bacterium
CGAATCCCCAGAGTAAATTTTCCATCACACTGAGGCGTTTGTTCAGGCTATTTTTACTCAGCGGTTCACAGTGATCCGTGAATGTTTTCAGGGGGTTGCGGTTAATGTGGTGGCGCAGTGCCAGTAACTCAGATTTTAACCCAGTGCCAATCCATTCATCTTCCAAATCAAGCACTTTTATACCCAGAGCCATACTCAGCAAAAATTCACAGCTGGGTAAGTGATCAGGTCTACCAATACACTCGGCGAGTTGGCTGCGGATCAATTCGGCATCATAGACTTGAAATTGAGGACTGAACTGAGAGTCCGGACCACTTTCATGCAGCTGATGAATAATTTCATAGGCGAGCTTCTCGCCGATGTCCCGCAGTGTTTTGTAGAGTCCTTTTTCCTTTAGCAATGCCGAAAATTCTGGGTCATTGCCGATCTTTTGTAAGCTAGGTAACGGGTTTTGCTTGTCTAGCAGGGCGAAGCCGATGTTCTCGGCGACGGATAGATAGTTATTGTAAGTATCTGCATCGAACCTCTCGACTAATTCGCGCGCCTCCATACCGCTAAAGTTGTCAAACAGATCTTGTTTGGTGTGAGAAAACTTCTCGTTAACCATCGGCGCGATCTGTTCAAGATCAATGTAGTCTTTTAGGCCGAACTCAAAGACCATCCGCCTCGCCCCAATCGCATTCATTAAATCTTGTAATATCGGAGAGAAACTCTCCCAGCCTTTAATGCCGAGCATAGAAAAGTCGGTCCAGGCATCTGCGACACTGTCGGTACTGTTGCCAGAGGCCCTAGATTCAATAATGTCTTGACGCTCACTGGGGTTTAATTCATCGATAGCGATGTGTGGCGGGCTGCGGCGCAAGCCATAGTTAATATTTTGTAAAATAGTGCCTTCAATCAAAAAGGGGTCAGGACCAATGTAGGCAATGCCCTTGGTGAGTTCATCGCTGCTGATTTTACCAACATCATAGCCGTCAATGCGGATGCTGCCGCCGGCGATTGGCTCTAGTGTGACCATGTTCATGGCCAATCGGCGCAACATAGGGTCACTGTCAGCGTAGATGTTGATATGACTACCAGCGGTGATATTGAGATTGATGTTGTGGCTGACGATCTCGCCGCGCTCATTTTTAATGTTGAGCTTGCTAATGGTTAGCGCTTTACTAAAATCAACCTGCTGTGGCTTATCGCAGGTGACAATGTCTATCAAACCCGGTGGGTTGAATTGCTCCTGAATATATTCATAGCGTACTTTAGAATCCTGAAATTGCTGATAGTAGGCCAGTAGTTCTTTCCAGGGCGATACCAGATCTTTATAGGCAGCCAGAGCGGCAACTAGGGCGCCAAGACTCAGTTCTCCTCTAATCACTAACAGGCCACCCACGGCGTAAAAGAGAATAGGCGGTAGTTGATTTAAAAAATTGTTAACGAATTTCATCAAGAATTTTTGCGCAAAAATATTCAGCCGAATTTTAAACAATCGGCCCAAGGTATGTGAGAACTGGGCTAGATGGAAGCGCTGGGTACCATTGAGCTTGATATCTCGTTGACCATCAACCGTTTCACCGATCTGCCCCGAAAAATGCCTGACCACTGTGACCCGTTCTTTCTTCAATTGGTTGAGCTTGCGCTGCATAGTGGGAATGATGTAAGCCTGTAGCGGGATCATAGAAATAGAGACCAAGCCCAAAATGGGGTCTTGGACGAACATAAACACTAAAATGGTCAGCATGGTGCCGCCCTGAAACAGCGGCTGAGCTAAACTATCACCGATAAAACCGGCCAGCGGTTCCGTTTCAGAGGTGATCGTGGAGATGATTTCCCCCTGTGAGGTGCGTTGAAACTGAGCGGCGGGGAAGCGCATTACCCTCGCCACCAACTGGTAACGTAAACGACGTACCATACGCTCACCAATAATACCTTTGAAGGTGTTGATGCGCATTTTAAAGGCGCCATTGACCAATACGGTGACCAGTAGCAAAGAGCAGAGCATCAGTAGAAAGCTGGTGGGTTCAAACTCTATCCCTAAGAAACTGCGCTCTCCCTCGCCAGAGATAGCATCATTGATGATGATTTTTGGTAGTTCAAGGGAGAAATACAACATGGGGAAGATGAAGAGTGTCATCAACAGTACTTTAACCTGCTCTTTGGCACTGTACTTGTAAATAAAGTCTGTGAGTTTGGCTTCCACTTTGTAATTCCTTTTATAAAAATAGAGCAGACTTTAATATACTTAGCGCAACCAACCCATGTAAAGCCTGTTTGATGAAAATAGTCATTAAGATTAGGTTAATGATATGCTGGATATGAAGCAGAGAGAAGCGATCTACAAACTACCCTAAGATGTAGAAATGCGAGTAAGTTGTGTGGATGGAGGAAAACTTAACTTTGGCGGTAGCTGAGTAGCTGATTAGGTTGGCTTGAGTCCCTGCACAGAGGGTGCGCAGGGATCGTTAGCCGGTAACGCAGTCGTTAGTTTCTCTCGTCTTCTGCTGGTACTCCGTAAATTTCACGATTTTGCTGTGCATAAGCGACACTAAAAGCAGCTTGTTGGAATTTTTTAAGGCCTAAATCATTGATGCCTACATCCAGCGGATTACGCTTGATCATCTCTTTTATTTCAGTGGTGCTGAGCATGTTGACCGGTAAATCTAGCAGCTGTAGCGTCGCCTCTAGTTTAAAGCTGGTGGCACTGCCGGCAAACTTGCCTTTTTGCATGCGCTCGGTAATGACGACTGCCTCAATTTTATAATCTTCGATTAATTTAGCGAAGGAAAATTGAAAATCACGAATAGCCTGAGTGGTCTGTGATTGAGAGACGCTAAAAGAACGCTGGCGACAATCGGCGACACTGTAAGCCCCATTATCATAATCTAATAGGCAGATAATCGCTTCTGCCCCCTTTAATTCAACACCACAAATTCGCATCTAAATTGCCTTCGTTCTAATAAAAAGCCTATTGTAACGAGAAATTAGGCGACTGGGTGTATTTTTTAACGAAAGTCTCAACAAAATCCTGACAGGAAACCTCAGCAACACTATTAAGGTTCGGTATAGGGGTTGCCAACCGGCTCCTTGTCCAGTTCGCGAGGTACCTAGACTCCGCTATTTCCCCAACTTTTTCCTTGTCTTACCTTCGCTCGTGACGTTATGCTGAGGTCTATGGTAGCGAGAGCTGTTCAATGTCCCTGGGTGAGTGGTTTCCTTAATAGAGAAGCGTTATGCAGCAAATTAATATTCAATATTTTAAGACCCTTTATGGCGAACTGATTCTCGGTAGCTTTCAAGGGGAATTATGTCTCTGTGATTGGCGCTACAGGAAAATGCGCGCGCAGGTGGATACACGGATAAAATCGCATTTAGATGCAAACTATGTGCTTGCCACGGATAGCGTGATTACCCAAGCATCCCAGGAATTAAATCAGTATTTTGCCGGGCAGAGACAACAGTTTGAAGTACCTTTATTATTACTAGGTACTGAGTTTCAACAGCGGGTATGGCAACAGCTACAGAAAGTGGCTTACGCTCAAACCTCCAGCTATTTAAACTTGGCAAACGCCATGGGTGAGGTAAAGGCGATTAGAGCAGTAGCTGCAGCAAATGGTGCCAATGCACTGTCTATTATTGTCCCCTGTCATCGCATCGTGGGCAGTGATGGTAAATTAGTCGGTTATGCGGGGGGTGTAGAGGTAAAGCAGAAGCTACTGGCGCTCGAAGCTAATACGGCAGGCGTCGGGGGCATGCGAGAGTCTCTGTCGCTATTTTAGCCGCTCATCGCACTATAAAGTTATGGCTCGTAAACGTAAGGGTGACAAGCAGATGTCTAGGTTAGTCGCTGAACTAGTTGGCACTAGAGAGCAAAACTTATCAGTGTAGAGACACTGAAACCGATCAGCGCCAGTTTATTGAACAAGACCCCGATGGTTATCTATTTAAATGTTGTCAGCCGTTAACGGCGCTTTACACCTCTATGATTCTGTTGAGTCTGCTGCATCTGGAGCGCGTCGTTGGTGTTTCGAGTCGCGTCTCTCGCTCTCGCGGCGCTCTTTATCAGTATTGTCAGGGGACGGCTGTTGTTTGGCCTTAAGAGCATCCAATCGGGCGAAATGATCTTTTAGCAGGTAATTGGGTGGCATATCGATAAATTGGGTCGCTTCAGGGACGTTTTGGTAGGATTTTTGCATTTCAGCGGCAGTGAGGGGGCGGATGCCTTTTTCAGTGAGACGCCCGCCGCAGACATGGTCTATGATGATGGTAAAATCACCGACGACAATTTCAGAGGCATTGTACTGGCGCACAATAATGGCACCGGTGCCTTTCATTCCCTCAAATAATGCCATTTTTATCAAGCCGATATCTGTTTGTAAGCCCACTTTTTCGCGCTCGTCTAAATAGCGCAGCAGTGTGCCATCGGCTTTTACGCCAAAGTGATAGTGATCATTACTGCAAGTGATATTAATACGTTTGTCGCCATCTAAATATTCGGCTAAGTCAACTAGGTAGAAAAAAGCTTGATCGATGAAAGACATATAAATTCTCAGAAGATGGTTGTGAAACCTCGGCTTAACGTATCCAAAGGACATGAAACGACACTCAGTGACTTGGTCAGCAGTGGTCACGTGGTACTTACGATAGCGGTTTTAGCGCTAAATTCCAAACGTTAGGCACAGAAAACAGCAGTCAGTGGTGGTTTTTCTTACAATCATCCACTACCGCTAGCGGGGTCAGGGGTTACTGAGCTGGCTAGCGGTTTGATTAAATAGTGACGATGGGTTTTCAAGCGAGACTAAGCCCACTCTTAACCAGTATCGGTGGTTAGCTTGATACGTTTTTTAGACGCTGTGCATAATTGACCAACAGGAGGCCAATGAGCGCCGCGCAGATAAAACCAAGTGCCAGTGGTATGGTGGTTTGATTGTAAAAACGCCCGGCAATCACCGAAAATACCACGGATACTAAGCTGGAAGACGAGGCGATGATAGACGCCCCTAAACCGGCGATTTTCCCCAGTGACTCCATTGCCATCGCGGTTAAATTGCCAAATAAAATGCCAATACAGCAAAAGCACAAGAAACTGATTAACATAAAGCCAAACAGTGGCGGCTGACCCGCGTAATAGCTGCTGAGTAACAGTAAGCTTAGGCTGAAAATAGCCAGGCAAGCCAAGGCTCCCATAGACAGTTTGTACATGCCGTATTTCATCACCAGCTTGCCGTTGAGAAACGAGGAGACGCCGACGCCTGAGGCGAGTATGGCAAAATACAGTGGAAACTGTTCGACGATACCGTAGATATCTTGAAAGATAGCTTGTGCCATGCCCAAGTATAAAAGCAGCGCGCCGAATAAAATTCCCGCGGTGATAGCATAGGCCATAATTACTGGTTGCAGTAAGATACTGCGTGAAGCCTTGGCGACTGCACGCAGTGAAAAGGGGATACGATTTTCTTTAGTCAAGGTTTCAACTTGACGAATAGAGAACCAAATACCGACTGCGGTAGTCATGACTAAGAAGAAGGCGAAAATTTCTCGCCAGCTGGCGAAGTAAATAATAACTTGACCCAAGGCGGGGGCAAGCATCGGCACAAGAATAAAAAACATCATCACAAATGACATGATGCGGGCCATTGCCGCCCCAGAATACTGATCTCTAATTAACGCTCTAGACGCTATTTTGGGGCCTGAAACGCCAAAGCCTTGAATGACCCTGCCGATCAACATCCACTCATAACTCTGTGCCAGCATCGAAATGATACTGCCGATACAAAAAATCCCCATGCCCAATAATATGGCATACTTTCTCCCTTTCGTATCAGACAGTGGCCCAAAGGCTAACTCGCCAAATACCATGCCTAAGATTAGCGCGCTGATCACTAGTTGACTGTCTTTGCTTTCAACCAGTCCAAAGGAGGCACTAATTGCCGGAAAAGCAGGTAGCATAGTGTCGATCGACAGCGCTACCAATGAGGTTAGCAGGGCAAACAAGGCTATAAATTCTACAGTGCCAAGTGGCTGGCGACGAGTAGACAAACTGAATGTTTTCATAGGTTTTTATCGCTTAAACAAGCTGGTTTAATAATGACATCAGCTTTTGTGGTTGCAGTGGTGTACAAGGTTAAGTTGAATCGTTGTTATTATAAGAGGCTGGGTGGTCGGCCTGAGGTTGGTAATACAAAAATGCTAAACGATGGTTTATCACCTTGTAGAAACAGACGTCGCCTGAGGCAAGTGATCAATATTATGCAATTGTGCATTTAATTACTAGCCCATATGTTGAATTTAATGCCCTGGTAATAGCCACGCTAGTGGTTTTTACAAGCTTTTCTTCGACGCAGTAGCGGGCGGATGTATCTGCTTGATTGAGCAACAAAAATTTTTGAAAACAGGGGCAAGCAAGGACGAGAGCATTGCGCGTAAAATAGTGGTCAAGCTGAAAGTTAGTATTAAGCGCCGTGTAAACAAATGTAAAGTGACTGGAACAAACCACAGTTTAATATCATAATTAAACCAGAGAATTAAGAGAACAATAATAAAATGTTACTAAATAGATTTATAAATCTGTTTCGCTCCACCTGTGGACCCCTATTATTGCTCACCTTGTCGTTGGGTTTTATGGCTGGGAATAGCTGGGCACTGAGTATTCAAGACAGTAAGCACTTACTGTTGCGGGCGGGTTTTGGCGCAAAGCCGAGCTTGTTGCAGCAGTTAGAGAGTTTAAATAGGTCGCAGGCGATAAACCATTTGTTAAATGCAAAAAGTCAGTTTACCAAAGTACCATCTTGCGTCAGTGATCAGATCCCGACTAGGAAGCAGCGCAAAGCTTATTCAAGCGCTGAAAAAAAAGCCGCGCAACAAGCCAACCGGCAGTGTAGACGTCTATTAAAAGCGTGGTATCTGGAGCAGCTAATTAATTCTGATGCAGTACTTGCCAATCAAATGGCCTTGTTATGGCACAATCATTTCACCAGCTCGTTGAAAAAAGTCAAATCACCACAGTTGATGTATCGCCAGCACCTAAAGATAACTGAGCACGCGCTCGGTGATTTTTCTCGTTTGTTGATGACCATGGTCAAAGACCCTGCAATGTTGATTTACTTGGATAATGTCAATAATACTAAGGCCAAACCGAATGAAAATTTGGGGCGCGAGTTACTCGAATTGTTTAGCTTGGGCGAGGGTAATTACCGCGAGGCTGATATTGTCAGTGCCTCTAAAGCGTTGACCGGGTTGGGTATTGATCCGCTTACATTTCAGAGCCTAGTACGGAAAAAAAGGCATGATAGCAGTGTTAAACAGATTTTTGGAGGTATAGAAATTCGCAGTGTCGACGATTTAGTCGCGGCTATTTTAGCGCAGAGGCAAACCGCTAATTACATTGTAAAAGTAATCTGGCTACATTTTATTAGTCGCGAAGACCCCGCGAAAATAACACAACTGGCTAAATCCTTTGGCAGAGATTGGGATATTAAAGCGCTGCTGCAAAAAATATTAAATAGCCAGCAGTTCTGGGGTGACCGGGGGCAGATGTTTAAATCTCCACTAGAGCTGGTGGTAGGTAGTGCCCAGTTATTTCAGGGATTAAACATTCCCGCTAGACGCATGCTTGGGTTAATGAAGCAGATGGGGCAGGATCTCTTTAATCCTCCCAATGTGAAAGGCTGGCCTAAAGGTGAAAACTGGCTGGATGAAAATAAGTTAGTGATTCGGCTGAGTTTATCCAACCAGTTGGCGCGGGCAATCAACTCGAACATGGCCGTGATGGGAGCTCTCTACTGTAAAGGTAACAATATTACCGCGTTGAGTGCTCTGCCTTTACCACTGCACTCCAAAAGTAACAGTGCCAATGGCAATGCCATGGCCAGTAGCTGTCAACAAAAATTGGCAAACATCGTCACAGCAACCAGCTGGCAACTTAAGTAGAGGTCGGATAAATGCAACGTAGAGATTTCTTGAATTTAAGTGCCAGTGCAGCCACCGTGGCTATAGCCTCTAGCTTTTCCTCTTTAAGTCTAGCGGCGGCGAATAAAATGCCGGTGCTGATTTTGATCGAGCTAAATGGTGGTAATGATAGCCACAATACGGTGATAGACCTGAATCAGTTAGGTGTTTATCAGCAGTTGCGACCACAGCTGGGGCTCGCAGAAGATGAGCGGGTGAGGTTAGATAAAAACTATGCACTGCATCGCTCCTTAGCGGGTTTTATAGCACCGTGGCAAAGTGGTGAGCTGGCGCTGGTGCATGGTCTTGGTTATCCAGAGGCTAATAAATCCCATTTCCGCTCAATTGAGATATGGGATATGGCGTCTGCTCACGATGAATATTTATCCGCGGGCTGGCTGGCTAATATCTTGCCAAAGATATCTAAGAGTGAAATAGATGCGCTCATTTTTGGGCGCAACGGCAGCGCTTTTGCAGGGGGCAGTACCTCCCACGTGCAGCTCGATAACTTGCAAGCTTATTTCAATAAAGTGCAGGGGGTAAAAGCATCGCAGCAGGCCACCGTGAATAGTGCCCTCAAATATTTATTGGGATTAAATCAGACCATCGTTGACTCTAAAACGTTGCTGATGCGTGGCTTAGCCAAAGAGATCAAACTAAAAACAGAGTTCCCCAGCAATGTTTTTGGTAGACAAATGGCAGATATTGCCAAAGTTATTCGCATGGACTTACAAATACCTGCCTTTAAAATAGCCCTGGGCAGCTTTGATACTCACAAGTCGCAGAAGGGTAAACATCAGCAGTTACTCAAGCAGTTAGCCGATGGCATGTTGGCGCTACGCGCTGAGTTAATAATCTCGGGTCACTGGCCATCTGTAATGATGATGACCTATTCCGAGTTTGGTCGTCGCGCGGCACAAAATGGCTCAGGCGGGTCTGATCACGGTACTGCTGCCAGCCATTTTTTATTGGGTGGTCGGGTTCGCGGCGGGCATTTTGGCGATTATCCCTCGCTGAGCGAGTTAGTGGACCGCGATGTGATGTACAACACCGATTTTAGAGCGGTGTATCAAAGTGTGGTTCGTCAGTGGTGGGGGCAGCCCCAATTTCAGTTGGCTACAGGGTTGGACGAGCTTAAGCTACTGCACAGCAGCTAGCCCCAATATTGCACACAATAGCGCGTGTTCTAGCGGCGCGACAGTGCATACATTATTCGAGCTGATGTTTGGCCATTCAATCGTGGCAGAGATTGTCGCCTTAAATAGCCTTAATATTTGTGCTATTGCCCATAATCTGTGAAAATCAGTTAATCTTAAGTTAATGTAAATTCTGAGACTATAAAATCACTATGGAAAAACAGTATTATCAGGCAATCGTTCGAAAGCTAAGTTACAAAATTATGTTAGGTCTCTGTCTAATGAGTTTCTCTTTATCCGCCAGTGCTTTCAGCTGTTCTATCTTTGAGGGAGCCACGCACGATATCCCCTCCTTCAAAACGGAAATAGCAGAGTTGCAGAATATGGAGAATCGTGGGCGTCATATTAAAGTGCTGGTACCTGTGAGAGGACCTGTGCAAGAGTTTAATTTAGCCCAATACATTCATGATGGCTTAACGCAGGCAGAGATCAGTAAAAAGCTTGAACTAGTCAAAGGTGGTACGGTTGTGTATATCGACTTATTTCCGATCGAGAAACGCTATGAAATACGCATAGGTTTACTGACCACCAATTTAGATCAAGTTATCAAGCCCTCTGTATACGCCAATTTCTCCTATAATAACCAGCACAATGAGGTGTATGACTTGCAGAATAGAATAGCGGTGTTCTGTAATTGGGAAAAAAGTAAGGAGAGCTCAAAAAGCTAGACATTTTGCGCTAGGTTTGAGAGGTTAAAAACTATGCAGTATTGGGGCCAGCGCCTAATTTGCTGCATGTAAACACTGCAAGTGGCAGGTTAATTCCCTATTTTTACCCCTCAAGCCCCGTCGATATTAATCACTATTTCCTGTAATTTTCCCGCGCTAAATGCCTGCCAATGTTTATCGATGTCGCTCATTTCTTCTACTAGCCAAGTGTGGAAGTTTTGAATTTTATTGTATTTAAAATGATTTTCAGGGGCGACTAAATAATAGGAGTAACCGGATTGGAAGTAAAATGGCAGTGGGCAAATTAGTTGACCTCTCTCGAGTAACTCATAGATTAAACTAAATCTTAACAGTGACATGCCCTGCCTACCCAGTAACGGCTCGATCAGCATAGTGGAATCACCGACGTGCAGTTTTGAGGGTTTGGTGGTGAGAGGTAGGCCGGCTTTTTTCATAAACGGACGCCATGCCTGCTCAACATCAACGCCCTCATCCGTTAGTAGTGGTATATTTTGTAGTTGCTCAGAGATCGGCAAGCTAGCATCTATCAACTTAGGATGACAGACGGGCAATAAGTAATCGTGGTGCAGTAAATGTGATTGGCAGCCGGGGTAGTTACCCCGCCCGTACCTTATGGCTAAATCTAAGTGGCTGCCACTAAATGATTCCAGTTGTAGCGAAGGGGATATTCGAATGCTAATGCCCGGGTTTTTTTCTTGAAAATTAACCAGTTTAGGCATTAACCAACGACTGGCAAAAGAGGGCAGTGTAGTGATGGTTAACAGATCCGGGTTGGGGTCATCCCCAAGGCTGGCAAAGCCCTCTTCAAAAGCATCGAAACCCTTTTGCACGTAAGGCAATAATTTTTTCCCCTCCTCTGTCAATACCACCTCGCGGTTGAGACGCTCAAAAAGACTCACGTTTAAGCTTTGCTCAAGCTTTTTTATTTGTTGACTAACAGCAGCTTGGGTGACAAATAGTTGCTCAGCGGCGGTTTTAAAACTCAGTGACTGTGCGGCGCTGCGAAAAAATTTAAGGGCTGTGAGTGGGATGTGAGTACGCATATAAGTTAACTTTTACTTAAGTGAGAGAAGTTTTTATTGTTTGTCAGTATCCATGAAATGCGCAAAGATAGCTACATCAAGCAGCAACCCGCCGCGAAAGGAGAAAACAGATGAGCTATATCAATGCAGAGTTAAGAAAAGATAACGTATCGGCTGAAGTTGTAGAGCGTATTATTACGGCAGTGACGGGTATTAAATTAAATTTTTTGGGCGCTTTTGTCAGTGAGCAAGTGAAAACAGTCCCTGCTATTATTGTCGATACACAAGAGTATTATCGAAAGGCGCCACTGCGCACCACAGCAGTATCTATCAATATCGAGCGGTCGTTAATTGCCAGCGGTAACTCGTGGTAGGTCAAAATAACCCCATCATTTACAAGGTGGGGTTAAAGTGTCAGTGATCAGTGATGAGCCAGAATGACAATCTAGACTTTCGATACCTAATGTTAATTCCTTTCATAAATTCAATCCTGCCTTAAAGCCATCTATTTATCTTGGGTCATCCCTATACAGTAATAACTACTAACCTGGGTTAGCTGTCTAATGATTTATATTGCCTAATTTTCATTTGGTTTTCATCAAGTTTTAAATCAGCTTAATATTTTGCATCATTGCGTATTCACCAGTGCTTTTTGGCAAACATCAGATCAAAGCTGGGAGATGACAAATAGGAAAATAGTAGCGATGGTTAATAGTGTTTAAACTTTCAACGGGGGTCTGATGGTGCTAATGACTTTGATTGAGTCTCTCTAAAAAAAAACAATTAAACTTTCCTTTATCTTTATTTGTTTGCAAACAACGAATTAGCTACTCAGCTAGCTTTGAAAAGAGTATCGCCATACAAAAATAAAGTTTGAGGGTTAGATATGAGATAAACAACAGTTAACTATAGCTTAAGTGAAAGAAGTTTTTATCGTTTGTCAGTGTTCCGCAAATAGGTAAAAATAGTCACATCGAGCAAGCACATTCATCAACAGGAGAAACCTGATGAGCTATATCAATATAGAGTTAAGCAAAAATAATGTATCAGCAGAGGTTACTGCGGCCTATGACAATCTGGTGAATGCCACAAAATCAGTCTTTTTAAGCGCATTTAAGAGCGGGCAACTAAGTAACCAACACATCATCATCGATGCTAAAGAGTATTACCAAAAAGCGCCGATACGCACCAGCATAGTGCCGATCAGTATTGAGCGGATGCTGGTCACCAGCGGTAACGCATGGTAAGCAAAATAACCCCACCAAAGAGCGGTGGGGTTATTAGTGTAAATAGTCCGCAATGGACAGTCTATGTACAAACAATTCGCTGTTATTATGTCCTGTACACTCTTAGTTCACCTCACCTCACCTCATCTTTAGCATCTTCCCCTCAACCAAGGTATTGATAATACTGGTTCAGCATAATCGCCAGTTTAACACTGGGTCTATCGTTTCACCGGCAAGTTATTAAGACGTAAAATACCAAGTCTCTAAGGTTTTATTGATGACGGGATGCTCTTAGGCATAAAGTTATCTACTTACTTGGTTAAATCATCGGCATGGCTTTAGAGCCCAGGTACATGATTTATATCCAACTATATTCATTTTGAGTTAAGTATAACAGGTAAAGTCAGCGTATCTCTGATAGGGCCAGTGTTATGCTTGTCCATTTATTAATAATGTGTAGAATATTTTTGTATTAACTTTAAACATAATTTCTTGATGAGATATGACTAGAATTGTTAATAACACTGTTCGACATGGAATTATCAAGGATGTTTGGGGCTATTGCTTTTCTGCTATTACATTAATGACCTTTGGATATGGATTTAGGATATGAACAAAAGTATTGCGACAGGCATATTATTACTCATTAGTATTTCTGCGCTGGCCGCCCCTCCTGTGCCTTTAATGGTGGTTCAGATAAACACTGAGTCAGAGGTCGTTTATCAAGAACTACCGGGTCGAGTGTTGGCTTATAGGGTGGCAGAAGTCCGTGCTCGGGTCACTGGTATCATTGAAAAACGTTTATTTGTGGAGGGGACCATTGTTGAAGCTGGCGAAGTGCTGTTTAAAATTGAAGATATCAGTTTAAAAGCAACTTATCGAGCCAGACAGGCAGATGTAGCAAATGCAGTTGCCGGATATAACTTATCCAGACAAACACTGAAGCGCTATAAAAAATTATTATCACTCGGAGCGGTTAGTCGCCAAGAATATGACACCAATAAAGCGCAAAATTATCAATCTAAAGCGGCAGTCGAACAGGCAAAAGCTAATTTAGATATTGCTAAAATCAATCTCGATTATGCTGCTGTCACCGCCCCAATTGCTGGTCGAATAGACAAGGCGCTAGTAACAGAAGGAGCGCTCACCTCTACAGGCACTACGTTATTGGCGGTAATCAAGCAAATCGATAAAGTCTATATAGACTTTACCCGCACTAGTACTGATATTGTCAAAATTCGTCAGGCGACCAATGCCGGTTTGATCTCTGATGCCAACAACAACAATATAGAAATATTGTTTAGCGATGGTTCGGCTTATCCGCAAAAAGGTCACTTAGAGTTTTCTTCAATGATTGTTGATGAAGCGACAGGGTCGGTTTCGTTACGAGCGGTGGTTGAAAATCCAGACAATTTTCTCCTTCCGGGCATGTTTGTTCGGGTTAAGGTTCCCACTGCTACAACTAACAACATCATCAAAGTACCGCAAAAAGCTGTCATAATTTCTCCGGCAGGACCTATCGTTTATATCATTAAAGACGCTAAGCTTGAATCCGTGAAAATTGTATTGGGCCCAATGACTGGAAAAAATTGGTTTGTGCGCTCAGGGCTTAATAATGGTGATCGTGTGGTAGTGAGCGATACGAGTATCTTTAAAAATATGGCTCAAGCGACATTTGTTGGAATGACCGCAACGCAGATGAAAGCCGCTGGTATCAGCCAGAAGAAATAACAGCAGGGAAGGGCCAGTTTGCGGCTAAATTTGTAAAAGAATTTGGGATGTCGATTGGCTGTATTTCAAGGGTCAGCCAGAGAAAATTATCATGCCGCAGTTTTTTATTGATCATCCTAGGTTTGCTTGGGTTTTAGCAATTCTAATCATTATGGGTGGGTTGTTATCTTTTCAGCAACTCCCAATATCAGCTTATCCAAGTATTGCCCCCCCCCAAGTTACCGTTACCGCCGTGTATCCTGGCGCCTCTGCCAAAACCATTGAAGATACTGTCACTAGTGTGATAGAAGATGAAATGTTTGGCATAGAAGGCCTGAAATATATTTCATCTGTCTCTAGTAGAGTGGGCACATCCGTGATCACTTTAACCTTTGAAACCGGTACAGATACAGATCTTGCAGCGGTAGATGTGCAAAATCGCCTGAAGCGAGTTGAGGCGAGGTTACCAGCCTCAGTCACTCAACAAGGGGTTGATATTGATAAAACCCGTCCAGATTTTCTAATGATAATCGCTTTATACTCGCCAAATGGCACCTTCAGTGACACAGCTTTAGGGGACTATATCGATGCGAACTTGCTCGGTGATATACGCCGAATTCCAGGGATTGGCTCCGCGGATTCGTTTACCGCTAAATACGCCATGCGAATCTGGTTAAGCCCCAAGAAAATGACCTC
>JABSRA010000102.1 GCA_013215445.1 Oceanospirillaceae bacterium
GCTTTCTTTAAAAACGTAAGTACCCTACGGGGCGTACAGGATAGTTCGTGCTCTTTGTTAATGGCTTTCGCCGGGCACAGATTTTTAGCTCCATGCAAAATCTAAGTACCAACATCCATGTTGGCAACCAGCCCGCCTGTAGCCATTGCCTCAATCACAAACAATCCTGTATGCCTGGGGCGTCTGTGACTTGTTCGCTGCTTCCTTAGTACTGATTATGAACGACGGTAGCGATGGAATTTTTCTAACAAATTTAATATGCGCTGTGGCGCATGGGCTTTTTTCCATACGCCCGCTGCATATTTATTGGCCTCAGACATCGTTGGGTAGGTGTGAATCGTCCCTAATATTTTATTGAGGCCCAAGTTGTGCTTCATCGCTAATACATATTCAGCCAGTAACTCAGAAGCTTGCTCACTGACAATGGTGACACCCAGTATTTTATCTTTACCCGGCACTGTTAGCACTTTAACAAAACCTTTAGTTGCGCCATCCACGATGGCTCTGTCCAGTTCACTCATTTCAAACCTAGTGACATGATAATCGATGTTTTGCACTTTTGCCTCTTGCTCGTTGAGTCCCACTCGGGCAATTTCAGGGTCTAAAAAGGTGCTGCGCGGAATAACCCGGTAATCTGCCTTAAACTTTTTAAAGGGACTAAACAGTGCATTAACGGCAGCATACCACGCTTGATGGGCTGCGCTGTGGGTAAACTGGAAGGGGCCAGCGACATCTCCAGCAGCATAAATATTAGGAAAAACAGTCTGCAAGTACTGGTTGGTAACGACAGTCTCTGCTGTATTTACCCCGAGTTCTTCCAGCCCATAGCCACTAAGCCTGGCTTCGCGGCCTACCGCACAGATAAGCACGTCGTAGGCGAGTGCTCTTTCAGTACCTTGATACTCTACTATTAAATATTTAGTGCCATCTTTTGTTTCACAGCGCAGTGCACGGTGCTCAGTGAGCACCTCAACACCGCTAGCAGTGAGTGATTCGTGGGCTATTTGCGATACTTCAGGGTCTTCTTGGCGCAATAAACGCGAGTGCTTTTCTACCTGAATAACAGTGGCTCCTAAGCGTGAAAAACTCTGTGCGAGTTCACAGCCAATGGGACCGCCCCCTAACAAAATCATCTTTTGCGGGATTTTTTCATACTGTGCCAATGCCTCCCACAGCGTATCGCTGGTTAGATAGCCCGTCTCTTGCAGCCCTTCAATATCGGGTATACGTGGTTTACTCCCCGCTGCAATGATAATTGAGCGAGTGGTCAATTGTTGTATTTCACCAGTGTCGAGTTTGATTTCAACGGTCCAAGGATCAATGATTTTCGCGTATCCACAAATGACGTCAACCCCTAAATTGCGGTAGCGCTCAACACTGTCGTGGGGCTCGATCTGGACAATGGCGTTGTGGACACGTTGCATTACCGCTTTAAAGCTAAAGGGGATACTCTGCAGTTGGTCTCGATCTAGATCGAGGCCGTAATCACTTGCGTTGCGAATCTGCTGGGCTATTTTTGCACTTTTAATCAGTGCCTTAGAGGGAACACAGCCGTAGTTAAGGCAATCACCACCCATCTTATGCGCCTCTACTAAACTGACTTTGGCTTTTACCGTCGCGCCAATATATGAGCTGACTAGCCCTGCGGCCCCCCCGCCAATGACGACGATGTTGCGATCAAATTTGCTCGGTTTTTGCCATTTAGCGTACACTTTTTTTAGCTGTATTTGCTCGGTGATCTTTTTGGCAATAATGGGAAAAACCCCCAGTAAGATAAACGACAGTAATAGAGGCAGTGAGAGTATGCCGGCGAGACTATCAAGTTGGGCTAGTTGGGTGCCCGCATTGACATACACAATGGTGCCGGCGAGCATGCCCACTTGGCTCACCCAGTAGAAGGTAAAGGTGCGAATGGGGGTGAGCCCCATGATTAAATTGATCATGAAAAAGGGGAACAGAGGCACTAAGCGCAAACTGAATAAATAGAAAGCCCCCTCTTTTTCGATGCCTTGATTAATTGCCTGAAGCTTGCTGGCAAAACGTTTTTGGGCCGATTCTTTAAACAGATAACGCGCCACTAAAAAGGCAATGGTCGCACCAATACTGGAGGCAAAAGAGACAATGATAGTGCCCCATACAACCCCGAAAAAGGCACCCGCTGCCAAGGTTAGTATTACTGCACCGGGAATAGACAGTGCCGTGACCAGCACATAAAGCGCGAGGAAAGCCAGCGCGACGAGTACCGGCTGTTGCTCATTGAGTTGGTTAATCTGTTGCTGACTATCTTTAAGTCCCTGGAGGGATAGATACTGATCGAAACCGAGTAGATAAAATGTGGCTGCCAATGTTATCACAATGGCAACAATGAAGAGTTTTTTCATGTTAAATCCTGACGGGAATAAAATGTGTAAAAATTTATTTGCGAATCTAAATTATGTCTTTCGCTTCGGGATGTTTAATAAAGCTAATAGCGCACCCAGCACTAATATTGAAATTGCCGCATAAAATAGCGAGCCACCATCACTGACACCATTATGTATCACGGTTATACCCAGCGGGGTAAAAAGATGAAAGAAAGCTGCGCCGAACATGATGGCGCTTGAAAGTAGGCCGCCGAAGAAATACAGCGGTTGATAGACTGTGCTTTTATTGAGAATATTTAGTGCGCTTAACAGCCAAATGGCACTGGCGATTAGTAATATGCTGGCGGCAATCAGCTCAAATGAGCCGACGATGTAGGCGGCGTATTGACTGAAAAACTCACCGGCTCCAACGGCGATAGTATCGCTCATCCAAGTGCCTATGGTGCTGAAAATGTGCTGTGTATCAGGATGATTGGTAAATTTGTAAGGTAGCGAAAATAAAAAAACTTTGGCGATCCAAAGGCTGATAATCAAACTGACAATTCTAGAGAAATACGAAGACATGGTGATATCCTATACGATTATAATGCATCTAACTGATGGATAAAAAAGCGTTAATACGCCCGTTATTATTAATACTGGCAATCGGTGATTTCAGATTCAATCTGCTGCTCGCTAACGCTTGTTTAAGCGGAGATGTATTTTAACGGCAGGGCGGTAGTATCCACAATCTTACGCATAATAAAGGCTGATTTTACCCCGCTGACACCTTTGATGCGGGTTATCTTGCCCAGTAAGATATCATGGTAACTATCCATATCTGGAACCGCTATTTTGAGTTGGTAATCCGCATCATGCCCGGTGATTAAATAGCATTCTATCACTTCCTCAAAGGTGCTAATGGTTCGTTCAAACTCAGCGAAGCGCTCGGGAATATGTTTATCCATGCTGATGTGTAAAATGGCAAAAAGATTTAAAGAAAGTGCCTTAGCATCGATGCGAATCACTCGGCTTTCAATCACCCCTGTTTCTTCAAGGTTTTTTACCCGTCTAGAGCAAGGTGCTGCGGTTAATCCAACCCGCTCCGCCAGTTCTTGATTGGATAGTTCGCCATGTTTTTGTAATTCGCGCAATATTTTTAAGTCAAGTCGGTCAATAGTTGGGTTATTTTTCATTGGCTGCTTACCTTGCACAATAATTAGTATGAGTTTAGTATAGGTTCTTAATAAATATTGCGCAAATCAAATTAGTTGTCTTGAATGGAATCAGTTATTGCGCAACAGTCAGTCTATAATAGAGGGACGTTGAGGCCACAAGCCATATGGCGTTTAGTCAATCTAAGTTAATTTACCCTTACTTGGATAATTATTAGTATCTGTAATAATTTGTTACAATCCTCATATCCTGAGGGTGTTCGTTACGGGTCGCAGGCTACTGCGATCAATGTTTATCACTATCAGCAGTTTAATTTAATCTATAGGCATCGAAATGTTTGATCATCGTAAATATAAAGTTTTTCCAACGATAACCTTAGCAGATCGCACGTGGCCGGATCAGCGTATTAGTAAGGCCCCTGATTGGTGCAGTGTCGACCTACGCGATGGCAACCAAGCTCTGGTTAATCCGATGAACGTTGAACAAAAAACTCGTATGTTTGAACTGCTGGTTAAATTGGGATTTAAAGAGATCGAAGTCGGTTTCCCCTCTGCCTCCCAAGCAGACTTTGATTTTGTCCGTAAACTTATTGAAGGGGACCTGATACCGAGCGATGTGACTATCCAAGTGCTAACACAGGCGCGAGAGGATCTTATTTCACGGACCTACGAGAGCTTGGTTGGGGTCAAACAGGCGATTGTGCATGTCTATAATTCTACCTCTGTCGTACAGCGCGAGCAGGTATTCGCCAAAGATAAAGAGCAAATTAAAGAGATTGCGGTCAACGGCGCTATTTTATTACGTGAGTATGCCGAGAAATACCCGCAGACTCTATGGCATTTTCAGTATTCTCCCGAGAGTTTTACTGGCACAGAAATGGATTATGCGGTTGAGGTTTGCGATGCGGTGATTGACCAGTGGAGTTCAGTATTTGAGGCTGGTAGTGAGCGTATTATCATTAATTTGCCCTCTACGGTAGAAATGACCAGCCCCAATGTCTACGCCGATCAGATAGAATATTTCTGCCGCAAGTTGCTCAACCGTCAAAAAGTACGGATCTCCCTTCACACGCACAATGATCGCGGATGTGGTGTTGCCGCCGCCGAATTGGGAGTGATGGCAGGCGCCGATAGAGTGGAGGGCACGTTAATAGGCAATGGAGAGCGCACTGGTAATATGGATATTGTTACTATGGCGATGAATTTGTATTCTCAGGGGGTCGATCCTAAGCTGGATTTATCCAATATTCTTGAAATCATTGAAGTGGTTGAATATTGCACTGAGTTAAAAGTGGCAGAGCGTCATCCCTGGGCTGGTGAATTAGTCTATACCGCTTTCTCGGGTAGTCATCAAGATGCGATCCGTAAATCTATCAACTACCATAAAAAACATGATTTGGAGCACTGGCAGGTCGCCTATTTGCCGATTGATCCCCGGGATATCGGTCGTGAATATGAGGCGGTCGTGCGAATTAACAGTCAAAGTGGTAAAGGTGGTGTCGCACTGGTCTTAGAGCGTGACTTCGGCATTGAATTACCCAAGTGGATGCATGCGGTCTTAAGTAAATTAGTACAGAGTGCCGCCGAACAGCGGAAGATGGAAATTACTCCGCAGCATATTAAGGATATTTACGATCAAAATTTTGTTCAAGTCAATGATCAGTGGCGCTTACAGAGTTATGATTTACATACCCAAGATCATCAGGTTAATGCAACGTTCTCGTTTGCCGGTAATGAATATCAAGGGGTGGGGGCGGGCGCATTAGAGGCAATCTGTGATGCACTAAATCGGCACTTTGGCTGTGAAATAGAAGTATTACAATATGATCAGCACGCCCTTGATCGCGGCACTAACGCTCAGGCGCTGGCCTGTATTCAGGTCAAAATTGATTCGCAGGTATTTACCGGCGTTGCTCAAGATGAAGATACTTCTAATGCAACCTTGCAGGCGCTATTAACGGCCGTTAGCTACTCTGCTATAAAGCCGATTAAAGTAGTGGCGTAAATTATTCAGTCGTGAGGGTGAAAACCTAAGTTTACTCAGCGGCTGATCATTCATTCTATCTGGCAATGCCTGACTGTTACAGAGGCGTTGCTTTTTTTTGAGAGTTATACGGGGAAATAAATGTCGGTAGCACTACTGATTATCGATCAACAGCAAGGTATAGATCATCCTAAATTAGGCCAGAGAAACAACCCACATGCAGAGGCGGTGATGCTTAAAGTTCTCGCCCACTGGCGAGATCACAAATGGCCAGTGTTTCATATTGTGCATCGCTCTGCAGAGGTTGATTCTGTTTTTTGGCCCCACCAGTCTGGATTTTCCTTGAAGCCATTATTCTTACCGGAGCAAGGCGAGTATTTGATCGAAAAAACGGTACCTTGTGCGTTTGTGAAAAATACCACCGAGCAGGATTTACAGCGTTTAAAGGTTAATTCCCTATTGATAGTGGGCGTTGCAACCAATAATTCGATTGAATCTACCGTGCGTACCGCCAGTAATTTAGGATTTGCAGTCACGGTCTTAGAAGATGCCTGCTTCTGCTTTGATAAGCGTGACTACTTTGGTAAAGCGTGCAGTGCCGCACAAGTGCACGCTATGTCGTTAGCTAATCTGCAGGGTGAGTACGCGACTGTATTACATTCTAATGACTATTTGGTTTCGCTGTAGTTGATGGTATTAAGGGCTGTTTAGGTGCTCTTTGTTCAATCCATTGCTTTATAAGTAGCGGCATTAATGATGCTAAACAAGTGCAGTAGCGCGGCAATAATGCCGGGAAAAATTAAAAACCAAAACCAGTAACCCACTGTGATAGTCACAAAGAGGAAAGCTGCAAAGAGTAAACGTCCCTGAATAAGTTGCCCGAGGCCCGGGAATAAAATATTGCAAAGTGCGGCGATAACGTTGCCGGTACTACCTGCGTAAGACATTGATTCGCTCCTGTATCTTAGAATTTAGAGGCCATATAAGAACATCCCTAGAAGAATGCTCTTGCTCCTTTTACGGCTGGCTGATCTGCTGCCAGTGCTCTTTGGTTTTAACTTTGTTAATAATTTGCGTGATAATTCCTGTTTCGTCAATGATAAAGGTAGTGCGTACCGTGCCCATATACTCCTTGCCAAACGTTTTCTTTAATTGCCACACGCCGTATAAATTTTGCAGCTGTTGTGTTTCGTCCATTAGCAGATCAAAAGGTAAGCTGTTTTTGGCGATAAAATTGTTATGGCGCTTTTCTGAGCAGCTACTGACGCCTAGCACGACATAATCCTGGGCGGATAGCTCCTCAAAATTATCTCTTAAATTACATGCCTGAACGGTACAGCCAGGTGTAGAGTCCTTCGGATAAAAGTACAGTATGACTTTTTTACCGGCTAAATCACTGAGAGATATATCGTCTCCCCGCTGATTTTTACAGTTAAATAAGGGCGCTTTATCACCGACTGATAAGGACATCAGGCTCTCCAAGATAGTTAATAATATAAATAAAATTGATATTACTCGGTATTTATCCAGGGCGCTCGACAAATATGAGCAAATTTACAAGCAGTTTAATCTATCGGGTAAATAATCCATGATATCACTACTCAAAGTGCGGTGAATTAAGCTAGAATAGCGGGCAAAATGATAGCAATCTATGTCTGTTAAGTGGCTGCTTTTGAATTCAACATTCAGGCAATATACACAGCCTTTGCAGCACCCCTATAACATCATGACAGACAATTAAAAATTAGGCCTAAACGGATAATGTGTTTAAGGTCACAATGGAGATGAAAATGATTACCGGCAGTATTGTTGCACTTGTTACCCCTATGACAATTAACGGTGAGATTGATTGGTCTGCACTGGATAAACTGGTTGAATTTCATATAGAGAATGGAACCAAGTCGATTGTTGCTGTTGGTACTTCTGGCGAATCGGCAACATTGAGTCCGAGCGAGCACTGTGAAGTTATCAAGCGGGTGGTGACGGTAGTTGCCGGTAGAATTCCGGTGATTGCAGGTACTGGGGCGAATAATACTAAAGAGGCTATCGAGCTTTCGAAAGCCGCTAAGGCAATGGGTGTAGATGCATGTCTCTCCGTTGTTCCCTATTACAACAAACCGACTCAAGAGGGCATGTATTTACATTTTAAAGCCATCGCCGAGGCGGTTGATATTCCCCAGATACTTTACAATGTTCCCGGGCGTACGGTGGCGGATATGCAGGAGGAAACCTGTTTACGTCTAGCTCGAGATTGTAAAAATATTGTCGGTATTAAAGATGCTACCGGCGATGTCGAACGCAACAAATCGCTAGTTGCCAACGCCCCTGAAGGTTTTGCCGTTTACTCCGGTGACGATATTACCGCGGTTGAATTAATGCTGGCAGGCGGGCATGGTAATATTTCGGTGACTGCGAACGTAGCGCCACTATTGATGTCACAGCTCTGTGAACTGGCAATCGCCGGCGAAGCGCTGAAGGCCAGAGCGCTCAACGACCAGTTAATGTCATTGCATCAGCAATTATTTATGGAGTCTAATCCCATTCCTATCAAATGGGCTGTCGCTCAGTTAGGGCTTATGGAGCAGGGTATTCGCCTGCCACTGACCCCGCTAACCAAAGGGCATCATGCGCCATTGTTAAAAGCAATGCAGGGCAATAATTTAGTGTAGATGCATTTTTACCCCCAGCCATAAGCAGCGAAAATAATCTTTTTGTCAGGTTATGGCGCAGGGAAAAAATTGAATACCAGGGGTAATAACCCTATAGCAGTGAGATCGCCATTTTTACTTAACAGGTTGATTGTGCTAAAAAATGCTAAAATCAGATTCGAGGTTGTATGAAATATCAGCAAAAAAATAATAACTTTCAAGAAATGAATTTAAGTAAAGTAGTGCAAGGAGTTGATAGTGCGGTGCTTAATGTCTTTTCAAGGCAGCGTTTAAGCGTTGCAATGCTGTTGAGTGTGGTATTCGTCTCTGGTTGTAGTTATTTGCCAGAAAATCCGCTCTATGGAGAAAGTGGTTTAATTTACGATCGTAGTAAATCTTATCAACAGGTGACATCGGTACCTCGCTTAAAAATTCCAGAGCAACTGACTGTCAAGCAAACCCGAGATATCATGCATATCCCGCAGGTCAATTTATCCAGTAGTAAAACGATTGATGCTGTGAAGCGCCCCGAATATTTTTACGCGGATTCTGGCTCAGAAAGCGTAAACCTAAAGCGCGATGGCAAGGGTAAAGTATTATTGGTTGATGCTCCTATTCAGCAGATATGGCCCAAAGCCCAGCAGTTTATGGAATTCAATAACTTGGGTATATCCAATATCAATCCAGGCTCGGGTATCATTGATAGTGATTGGATTATTATCAAGGGACAAGAGTTAAGTGTGGTTGATGGTTGGGTTAAAAAGTTAACTTTCCAAGATGTTAAAGGTGCCAATAAAAACAAAATTAGAATTAAACTGCAGCAAGACTTAAAAGATCCTCAACGCACTGTGATCAGTATGGCGCATGTTCGCTATCCAGTTGATCAAGAAATATCGACAATAGATTGGCAAACAGAATCTAAAAGTGTCTCCTACAAAGACGATATGCTGTATGAATTGCTGCGTTTTATGAGTAAAGCGAGCTACAGTTCTGAAAATAATGGTTTATTGGCGAGTACCTTTAAGCGCTCTGCAAAAGAGGGCACGGTATTATTTGGTCGTGATGCCAATGGTAAGCCAGCATTAAGAATATCCGGTGATTTAGACAATACTTGGCGTTTGGTCGATAACTCGCTTAAGGCAAATGAGATAGACGTTGGTACCAAAGATAAGGCTGGTCATACCTTTTATCTGACCTTTACTTCATTGACACCTGGAGAGGCAGACACAGGCAGTGGCTTTTTTGATTGGCTACACACTGATCGCGGGCCGTTAACCTTGTCTTCTTTGGGTTTTGGTGATGATGATGAAATTACTCAAGGTGATAATATTGCCTATAGTGCAAAGGGGCAAGGCAGATCCAGCAAAGAGATCGGATTACTGGATCCCGATCATCCGGCTAACCAAGACGGTTTCAAAATATGGTTAGGTGGAAAAGTTATCTATAACTTCAATCGTGGCTTGAACAGTAGTTTCTTTAATAAGGACACTAATTTGTATGAGCTAACAGCCGCCTATCAGCTAAAGCTAACCAATCGTGGTAAAGCTACCTATATCACTGTTTTAGATAAAAAAGGGCAAGAAGCTGATTTGATTCCTGCCGAAGAGCTACTGTGGAGAATTAAAGACAGTATCCCAAGAGCTTAAGATAGCTTGACTTAAAACACCCACAATTGTGGGTGTTTTTGGTTAGGTTTCGCAAAGTTATTTGAGATTTTGTCGATAAGTGAATAAATTCTTAAAAAGTTAGATATAAAGTAAATGATTTTTTACCATTTAAGGTGAAGAAAATTTTGGAGAGCCAATGAGCACTTATAAAGTAATGGATGTGAATGATGATTTAGCGATCAAAGTAAGCGGTCCTGTTCACAGCGGTAAGGTAAGATCAGTTTATAGATTAACGGCAGCAGATAGCAGCAGACTGATTAGAGAGAAAGGCTATAATATAGCGACTGATACCCCGCTGGCAATTATGATTATCAGTGATAGAATTTCGGCTTTTGAATGTATTTGGAAAGGCGAGAATGGTTTAAATGGGGTGCCTGGTAAAGGCGCGGCTTTAAATGCAATTTCTGCCCATTGGTTTAACTGTTTTAATCAAGCGGGCTTGGCCAGTAATCATATTGTCGATGTACCTCATCCCTACATCTGGATAGTACGCCAGGCACGTCCCGTGATGGTTGAGGCGATAGCCCGTAACTATATTACCGGCAGTATGTGGCGGGCTTACGCTAAAGGCACGCGAGATTTTTGTGGCATTGCCCTAGACGAGGGATTAGAGTCCAATCAGAAATTACCTGAATTACTGATAACCCCTTCTACCAAAGGTATCATCACAGGTATAAGTGATGTACCGGAAGTCGATGATGTCAATATTAGTCGTGATAACATCATCAACAACCTCGATGCTTTCAAGTTTAACTCAGTGGCAGATGTGGATCTTTATGAGAAATTGCTCACAGAGGGCTTCAATCTTATAACAGAGCAATTGGCTGGGGTTGAGCAAATTTTTGTCGATACTAAGTTTGAGTTTGGCTATGTGAAAGATCTGCAGGGCAATGATGAACTCATTTATATCGATGAGGTAGGAACACCTGACTCATCTCGTATATGGGATGAAAAAGCCTACCATCAAGGTGAAATTATCGAAAATTCCAAAGAGGGTTTTCGTCAGATGCTACTGGCTAGTGTGCCTAATCCTGAGTTGCTATTGGCCAAAGATAAAATGCCTGAGCGCTTGGAAATGGCGGCGGGTATTGAACTAAGCGAAGCGCAAATATTGGCTGTCAGTGACACCTATATACGTATAGCTGAAACAATTACCGGCAAAAAGGTACAGGTACCAGCGGATCCAAAAGCGGAAATCATAGCCATTCTTGATCGTGACTATGGCTTGATCGAGGCCTAACGTTTAGGGCGAGTCGTGCGCTGCATACTTGCCCTATATTTCTAGCGATATACTGTGCTCTCAATCTGCTAATGATGGTTTAGGCTTGGGGATCATCAGCAATTGATCGCGCCTATCTGCTGTTTAAGCGACATTGATCACCACAATTTGCCGAGCATCCTCATAGGCTATTTCTCCTGGGTCTGAGTGTAAGATTACCTTTACCGAGATGTGGTACTTTTGTAATAATTTAGCCACCATTGCCGATTTTTGTAGATATTCATCATTCTTTGAATTTAATTTGAACCAGCATTGGGCCTTAAATTGCATGCCACTAAATCGCCCTCCTTCGAAGCAAATTGGATTGGCTAATTGCCGGTTAAACCAATTGGCGATATGAATAAAAGAGATGTGCTCATCTAAGCGCATTGAATCTTGTTTTTTTAAATTTCCCATCGCAGCAAATATACCTTTATTGCAACTGCTGGGGTTAAATTTTAAGTCCGTTTCAAATCTGAGGTACACGAGGGGTTCCTGTCGGTGATGTTTGTTGGCCATAATTAGTATGCCACCACTGTCATGCTCGAGGGTTGAAGCGTAAGTCCGTCTTCATAATACTCACATTTATCACTTTTGCCATTGATACAATCTATCCATAACCTCAAATTATGGGTGAAAAGGGCAAGTGGCTCCTTTTAAGAAGTACCTGAGCAGGGCGTGGTCTGTTTAGGTTTTGCATGGCGCTAAAGTTTGTGTCTGGTGAAAATTGTTAATAGGCAACCGAGAATTCATCTGTGTGCTGCTTAGTGTGCTTAGGTTTTAACAGAAAGCTGAGCACCCATCTGTGTATGCAGATGGTTGGATAAGGGCCGCGTTTCCCTATTGAGAATCTGGGTTTTTAGACTTCCCCACAACCAAGAGCTGGAAGGGTGTGGGGCTTAAGCAGGGCTTGCCAATCGGCTGTTAGGTTTTAAGGGTGTCGGCGGTCAATAATAAATGTCCCGCCATGTCCGATACTTCTGCCGCAATCTGGTTGGATTGCAAGGCCTTATCTTGAGCGTCAAGGTTAGAGGTGCGAATGAACTCCATATCTTCGCTGATTTTCTCTGAGACGACACGCTGCTCTTCGATTGAGGCGGCTATTTGTTCACTCATATCACTGATCAAACTAATAGCAGAGGAGGCCTCGTTCAGCATTGCATTGGTATCACCGGCTACCGAAATTGTTTGCTGGCTTTGAAGTTGCCCTTCTTCCATCATAACGACCGCTTCTTCAGCCGATAACTTGAGGTTTTCTACCACCAGATTGATATCTTCTGTAGCGGCACTACTTCGCTGAGCAAGAGAGCGAACTTCCTCTGCAACGACGGCAAAGCCCCTGCCTTGATCACCCGCTCTAGCCGCCTCAATCGCTGCATTAAGGGCTAATAGGTTGGTCTGTTCTGCAATGCTACGAATAACATTGGTAGTATTGCTGATTTCTTGGGTGGCCGAGGCAAGTTTATCGATAACTACTTTGACTTGATTCATTTGTTCCGTGAGGTGCAGCATCTGATTGACTGCGTCATTGACTTTGCTGGTACTTGTCACAGAGAGTTGCTTGGCGTCTTTAGAGGCCTCAGAAGCCTTTAGTGTAGAGTCAGCTATTTCTGCAATGGTCAAGCTCATCTCGCGAACGGCAGAGACCACAGACTCTATGTAATCATTTTGATCATTTAATTGGCTTTGATTGCTGGTCGCTATCCCTGAGGATTGATTGGCCAGGACAGATAATTGCTTGGATGAGCTTTGAAAATTATTAATGGTATCGCGAATCATGCCATAAAAACCCTCGAGAGAATGTACAAACGTTTTGTCTTCCTCTGAGCGGGTTTTGATGATGGATAAATCTATACTGATATCTCTATCATTGGCCGATGCTGTGACACTGGCGATGACATGGTTTGCCAAGGTAAATTGCTCGCGCATTCTAATCGAGAAGTAGACCAAGATACCCGTCTCTAAAATGACAAAAGTCGCGTGTAAAAAGAAAGTTGGCCAATCGCAATTTAGACCATAGGGGGTGTATGGTAAGCCGCCAATGGTCATACCACTGAGTTGCAGTGGCACACTGACTAAGTGGTGTATTGAGATAGCCAGGCCGGCGATAAGCATTACTTTCCAATCGCGCCAGATGATTAGAAAGGCCAGCACTGAGAAAATATGAAAGTGCATTTCAATTCTTCCCATTTGCTGCATTATTACTACCATAGACATAATCATCAAACTGGTAGCGATGACACCTCGACTTACGAGTGTGCCCTTGGCCGCATAAAAGGTACATAGGCTTGCGAGAACGGCTAAAGTTGCCGGCACAGCCCCCTGTATATGGCTGTCGTAGCCGCTAGGTATTATGAAATATATAAAAGGTAAGTGCAGGCTCAGCACTACCAGCATGAACTTGTCGGACCAAATTGCGTCATCTAACGTTTTTTTATCTAAATATTGCTGCACATGTGAGGCCGTATTAGTTTTCATGAAATCACCTGTTAGATATTGGTTATACGTTCAAAGTCCTCAATAAAAAGGTCTAAGTCCTGCCGGTTATAGATCACTAATCCCTTTAACTTTGGGTGCAGTAAATATATAAAATTACTGTGAATAATATTCTGTTTGCCAGGTATGTCCTGTACCGATTGTTTTAAATCTGCGATAGCACGTTTGAAATTGTCCGGATTTTTAATATAGAGACCGATAAATTCGGGGTTAAATTTACCTAAGTAATGCAATAAAACCTTGGGTTTATCATTATTCGGGTCGATGGTCAGTAAGGCAAATGCTGCTCGATCTTCGAGAATGTCCGCCAGTTTTTGATAGAAAACCATGGTCGCCGGACAGCTGTAAGGACATAGCGTAAATCCAGTGGTTAAGTAAAGAGGTTTGTCGGCGTAGTCTAGCCAGCTGACCACTTGTCCTTTAGCGTTGAGCATTTGATAATCATTTAAGGTTATTGAGGTTTGAAAGCCCGCCAGTACAGGTTGCCCCAAGAGGCGATTGTAGAAGCCAATAGTTGGCGATTGTACCAGCACAATCGCCCCGATAATGAGTATCCCACTGATACTTAACAATAGTGATCGTTTAGATAAAGTAATAGTAATGGCATTATCCTCACTATAAATGTGCATCAACTAACTACTGTTGAAATCTGAGGTTGCTGAACGCTGCGCATAAAGAATCAATAAAAGTATAAAAAGTCTGCAAACATATGTCTAATCCATTTATATGAAATCTATAAAATACAAAAAAGTCTGAATTGGCCGTTAGGGAAGTAGCGAATAAGTCCTCAGATGTTCCCTGTGGATAACTAAGCGGTCAAATCCGCGGAAGAATGCGAAGTGAAT
>JABSRA010000103.1 GCA_013215445.1 Oceanospirillaceae bacterium
CGCTAGATTTAGTACGAGATAAACAATAATAAAAGGGCCGTTCTTGGCTGAGAGCTGTCTTGGTTAACGATTGGCGATCTGCTGATATCACTAAAGTCTAGTAGGTAACTTTATTACTCGCCGACATGATTGATGATAAATTTTCCATAACGCTCATTTAAGACTATAGTCATATTTTACTATGGTTAAAGGCGATACTTGTATGAAATTAAAAAGCTGTGCCGTCGCCGGCTCGTTTTATCCTGCAGACCCTAAACAACTGAAAGACTTAACCATGGGCTTGTTAGCAACCAACCCCTGTACCGGCAGTAGACCTCAGGCGATTATTGTCCCCCATGCGGGGCTGCGATATTCTGGCGCGATTGCCGCGCTGGCCTTCAACAGAGTTCGCCCCTACCTGTCTTACTACCAGCGTATTATTATACTGGGGCCCGCCCACACCGAGGCGTTTGATTTCACCGCGGCCATCGATGCGCAACGTTGGCGTACGCCACTGGGGGATATTAATTTAGATACTCAGTATACCGAGCAATTGATCGAGCTAAAGCTACTCAAGTATTTCGATAAGGCGCATGCTTTGGAACATTCGCTGGAATTGCAACTGCCACTGTTACAGTGCATAGGCTTAAAAGACTTGCCGATTGTGCCCATTGTCGTGGGCGGTAAAGCTACCGCGCAAACTGCAGATTTGATGCAGCACTTATTGCAAGATGATAAAAACTTATTGATTATCAGCTCTGATTTAAGTCACTTTCACCCCTACCACCAAGCGATGCAAACCGACACTCAAACCATTGAAAAAATCAAAGCGGCCCAGAGTAATATTACCCCGCGCCAAGCCTGTGGTTGTTATCCGTTGAATGCACTGTTGAGTCACAGTGAACAATTTTTACTAAACATTGAACAATTGGGTTATTGTAATTCAGGTGATACTGGCACTAACCGAGAGTCGGTCGTCGGTTATAGTGCCTTCGCTTTAACACCGACTTTCAGTCAAACCCAAAGGCAATATATGCTGGCACTGGCTCGGCAGGCAATCGCCGATGCTCTAAACGAAACCAGCAGCCTTAGCATCGACAGTGACAAAGCTTACTTACAGTCTCAACAAGCTTGTTTTGTCAGTTTGAAAATCCCCGATAGCAGCCCCAACCAACTGTTGCAATTGCGCGGTTGTATCGGCAATTTACAAGTGAACGGTTCTCTCTATCAAAGTCTGTGTCGCAACGCCTACCTAGCGGCCTTTAAAGACTCGCGCTTCCCCCCGCTTAGCGCTGCGGAGTTCGCACAGGTCATTATTGAAATTTCTATATTAAGCACCCCTGAATCGATTGAGGTCACTAGCCAACAGCAATTACTGACTCAGTTAAAACCGGGAATTGACGGGCTAATCTTACGCTACCAAGATAAACAGGCGACCTTTTTACCTTCCGTGTGGCAACAATTACCAGACCCTCAACAATTTGTTGAACAGCTAAAACAAAAGGCTCAACTAGCCCCTGATTTTTGGTCAAATGAGATGCAGTGCTCTGTCTATCACAGCATTACATTCTCAGAAAAATCAATAACTAATAGCTGAATATTAAGAAGTTAACGCAATCCCGATGTGGCAACATAAATCGCATATAACGAACTGGACGCGGTGATGAATAAGCGGTTTCTTTGGGGGCCGCCAAACTCCAGGTTTGCCACTGTTTCTGGCACGGGTATCTCCCCTAACAAAATACCTTGAGGTGAATAACAAAGTACCCCCGTCGAACAGCTGGTCCAAACATTGCCTTCAACATCTAGGCGAAAACCATCGGCGACGCCATGTTCAATGTCGACAAAAACTTGGCCGTTGGTCAGCTTATGTCCATCAATCACGTCAAATTTTCGTATGTGGTGTGGCCCGTCTGAACGATGCGACAAGCCCGTATCTGAAATATACAAGGTTTTTTCATCGGGTGAAAAGGCCAATCCGTTAGGTTTATCAAAGTCCTCTACCACCACCGATAGTTGGTTATTTTCAGGATCGAAACGATAGACATAACAGCCCGCTTGTTGTTGCTCAGCGGTTAACCCTTCGTAATCATTCAAAATCCCGTAGGGAGGATCCGTAAACCAAATAGTCCCATCAGATTTCACCACTACATCATTGGGCGAATTAAGCGGTTTATCTTGGTATTGATCGACCAGCACTGTAATGGTGCCATCGTGTTCGGTACGAGTGACACGTCGGGTCAGATGTTCACAAGTGATCAATCGTCCCTGTAGATCGCGAGTGCTGCCATTGCTATTATTCGATGCTCCGCGATATAGACGTCGCCCCAATCCTTCTACCCACTGATACATTTTATTATTGGGGATATCACTCCATAACAAGTAGTCACCGACGGGGAAATAAACAGGCCCCTCTGCCCACCGCATTGAAGAACACAGTTTTTCAAGTTTTACGGTAGATAGAGACAATTCTAAAAAACGATCGTCGTGCACAATAATGCTGTTATTCAACTGGTTACTCTCCATATTAGCTGGTCTTGGGAATATTCGAATAGCCGGGCCTACAGACCTAATAAACCGGTAATAAACCTGATTAGCCCTGCCTTCAGCCTGTCTGATGGTCTTTTGAAACCGAAAAACATAGGGCCTATTGATTTTTTCCCATATTACCGGATAAAATTTATTTGTCTGCCTCATTATCCGTGCCTTTGCTAGCGCTAAATACAACCCTCACTACGGGTATCCGCACAAGCGGCATCGGGCATTCACCTAGTTACGCCTCTACAACGGTTCACGAGGAATGTTTAACTATGCTTTAATACCTTAATAATAGGAGAGATTAATGGATGATTTTGTTCAAGAAACACTACTAAAAAGATTATTGGCAATCTCCAGAGCAATCGCAGGACAACTAGACTATCAAAGTGCGTTGCGCCAAATAGCCGGCGAAGTTCACCAGCTGTTTAAATTTGACCATATGGATATAGCCATTATCCTGAGCAATGGCAAAGATAGTTTCTCTTACGAAGTCGGCGTAGAAACCCAGTGGGGACAGTTAGTAGGCGGTGCAAGACCGATTGTCAAAAGCCCAATTCGCGCACTACTGTTAGGGGAAGTACCCCACCTGTTAACAGGGGATGCGATAGAAGACGATAGATTCCATTTTGAGGGCGCATTTGACGCGCCTATCTATGATGCCAAACTGCGTAGCCGAGTACATGTGCCCCTGTATGTTAATGGCGCGCTATTAGGTGCCTTGAGTATCAGTAATCATAAAAAGAATTTTTACTCGGAACATGATATAGATATAGCGAAGCACATCGCCGATTTACTGGCGCCATTCTTTTATGCGCTATCCCAGGCAGAAGCCGCCAAAAAAGCGGCCATTGCAGAAGCTCAGGCACTCAACCGCGAAGAAATGTTGCGCTTAGGTGCCCTGCGACTGACCCAAGGTATGGAGCAAGAGCGAAAACGACTCGGGATGGATTTGCACGATCAGACACTGGCGGAGTTGACTCGATTGTTGCGCCATCTCTCTCGCTTGCGCCTCAGTGGAAAAGTGGAAGCCGCCGATCTGCTGTTGCTCGAAGAAAAGGTTGATACTTGCCTGCAAGAACTGCGCAATATTATTGAAGATACTAAGCCCGGTGTGCTGGATCTATTTGGTTTTGCACAGGGGGTAGAAGCCCAACTCGAACGATCAGTAGCAGGTATCACACCCGCTATCACCACTGTGGTGGTCGATAAAAGTGATGACTATCTGGATACTGCCGCCACCTCCCAGCGCACCACTATTTTTCGGATCGTGCAAGAGGCCATCAACAACGCGGTAAAGCATAGTCGTCCCAGTTTTGTGCGGATCAATATTGCAAAATTTCGCAGCAGCTTGCGTATTGAAATTATCGATGATGGCGGTGGCATCAGTACCGATGCAGAGATGCGCGCCAGTGGTATAGAGAATATGAAAGCGAGAGCAGCGTTAGTCTCATCGAAACTGAGTTTTGTCAATACAGGCGATCATCTTGGCACCCAAGTGGTACTGGATATTCCCTTAAACGCTATTCAGGGTGTCGGCGACACTACCAATTAATCAATGACCTGAGGAAATGATGATGAATGTGCTAATCACCGAGGATGACCCGCTGCATCGCTCCTATTTACGCGATGCTATCACCCATGCATTGCCTGAATTAGATCACATTTATGAAGCAGATGACGGTGATGTCGCCATTGAGTTAGTCAGTGCGCACCAGATTGACTCAGTGGTCATGGATTTGCAAATGAAACGCACCAATGGTGTTGAAGCGGCCAGAGAAATTTGGCGATTTGCCCCAGAAACCCGCATCCTATTTTGGTCCAATTACTCTGGAGAAGCTTATGTGCGAGGCGTGTCTAGAATTGTTCCTAAAGGCGCGGTATACGGCTATTTAATAAAATCTGCCAGTGAGGAAAGTTTAGAATTAGCGGTACGTGGGGTGTTTCTTCAAGACCAGTGTATTGTCGATAGAGAAGTACGAGGTATCCAACTGCGCACCGAAAACGTGCTGGAGGGTTTAACCGATGCCGAGTATGAAGTGTTATATGATATCGCCCTTGGAATGACAGATAGTTCAATCGCAGCGATGCGTAATATGTCGACCCGTGGAGTACAAAGTCGTCTTAAACATCTCTATGACAAACTGGTGATTGAAGGGAAAGAGACGGAACAAGGTATGGCTCCCCTTTATAATTCTCGTACCCGTGCGGTCGCTGTAGCACTTTCAAGGGGTTTATTAAACATCGAAGGGCTGGCTGCTCGACAGGTAGAATTAGATCTTTGGTTAGAAAAGACCCCCTGACAAACTGGTGATTGCAGCAAAAGCCACAGCACAAGGTGTGGCTCCACTCTTACAACTCACGTACCCGTGCGGTCGCTGTAGCACTTTCAAGGGTTTATTAAACATCGAAGGACTCGAGCTCGACAGGTAGAATTAGATCTTTGGTTAGAGAAGCCCCCCTGAAAAAGATTCAAGTACCCTAACTATCACCAGAAAAAACCAACGCAGAAATTCGCTTATATCAACCCAATAATCCTGCTGCTTGCGGATATCCGCATTCAGTCAAGTGAATGCGCGCCATACAAAAACGCCTTGCCCTGCATACAAGAAAACGATGATTTTCTATCCTAGCAGTGAGACTAAGGATACTTCTATAAATTTTATAAAGCGTCCTTAAAAAATAAGACTAAAAACTCATCGCCACCGGCCGCACATTCAACCAACCGGCGCCGAACAATCCTCTGGAGGATACAATAAAATGAAAACTGTTCAATTAATGATCGCCTCTGTCGCACTCAGCTTATCGCTGGCCCCTCTTGGTGTGCTTGCCGATACATCAGATAAAAAAATTGCACTGTCGAATAACTACGCTGGTAACTCTTGGCGTCAGGCAATGCTCAACAGCTGGCAAAAAAATGGCCAACAAGCTGTTGCCGATGGCGTAATCGGCGCGGCTGATGCATTCACTACTGCTGAAAACCAAGTGACAGAGCAAGCGGCACAAATTCAAAACATGATTCTTCAAGGATACGATGCAATCGTTATCAATGCCGCCTCCCCGGATGCCTTAAACGGCGCAGTACAACAAGCTTGTGATGCGGGTATCATCGTGGTTTCATTTGACGGTATCGTAACAGCCCCTTGTGCCTGGCGCATTGCCGTTGATTTTGCCGCCATGGGACAGTCACAAATTGACTATTTAAATGAGAAGTTGCCCAAGGGCGGTAATTTGTTAGAAATTCGTGGTCTAGCAGGGGTATTTGTCGATGATGAAATCAGTGCGGGCATTCACACTGGGGTAAAAGAAAGTGGCAAGTTTAAGATAACCGGGTCTGTTCACGGTGACTGGGCGCAAGATGTCGCACAAAAAGCAGTCGCCGGTATCTTACCTTCTCTGCCTGAGATTGCCGCAGTTGTTACCCAAGGTGGCGACGGCTACGGTGCTGCTCAGGCCTTTAAAGCTGCGGGTCGACCTGTGCCGTTAATCATTATGGGTAATCGCCAAGATGAGTTGCTCTGGTGGAAAGAGCAAAAAGATGCCAATGGTTATGAAACTATGTCCGTGTCTATCGCCCCGGGTGTCTCTACTTTGGCATTCTGGGTGGCTCAACAGATTCTGGATGGTAAGACTGTGGCAAAAGACTTAGTGGTGCCCTTCTTGCGCGTTGACCAACACGATCTTGAAGAAAAACTCGCCAAAACTGAAAAAGGCGGGGTTGCCAATGTTGAATACAGCTTGATTGATGCTAAAAAATTCTTAGCAGAGATGTAGTCGTTTATTTGCTGGCACTTAGGGAAGTAGCGAATAAGTCCCCAAATGTTCTCTGTGCTTTTGTTATAACGTAAGTCTAAGCGGTTAATACCCATAAAGAGGGGCACACTGATCCGCGGAAGAACGCGAAGTGAATGGCTAGTCCTTTACAAGCGTTCTGACAAAGTAAATGCAGATGAAATAAGGTTTCATCTCTGTTCACCGCTTAGCTTTATTCTATAACCTAAGCACCCTACGGGGCGTACAGGATAGTTCGCTGCTTCCTTGGTTATCAACTACCTAACTCGGTTGAATAACTAAGCTGCCAGCTCTTTTTACACCCAGCTTAATGACTTTTTGAGCCGTATTGTTATGTCGAAAAACAAAAAAAATATCGTTACATTAACTGGTGTTGGTAAAAGTTTCGGCGCCGTTAAAGCACTACAAAATGTACAGTTAGAAATCAGCACCGGAGAGTGCATTGGATTGGTTGGTCATAATGGCGCGGGAAAGTCCACTTTGATGAACATTCTCGCCGGTACTTTAACCCCCACCAAAGGTGAGATCAACGTCAGTCAGGTTGCACAAGACCAACTCTATAACGTGGCTATCGCTCACCAACAGGGCATTCGCTGCGTTTTCCAGGAACTATCCCTGTGTCCTAACTTAACCGTGACCGAAAACACCCGAGTTATGCACGCCTCATTGCAGGGCTGGGGTTGGCGAAAAAAAGCGGGAGCACTCATCATCGACATGCTTGATGAGATTTTCCCCGGGCACGGGATTAGCATTAAAGCGCTGATCGATGACCTGAGCCTATCACAGCGTCAAATGGTTGAAATCGCCCGCGCTTTCTCTATTACCGATACTCAGTTAAGAATTGTCATACTCGACGAGCCCACCTCCTCTTTGGATGCGGTAGTGGCAGATCAATTGTTACAACATATTCGCCGTTTTGTTAGCCGCGGAGGGGCCTGCGTACTAATTTCTCATATGCTCGAAGAAATACTCAGCAGTTGTGATCGTATTGTGGTGATGCGCGATGGCACAGTGGTGGCAGAGAAAAACGCCACTGATTTTAACCGCGATTCGCTAGTTGCTGCGATGGGCAGCATGGCGAGAGAATATCAGCATGATGCAAATGACGATGCAGCGAGCAAACGTCAGGGTACCGCTCTCATCAACTGTGCACCTAAACTGCAGCATGACGAGCAACAATTACGGGTCTATAAAGGTGAGATAGTCGGATTGGCCGGCCTTGCCGGACAGGGGCAAACCGAGATGTTAGTGCAACTATTTTCGCCGCAAAAATCGATGGCATTTGTCGCTGGTGATCGTCAGAGTGATGGCATATTTCCCCTCTGGTCTATCGCTGAAAATATCACTATAGGGTCGATGCGTAATTTACTGCGTAAATTCTTACTGGACAAAAACAGTGCCGCGGCCCTGGCTAGCCACTGGCAGCAAAAAATTGCGATTCGCAGCCCCGATTTAAACCACAATATCCTCTCTCTCTCAGGGGGCAATCAACAGAAAGCACTCTTTGCTAGAGCGCTGGCATCAAATGCACAGACAGTGCTGATGGATGATCCCATGCGCGGGGTTGATATTGGTACCAAACAGGATGTCTATGACATGATTCGGGCTGAGGCGGACAATGGCCGAACTTTTCTCTGGTACACCACGGAATTCGACGAGTTAAAACACTGTGATCATGTCTACGTATTTCGCAACGGAGAAATAGTGGCGGATATACCCAAAACCCAGATGAACGAGCAGCGCATACTGCAAGCATCCTTTAAAGCGAGTGCCGCATGACATTATCACCCCGCATGTTTAGAAGCTTATTACCCGCGATGTCGCTATCGGTAATATTGATCGCTATCTTCTATTTACAACCGCGCACCATGAGCTATTTCGGTCTTAACCTGTTACTCAATCTGGCACTGCCAATTGCCTTTGCCACTTTGGCGCAGATGTGCATTATCACCGTCAATGATCTGGATTTGGGCATCGGTGGTTTTGTCGGAGTCGTTGCCTGTATTGGCGCCACCTTACTCAATGATAGCCCTTTGCTTGGCGTGTTAGCACTGCTCGGATGCATCGCCAGCTACGCTGCATTAGGCGCATTGATTCACCTGCGACAACTGCCGTCTATCGTCGTGACTTTGGGCATGTCGTTTTTCTGGTTGGGCTTAGCCTTGATGATTTTGCCTAGACCCGGTGGCAGTGCTCCCCAATGGTTACACGCGATTATGACTTTCAAAACACCCTATATCCCGTTCACTATTATCGCCTTGTCTGTCGTCGCGTTACTGGTGCACTGGATGCTAAAAGTCTCAGCTTACGGCACTATCTTAAGAGGTGCTGGGGGTAATCCCAGTTCAGTGGAGCGCGCTGGCTGGTCACTGTTAAAAACCAAAGTGACTATGTATGCCCTAGCCGGTTGTTTCGGTGTCTTAGCCGGGCTTACCTTAGTGGGTTTGACGACCTCTGGCGATGCCAACATTGCACTTCGCTACACACTATTGACGATAGCGGGGGTAATCCTCGGTGGCGGTGAATTTGTCGGTGGGCGTATCTCCCCGATTGGCGCTGTCCTCGGGGCGGTGACACTGACCTTAACCGGTTCGTTTTTAGCTTTTTTGCACATTTCACCCGATTGGCAAATTGGTGCCCAAGGCGGCATCTTGATTTTAGTACTGGCCCTAAGAGCGATCATTAATCGCGCGGAGACTCGATAATGCACAGCATCAGTAGCCTGTTCCACCACACCTTAGCCAAACCTTGGATTTGGGCGTTTATTGGCGCCTTTGCAGTCTGGTTGGCGACCATTATATTCACCGGTGGTCAAGGCGCTGGGCAAATGCTCACCGCGGCGCTGTCCTTCGCCACTTTCTCGGTGATTGTTGGCATCGGTCAAATGTTTGTGATTAGCTTGGGGCCTGGCAACATCGATTTATCGATCCCCGCAAACATCACCTTGGCCGGTGTAGTCTCGATGAAACTAATGGATAGCCACAACGAGATGATCTTACTGGGGTTGGGTGCGGCACTGCTGTCTGGATTGGCCGTTGGCATTTTTAACTACACGCTGATTCGCCTGCTGCGTATCCCCCCGATTATTGCCACTATGTCATCCAGTTTTTTGATCTTATCCACGGCCATTGCCTATGGTCGCGGCTTAAAAATCAAACCGCCAGCGGCCCTTGCAGAATTCACCACCACCCACATTTATGGTGTACCGCTACTGGCAATTTGTATCGTTGTGCTAGCCTTTATCCTTGGCGTGATGTTGCATCGCACCGTATTTGGCCAATCCATACTGGCCATAGGGCAAAATCCACGCGCTGCTAAATTCGCCGGTATATCGGTAGAATATGTGCGCTTTTGTACTTACCTGCTCTGTGCCTTATTGGCAAGTTTGTGTGGTTATCTGCTGGCGGGGTTCTCCGGTGGAGCTTCACTCAATATGGGTACTGAATACCTATTGGCATCGATTGCCGTGGTAGTAATAGGCGGGACTTCTGTCGCCGGTGGCTTCTCTAATCTGCCGGGGATTTGGGGGGCGGCACTGTTTATGTTTTTGCTGGTCACTATGCTCAATACCTTTGGCTTAAGCGCAGGGCTACGGCTGATGCTAACCGGTATTATTATTGTTGGGGTAATTATTTTGAGTACTAGATCTAAACAACCCAGCTGATTGCAGCTATTTTGCTCTCACCTCTAAATCCGTGGAACGCGCTGATATTTTTGTTGTCTAGAGTAGTTCCACGAGATGACCTAAAGGGAGCAATACTGGTGAAAAAGACCATCGCAATTCTCTGCCTGAGTTTTACTTCAATGCTGCTAGCGGCTGAACCTGTCAGTAAAAGCTACTGGGGAGATAAAGCCATTGGCAGTCATGACACCGTGGCCTATCACTTAGCGGCCGTGAAAACTTCGCATCGTGAAGTGCTTGGTAATAAGCGCTATCTCGTTAAATACAGTGGCGCTAATTGGTATTTTGCCAATCAGGCAGCGGCGGATAAGTTCAAGCAAAACCCCGAACAATATAAGCCGCGTTTCAATGGTTTTTGTGCCAATGCACTGAGTCTCGGTGAAGGGTTGGTGCCGACTAATGGCAAAGTGTGGGATTTTTTTGGTGACCAACTTCATTTATTTTATGCAGAGGCAGGAAGACAGCGCTGGTTAACAGGTGATTGGCAGCAGTACCAGCAGATCGCTGATCAAGCTTGGATCTCCTTGAAAAACAAATAATAACCAAAGTACTTTCAATAGCCGCCTTCACTCTATAGAACACCCGGGTTAAGGCGGCTTTTTTTGCTTAAATCATCTGCTTCGAGTTTTTACCACCCTTTTTATTCAACATCTAGGCTAGAATTGAGCACATTTTATTTAAAATTTGTAGTTATTGATCGGAAATTATTTCAGTCCCATACAATTTGCATAATAGCTAACGGTTGCAGGCCAATCAGAGAAAACACCTTCAACCCCAACATTTTTTGCCAAAACGTCCAATAATTCATACATTTGACCATCACCTTTAATGGCTTCAGCAACAGATTGGTAATACCAACCGCCACCGGTTTTTAGGGGGCCAGAGCGCTCTAAAGTCCAGGTGATCAATTTAAGACCGGCCGCTTTTGCAGATTTTGCATAAGCTGAAGGCACGATTCTACCATTTTCCAAAGTGACTAAGAAAAATAGTGGTGGCGCGATGTAATTAACGCCTTTATCAGCTAAATCTTGCATCGAAGGCTTAAAAGTTTCTGGTTTATTATGGTCAAAATCTTGACGATTATAGCTATCATCCAAATAGACCGCTTGCTTACCAAATTCAGGTTCATTTTCGATCCAATATAAAATGTCATTCAAGTTGAATGATTGCACATAAACATCTTTAGGTAGGATGTTAGCCGCTTTATATTCGCTGATCATTTTTTGAGCATAATCTGCCTGAGTAAAGCCATTAAACGGCATTTCAACCACTGTAGATTTAAGCTCGGGCGTGAATTTTGCGCCCAAAGATTTGATTAGCTGAATGTATTCAACATGGCTCATCAATTCTCCACCACTGGCCGCATATAGATCTGTTCGCCAGCCTGCAGTGCCATTCATATATTCCACGACCGTTTTACCAGATTTATTGGCTGCATCCATTTTACCTGAAAGTGATTTAAATTCGGCCAAAGTAATGTCAGATGTTCGGCATTCAGCAGCGGCCTTTCTATCTCCAGCAGCTGGACTGAATGGGGTTTTGCAGGTATCAGCCAAATCGCTGGACAAAATATTTGTTGTTGTATGCAAATCATTTTGTCCATGGCGACAGACCAATTCTTGGTCTTTGGTAAAGGTCACATCACATTCTATAATTCCTGCGCCCATGCCAGCCGCCGCTATATATGACTCCTTGGTATGTTCTGGAAACTGCATTGCGGCACCACGATGACCAATTGAAAAATTGGTTTTAGCGAATGGCATAGATGCACAACTTAAAAGTTTTTGTTTAAGAGCACTATCTGCCATTTGATTAATCAAATAATTGGGGCGAGGCCCTAATTCGACATTTGATGCAAACACTGTGGCAATGGTAGATAAGCAAATTCCACCAGCAAGAATTAATTTTGAAATTTTCATTATTTTCTCCTTATATATTCCTGTGGTGGGTATTGCGCTGAAGATGACTCTTCCTCGTTTAAATCATCTTCTGGCGGATTTTCACTACGACTATTTCAGCCATGATCACCACCGCAAAGATAGCCAGCAATGAAGTGGCTACTTGCTGCCATTGGAACAGGTTCATCGAGTCGTTTAAGACCACCCCTATGCCACCTGCCCCGACTAGCCCTAATACCGCAGATTCACGCACGTTAATGTCCCAGCGAAACAGCACGATACTAAAGAATGCCGGCTTTACTTGGGGCCAGTAACCTTTGAGCATCACCGCACCCCAGGGCGCACCGGTAGCACGTAGTGCCTCAACGGTGCCCATGTCTATTTCCTCTAGTGCCTCTGCAAGTAGCTTACCGACAAAACCGATAGAGCGAAATGCAATCGCCAGTACACCTGCCAGCACACCCGGGCCAAATATGGCGACGAATAAGAGTGCCCAGACTAAAGAGTTAACCGATCTGGAAGAGACCAAGAAAAACCTGGCGAACCAGTGTGCCCAGGGAGACGCCACCACGTTTGAGGCGTTAATCAGCGCCAGTGGTATCGAAAAAATCAGGGTCACCAAAGTACCTAGCGTGGCGATATTTAAGGTTTCAATAATCGCCGCATGCACCGTCAGCGGATAAAAAGCGATGTCGATTGGCCACATTCTATTCAGCAAATCCATCATCTGCTCGGGGGCATCGAAGAAAAATTCTGGAATAATCTCCACACTGCGCATGGAGACGACCAGTGCCATGACAAAGAGTAAGTAGACCGTAAAGCGAGAGAGCTTTTGCTTTACACTAAAACGCTGCCAATGTTGATCAGACTGTTGCATTAAAAAACCCTCCGCACTAGGGTCGATAGAAACTCCCAGAATAAAATAAGCGCGATAATAGTGATTAATATCGCCGCCACAAAGTCGTAATCAAAACGCTGGAAGGCTGAAAACAAGGTGCCCCCCAAGCCGCCAGCTCCGACGATGCCAATCATGGTGGAATTGCGTAAATTTGAATCGAATTGATAAGTGGCAAAACCGATAAAACGGGAGAAGACCTGCGGTATCACTGAGAACAAGATCACCTTGATAAAACTAGCGCCCGTGGCCTGAATCGCCTCCACTTGTTTAAACGAAATTTCTTCAATGGCCTCGGCAAATAATTTGGCAATAAAACCAATCGTGGCAATAATCAGCGTCAAAATACCTGCCAGCGCACCAAAACCGACACTTTTGACAAAGAGAATGGCGATGATTACCGGATGAAAAGAGCGGCACAGCGCGATAAATGCTCGGGCTGGAACACTGATCCAGATCGGCATGAAGTTTCTGGCAGCCAACAAGGCGATAAACAACGACAACAATATACCGACAACACTAGCTATAACCGCTATTTGCAAGCTTTCAACCAGTCCGCCTAACAGCAGTTCCCAACGGCTAAAATTGGGCGGAAACATTCGATCCAACAGGGTGCCTGCGTGTCCTAAGCCATCGGTAAATCGCTGCCAGCTTAATCCCATCGCATTGACCGAGTAGACAAGATAGCCAACTAGCAGTATCCAGCTCGCTATGCGCCACTTACTCTGGGGGAATGGATTGGGGTGATTAGTGCTCTGCTTAGGTGTTAATCCAGCCATGATTCACCCCCATAGATTTTCTTTAAGTGCTCATCACTTATCGCATCTGAAGGGCCATCGTAAATAATATGGCCATCAGACATACCAATGATACGCTTGGCAAAACGCTGCGCTAATCTAACGTCGTGCATGTTTACCAGCACTGGAATATCTTTTTCAAGGGCAAAGCGCTCAAGTAATTCCATTATTTCTACGGCGGTTTTAGGATCGAGTGAAGAAGTGGGTTCATCTGCTAAAATAATGCGTGGATCTTGCATCACCGCGCGGGCGATACCTACCCGCTGACGTTGACCGCCCGATAAGCTGTCGGCGCGATTCAGTGCCTGATCTGTGAGCCCTACCGCGGCCAATAATTCAAAAGCGGTATTGATATCTTGCTGGCTAAATTTTCTTCGCCACGCCTGCCATGAACTCATGTAACCCAAGCGGCCACAGAGTACGTTCTCAATCACACTGAGGCGCTCTACCAAATTGTATTCTTGAAAGACCATGCCCACTTGACGACGCAACAGACGTAAAGCCTTACCCCCCGCCTTGGCTGTATCTTGATTATTAATAAAAATTTCTCCCGAAGAGGGAGTCACTAACCGATTGATACAACGTAATAAGGTACTTTTTCCGGTTCCGGAGGGGCCGATAATAGCGATGATACCCGCAGCGTCTATGTTAAAAATAATCCCTTTAAGTACGGGAATACCTCTCACATAT
>JABSRA010000104.1 GCA_013215445.1 Oceanospirillaceae bacterium
CAACAGTCGCTACGACCCGCTCTGGATGTTTATAGATAAATGTGTCGCTGAGGAAAAATGATGACTCAACTGAAACGCTGCCAGCAAGACAGCTGAAATTGATATTTATGTGCGCATTCACACCATATGAGATTGCCTGTAAGAACACTGATGTTTGGTGGTCGTCAGGAATAAAAGATACCTTTTACACTGACTGTATTTCTTGACCAGAGCCGCTCTTTGGCATTGCCTGCAGAAACGCAGCTATTTAGAATTTGTCGGGAACAAAATTCTGCCATGCCAGTTAGGTTATTACCGACAGGGATGTCGGGTACTTAGGCTTTGCATTAGCCCATGGATGGGCGTAAGTAGAACGATGCAGGAGCATATTGTCGAGGAGCAAAAAGCCTGACCGTTCATCCTGAACATAGTCGCTCTTTGGCATCCATGCCACCGCGTTATACCGTTCATCCTGAACATAAAAAAAGCGCTTAAAGAAGCGCTTTTTTCAATCAAACCACAATTACTTGCGAGCAGGTACTGATGCGAAACGCTTGTTGAAGCGATCAATACGACCACCTGAAGTAGCATCTTTCTGCTTACCAGTATAGAAAGGGTGACACTGGCTGCATACATCTACGTGCAAATCTTTGCAGAGAGTAGAGCGTGTTTGCATCTCGTTACCACAAGAACAGTTAACGGCGATTGCTTCGTACTTAGGATGGATATTGCTTTTCATGGGATAAACCTTCAAGGTCTGTGCCGCCACTTGATCTATTGCCAAGTACCGCACTAAATTAACGTACATTCAACCGACTCGAACCGAGTCAGGCCGGCATTATACGGATCCCTTAGCTCATAGGCAAGCTTTTAACAAAACTGCCGATCAATTAGCCAGCTTTACCTTGGCACAGTACTGCCTGAGCAGAGACTGAACAATTCACTCACGCCCCTAGTGCACCTAAAAGCTCGCCATTAAGGTAGCGGCTACAGGCAGATTAGCCGCCTGATAAAAAACGTTTAACGCAAACCACAAAATCTCTGCGCACCTCGAATAGTGGACACCTAAGCGCCTAGTTCTTTAGTCTGACAACTAGCTAAGACGAGCCCTTACTCCACGTGTTTCTATCGCGAATTTTCCCTCTTAATCATCCACAGGGAGGTTAGGGGAGTTATGCAGAGGCTCCCAAAGTTAAAATGAACTATATTGCCCGAAGAAAAAAACATAGAATAGATAAACACTTAATTGATATTTTACGGTTGCCAATGATTTTCTTACGCGTTGCTATTCCCTCCCCACTGCGAAAATTATTTGACTACCTCCCACCTGCCTCTCATCCTCCCGCTGAGATCCTACCTGGCACTCGTCTATTAGTGCCTTTCGGCAATCGAAAACTAGTGGCTATCTTAGTCGAAACTGTCAGTCAGTCCGCCGTTAATAAAGACAAGCTCAAAGCGGTCATCAAAGTATTAGACGACTCCCCTCCACAGCCTAAATTCATCTTCGATCTAGCATTATGGGCGGCACAGTACTATCAACATCCGATTGGAGATGCGTTATTGCAGTCTCTACCTATCCATTTACGCAAAGGTCATAGCTGTGAAAGGCTGCACGAATTTTTATTCCATGCACTGGACAAGCCAGAACAACCCTTAAACAGCCGTGCCATAAAACAACAAGAAGCTTATTTGCTGATCAAACAGCACCAAAACGGCATCAGCATGGATGCATTAAAGGCTGAGTTAGGCTCTATCGCGGCGCTTAAACCTTTAATGGAAAAAGGCCTGATCGAGAAAAGACATCGACCACACAAGGTAAAGTCCTCACTAGAGCCACTTAGAGAACCTGCTAAAACACTTAACCCCGAGCAGCAGGTAGCGGTAGAGCAGATCAACCTACACCGAGGCTATCGAACTTTTTTACTCGATGGCATTACCGGCTCAGGCAAGACCGAAGTCTACTTACAAGTGATTGAACAAGTACTTAAACAGGGAAAACAAGCTTTAGTATTAGTGCCAGAGATAGGGCTCACCCCACAGACTGTATTTCGCTTCAAGGCAAGGTTTAACGTAAACGTGGTCTACATGCACTCTAACATGAGCGACAAGCAGCGCTTTCAAGCGTGGTTACAGGCGAGAGATGGCGACGCGCAAATTATCATTGGCACTCGCTCTGCCATCTTCACCCCCATGGCCAACCCCGGGGTAATTATCATCGATGAAGAACACGACCAATCTTTCAAACAGCAGGATGGATACCGATACAGCGCACGCGACTTAGCCATTGTCCGCGCCCACGGAGAAGACATACCGGTCATACTCGGCAGTGCCACCCCTTCATTAGAATCCCTGCACAATGTAACTCTCAAACGCTATGCTTACCTCGCGCTCAACCGGCGAGCCGGCAACGCCCAGCCACCCAGTGTTGAATTACTTGATATAAAAGCTTGCCCATTAAACGCAGGTCTCTCCGAGCAGCTGATTAGCGTTATCCAACAGCATTTAACGGCCGGTAACCAAGCACTGATCTTTCTCAACCGCCGCGGCTTCGCCCCTAGCTTGAGCTGCCACAATTGCGGCTGGATAGCCCCCTGTAAACGCTGCGATGCAAAGCTCACCTTGCACCAAAAGCCGCCTCACTTACACTGCCATCACTGCGGTAGCCAAAAACCAATCCCCCGCCACTGCCCAGATTGTGCCAGCCACGAACTCTCAGCCAAGGGAACGGGAACCGAGCGGGCTGAAGAGGCCCTTGGGCAGCTCTTTCCAGAGTTTCCTATCTGGCGCATTGACCGAGACAGCACTAGTCGCAAAAACGCTATGCAGGAAATAATCGACGAAATCAACAAACAGCAACCTGGAATTTTACTCGGCACCCAGATGCTCGCCAAGGGACACCATTTTGCCAAGGTGTCACTAGTGGCTATCCTAGAGGCTGACTCAGGCTTGTTTAGCACTGATTTTCGCGGCATGGAGCGCACCGCCCAGCTAATCACTCAAGTATCGGGACGCGCCGGACGCGAGGAAATTTTAGGTCAAGTGATCATTCAAACTCATCACCCAGAGCACCCTCTGCTGCAATGTTTGGTGCAACAAGGCTACCGAGACTTCGCCACCGAGGAAATTCAAAACAGAGCCTCCGCCGGCCTGCCACCCTTCAGTCACATTGCCATCATTCGCGCAGAGGCAAGTAATCCGGGCAGGGCTGAAGCATTTTTACAACTCGCCCAGCAAACCCCCACTATTGAACAGGTAAGCAGCTTTGGCCCCTTTCCCGCACCCATGGAAAAAAAGGCCGGAGTATATCGCTCTCACTTAATATTACAGAGCGGCAAACGTCCGCTATTGCAACAATTTTTGAGCCAGTTCTGCCTGCAGTTAGAACACCACCCCCTGGCTAACAAAGTGCGCTGGTCAATTGATGTAGATCCCTACGACATGTTTTAAGCGGTTTTTGAGCATTGACCGCCCCTGCAAAATACTATTTATTGAATTGCTGACAATGACTCTACAGTCACTGCTGTTGCCCATTTACAACCCCTCGACAAAAAGCGATAATGACCCGCTTAAACCCAGCTTCGGCAGCCGAATCTAGGTAAAAACAAGGTGCATCAGCTGGTCAATTATTTATCTAAAGCTTCCCGCACTACCCCAAAAGGCTGCAAAAACTCTCATCATTTTTTGGTAATTATTGTCAAATGAAACAACAGGTCACGAGACTAAATCAAGCGGCGCTTGATACTCTAGTCGAAAACGGTTCGCTTCGAGCAGACATTTCTCCCCAGATAATAGACGAGGCCATTGGGCTTGCGGCGCTGAGCACCTCTGAAGACGACGCGGAAAAATCAATTTTGAATCAGCTGGCAAAATACCCGGAAACACTCAATAATGCCGCCAACAACTTCGAGCCGCACTTAGTCGCCAACTATTTAAAAGAACTGGCCAGTGATTTTCATACCTACTACAACTCGAACAAAATGCTGATCGAAGACACAGAGTTAAGAAACGCTCGCCTAACCTTGAGCTGCGCTGTCAAACAAGTGCTCGCCAACGGTTTATCGCTATTGGGAGTAAATGCGCCACAGCGCATGTAAAACATGGCATCGAGAAAAGATTTTGTATCTAAAAAGCGCAGCGCCAAGCCGCCGCTACGCAAAGCACCAAGCCGAAGAGCTAAGGCAGCCCCGACACCCGCAAGCGCGCCTGTTCCAGAGGCCAAGAAAAGCCCTTGGAAGCTTGTCTTGTTCAGCATCCTCGCCATAACCACTGTCGTCTTTATCTTGCAACAGCTGAGTAACATAGATCCCCGAGAAATTCGTGAAGCTGGTATCTCGGCCTTAATTGAAGCCAACAATCTAGAGGAAGAGACAACGGTAGCTGAGCCCACCGCTGATAGCCAAGTCGTGGTCGATAAAGACCAAGCAGCCAACACTGCTAAACCTACTGCAAAAAAACCCGCCCTGGTCACCAAGACCAACAACATTCCAATCAGCGAACAATCGACAGTGGCCAAACAGAAAGAGCCCTATCAATTTTACAAAATTTTAGCGGAAAATTCGGTTGAGACCGAAACCATAGAAGCCTATAAATTCACCCCCAAAACGGCCAAATTAAAAAACCAAACACTGCTGCAAACCGGTTCTTTTCGTCAGCAAAAAGATGCGGAGAGAATGAAGGTAAGATTATTACTAAACAATCTGCCCGGGGTAAAAGTGAGCAAAGTATCTGCCGCGAATGGTACTTGGTACCGCGTGCGAACAGGTCCCTTCATCACTTTTAATTCTCTCAAATCGGCGCTAATTAAATTAAACAAACTCAATATCACTCCGCTGCAAATACCGCTGGGATAGCTAGCTCGAATATTGCATACCACCACTCGTGCTAGCATCATCTTTTCAGAAACAGCGGGCTTTAAAGAAGTAGCGAATAAGCCCCCAAATGTCCCCTGTGCTTCTTAGCAATAAAAGTCTAAGCGGTTAATACCCATTAAAGAGGGGCACACTGATCCGCAGAAAAGCGGACCCCAATGGCAAGTCCTTTACCAGCATTCTGACCAAGAAGTGGCGCTTGGGACCTGTTCGCTGTTTCCTGCAAGCTAAACTTTGCTGCAGACTTAAACGATCTCTCTTGAAATTATCAATTTTGTAACCATATCCTAGCTATCATATAAATAAGGATAATCAGTAGCTATGACCACTATCGTTTCGGTTCGCCGGGGTAACTGTGTTGCAGTCGGCGGTGACGGCCAAGTTTCATTGGGTAATACTGTCATGAAGGGCAGCGCCAGAAAAGTTAACGTACTGGCCAAACATCAAGTCATCACCGGCTTTGCCGGCTCAACAGCGGACGCCATCACGCTGCGCGATTTGTTCGAACAACAGCTCGACAAACATCAAGGTAACATTACTAATGCCGTGATTCACTTGGCTAGAGAGTGGCGCAGCGATAAAATACTGCGCCGTCTAGAGGCATTGATGCTAGTGGCCAACAGAGAAAAAACCTACCTGTTATCGGGTAGCGGTGATGTGATAGAGCCAGAGCACGGGGTGATTGCAATAGGTTCGGGAGGTAATTTTGCCCATGCAGCCGCCATCGCCCTCGTAGAGAACACCGAACTTGAAGCCGCTGAGATTGTCGAGAAAAGTTTACACATCGCCGCCGACATCTGCGTATTCACCAATCACAACCAAGTAATAGAAACGCTGTCGACCGCTAAGTCAGCTTAGGAGCCATCAATGTCTGATATGACACCCCGCGAGATAGTACACGAATTAGACCGCCACATCATCGGTCAAGATGCTGCTAAACGCGCTGTTGCAATCGCACTGCGTAACCGCTGGCGTCGCATGCAACTCGATGAAGAGCTGCGCACTGAAGTATCCCCTAAAAACATCTTGATGATTGGCCCCACAGGCGTCGGTAAAACAGAGATAGCCAGACGTTTAGCCAAATTAGCCAATGCGCCCTTTATCAAAGTAGAAGCCACCAAGTTCACCGAAGTAGGTTATGTAGGTCGTGATGTTGAGACCATCATTCGCGATTTAGTGGATATTTCGCTTAAAATGACCCGCGAGCAAGAGACTAAAAAAGTCCAGTTTCGCGCTGAAGACATCGCCGAAGAGCGTCTCTTAGACGCCCTACTGACGCCAGCCCGCGACACTCACGTGGATATGGACAGTTCATCCAAAACTAATAGCGCTACCCGTCAAATCTTTCGCAAAAAGCTGCGCGAAGGTGACCTTGACGATAAAGAAATCGAAATTGAATTAGCCCAAGTCTCGATTGGCGTCGAGATCATGTCACCCCCTGGCATGGAAGAGATGACCAATCAGCTACAGAGTATGTTTTCCAATATGGGTGGCCAGAAAAAAACCACCCAGCGACTAACAGTCAAAGACGCTTACAAGGCACTGATCGATGACGAGGCAGCTAAATTAGTCAATGAAGAAGACATAAAACAAAAGGCTATTTATGCCGTCGAGCAAAACGGCATTGTCTTTCTCGATGAAATCGATAAAGTTTGCAGGCGCACAGACGCAGGCAGTTCAGGCGGAGATGTCTCCCGTGAGGGTGTACAGCGCGATTTATTACCACTGATCGAAGGCTGCACGTTAAGTACTAAATACGGCATGATAAAAACCGACCACATTCTCTTCATCGCCTCTGGCGCGTTTCACTTGGCCAAACCCTCAGATTTGATCCCTGAGTTGCAGGGACGCCTGCCGATCAGAGTTGAATTAAACGCGTTGACCAGTGATGACTTCCGCCGCATTTTAATCGAGCCTAAAGCCTCTCTTACCGAGCAGTACCGCGCCTTAATGAACACAGAAGGGGTGACAATTAGCTTTAGTAATAAAGGCATCGCGCGCATCGCCGAACTCGCATTCCAGGTTAACGAGCAGACCGAAAACATCGGCGCGAGACGTTTGCACACGATGATGGAACGACTCTTAGAAGAGCTGTCGTTTAACGCTTCAGACAACCCGGGCGTTGAATTATTAATTGATACTGATTATGTCAACAAGCACCTTGCACAATTGAGTCAGGATGAAGATTTAAGTCACTATATCCTCTAGCCTGTCCTTTGCTTTGCTTTGGTATCGCGATTATCACGACAATCAACTACCCCGTAGCAAGCAATCCGCGTTGCGTGCTTTCACTGGGAAACGGGGTATGATAAAGCGTGAAAAAAACGATCGCAGCCAGCATCGAGAAATCAATCCTTTGATGAATTAGCAACCATAGCCCCAATCGTTGACCACGGGCTAAATGGAGAGTTTTATGAAGACCACCCCGAGCGCTATTAAGCTCCACAAGAAGAGCAAGAGCCTTGAGTTAACTTTCGTCGATGGCAACTTCGAACTCAGAGCTGAATACTTGCGGGTATACTCTCCGTCCGCCGAAGTTAGAGGACATGGAGTCGGTCAGGAAACGCTACAAATCAACAAAAAATTTGTCGGCATTTCCAATATCGAATTGGTGGGAAACTACGCCTTAAAGATAAGTTTCGATGACGGTCATGATAGCGGCTTATACACTTGGGCGTATCTCTACGAATTAAGCCACCAGCAGCAGAACTACTGGCTAGATTACCTAAAACGCCTCGAAAACGCCGGGCAGAGTCGCGATTCTGGAATGATAGGCATAGGCTAATAGTTTTATAGGTCAACTGTCTTAATAATAATTTCCACAGCCCTCTCTGCCTAGATTACCAAGCGGGTAAATTCAATTATTGATGATTTTGGCAACTTAATTATCCTCGTTATCTCACGTGCTTACACCTTTATGACAATTGTCCTAATTTAGATTAATACCTAACCCTGCAGAGTGTAATTCAAGAGTTCAATTACGCTGGCGAAGCATTTCCAACACCGATACAGTAGGTGCAACATTCGGCTTAGAGGCCTGCTGTCGAGCAATTAAAACCTACCCATCGAGCCCGTAAAGTCCACCTGCTGTCAGCTTAAACCCTGAGCATTGGCGATCGCTGTGACAGACCCCAAGAAACGTCCAGAGCCACCTCGCCTTAATAGTGGCAGATCAACTCTTGTACCAGGCTAATTATCAGCCAAGAAGTCGTCTGCTATGGAAGCAAACTGAACAGCAAACAATTCTGCATAAAGAACCCACTTTAGCTAAATAGGCCGCTAATGACATGGTTACTCACAGTTTTTAATGGCCCATCACAAAACAGATTCCTATCTTCAGCTATCGGCGCTACAATTGTCGTTATACTAATCAAGTGATAGAGATCATGAGCCCAGTAGATAAAGACACCGCAGATTTCGGCTACAAAGAAGTTCCCAAAGATGAAAAAGTACAGCGGGTTGCCGAAGTATTTCACTCGGTCGCCGCCAAATACGATGTCATGAACGACCTGATGTCGGGCGGAATCCACCGTCTCTGGAAAAAACTGACGATTGAGCAAAGTGGTGCCCGCGCTGGCATGAAAATCCTAGATATCGCCGGCGGCACTGGTGATCTAACCTTGCGTTTCGCGCGGATCGTCGGCAGTAGCGGCCGAGTAACCCTAGCTGACATCAATGATTCGATGCTCAAAGTAGGCCGCGATAAACTGACCGATAAGGGAGCGGTAGCCAATATCGATTTTGTTCAGGCGAATGCAGAGTGCCTGCCCTTTCCCGATAATCACTTTGATATTATCACTATCGCCTTCGGCTTGCGTAATGTCACCGACAAAGATGCGGCACTGCGCTCTATGCAGCGTGTACTAAAGCCCGGTGGAAAACTAATGGTGTTAGAGTTTTCTAAAACTGACAACCCCATGTTATCCAGTGTCTACGATTTCTACTCGTTCAATATATTACCCAAACTTGGCCAACTGATCGCCGGGGACGGTGATAGCTATCGCTATCTAGCAGAATCTATCCGCATGCACCCCGATCAAGAGACATTGAAGTCGATGATGCAAGCGGCGGACTTAGTCAACTGCAAATATCAAAACATGACGGGTGGAGTAGTCGCCCTACACACTGGGACCAAACCTTAAACATGCCGACAACAATGCTGAAAACCGCAGTTGTACTGCTCCTTGAAAGCAGTTTAAACAAGCTGCTCGCCACGGATTCAGTCACCTTGCTATCACTGGCAAAACTCTCGGGCAAGGTCATTGAGTTTAAGATTAGCGACGCCCCCATCCACTTCTACCTTTTTCCTCATCCATGTGGTGTCGAGCTCCAGCAGCAGTTTTTAGGTGACAGTGACACTTTATTGCAGGGCCCATTAACCAGTTTCACCGCCTTATTAAGCAGCGAGGATAGCAGTGCTCAATTCTTTGGCAACGGTATCAGCATCTCAGGCGACACTAAATTGGCGGCCAAATTTCAGCGCATTATAGCCGAGGCGGACATCGACTGGCAGGGCTTAGTCGCTAACCTCAGCGGCGACTTAGTCGCCGCACAATTGGCAAAAGTAGTCAATAGCACCAGAGCACAACTGAGTATTACCACCGAGAGTCTAGAGCTAAACATTGCCGAGTATTTACAAGAGGAAGCCCGAACCTTACCTGCAGGTCCTGAAGTTGAAGGTTTTATTGACGATGTTGATAATATTCGCAGTGCAGTAGATAGATTGGATGCACGTTTTACACTACTCACCGCTCAAGTCTCGACTCAGAGTAAAACCTAACTTCTGGGCAGCTAAGTTACTGGCTCTCTCTTAGGTACCTCCCCAACTAGTACTTATAATGTATTTAACTAGCGACCCGAAGATTACATTTAGCAGCTATCTTCGAAACTTTTGTACTTAGCTTCCTTAGCAATCAAGTAACAACAGCCCCTGCTTAATGGCCAAGTGCATCATTTCATTGCTACTGTTAATTCGCAGTTTCTTTTTAATAATAGAGACATTATTGGCGATGGTTTTAGTTGAAAGAAACAGTTTCTCAGAAATCTGCTGAGTACTTAAGCCCTCACTGACGCAGCAAAATATCTCAAACTCTTTAGCGGATAAACCCTCCAGCAGATCTTTATTACTCTCTCCTGACCCTAGTCCAAGATCAGGACTGCAGAACACCCCCCCGGCGGTGATCGTTTCTATCCCCTCGATCAGTACACGACTGTCGGAATTCTTAGTGATATAAGCTTTTGCCCCCAGCTTTAATACATGTTTCGCCAATCGCGGGTTTTGATAGATGCTAAAGATAATAATGTTAAGCTCGGGCCATTTCAACAACACTCTACGCAGCGCTTCTACCCCACCCATGCCGGGCATCGAGAGATCCATAATGATGATATCAGCCGAGGCCTGGCGTAAAAAAAACAACAGCTCTTCCGCGGTACTCAGGCAAGCCGCTACTTTGTAGCGCCCCTCTAACGTTAACAGACGCACTAGCCCATCCCTCACTATTTGATGATCATCGACAATCACAACGTCAAGTTTCACTGGCTGCTCCCGGCGCTGCGATAGGGATGCTGACTAAGGTATCTACGCCTTTCCCGGTGTTACTGATCAGGCGGAACTCGCCACTTAATGCCTCTACCCGCTCGCGCATATTAATCAGTCCCATGCCGTTAAAGTGTGCCTCATCCCGATTAAAACCAATACCATCGTCGGCTATTTTCAGGTTTAAAACGCCACCCCCTTCAATATTTTTGCAATCTAACTGCAAGCTCACCGATATATTTTTAGCTTGCGCATGTTTGCTGGCATTAGTGAGACTCTCCTGTACTATCCGATAAATACTGATTTCCACCAAATCAGGCAGCCGCCCATTGACATCAAGCGCCTCAAAACTAAAGGCAGTGGCCGTGTTTAATTGCTGCCACTGCTGCACTAACTCACGCAGTGCCTCCACTAAACCTAGCTGGTCCAATAACAACGGGCGCAAACTTTCAGTGATATCGCGCACTGAACTCATCAGCGTCTTAGTCGTGTCTATAATATTTTTCGCGGGCACAGTAACAGCGCTGTCCCTCTTCTCCACCGAGCGACAAATGTACTCTGCCTGCAACAATATGCCCGTCATTAACTGCCCCAATTGGTCGTGCAGATCCGCGGCAATTTGCTTGCGCTCCCGCTCCTGTAAACTGTAATTTCTCAGTGATAATTTTCTGATTTCAGACAGTAACTCTCGATTTCGATTATCGCTGGCATAGCGCTCGGATATATCTTCTAACATACGAAAATAGACTTTACTGCCGTCGTACCAAACTATTTCTTTACTGGTTACTTGATACCAGCGCTTGCTGCTGGCGATATAAATTTGCTCGGTAAACTCCTGGTGGTACTGGCTCCTAGCTCGGCGGTCCCAACCACAGTTGTCAGGCACCAACTGCGGCCAGAGCGAATCTAATTGACCGCGATCCCGATACACTAGCTCGGCGCTTTTATTTAGATAAATAACAGCTGCCGTTTTACAATCAACCACAGCCACCGAACACCCCATGCTGTTGATGACGGTTTGCAGTGCCAACTGTGCTGTTTGCAAAGTGTGCTGCGCCGCTATTTTTTCAGAGATATCTCTAGTGTTAATCGCCAAATAGTTGCCGCTGTGGCCCTTGGTTGGAAAACTGGATAGTTCGGTAAACAAACTGCTGCCGTCTTTTGTTAACAGCGTCAATTGGTCAATATAGTTAACCGCTCCACTGACCAATTGCGCAAATAGCTGCACGGTTTTATAACGGTTTTCCTCAGTGTAGAGGTCCGCTATCTTCATGCCGATTAAGTAGCTCTTAGTATAACCGGTCATACTCACAAACCGCCTGTTGCAGAACAGAATGCGCTGATCTGTGACGTCAATAATCACCAGCCCCGCGGAGCTATTTTCCAAAAGTGCACGGTACTCTATCAGCTGTCCAAAAAATGAGCCATTAATGTTGGCGATGAGTTTTATGCCGTAGACTAAGGTTAAACAAATGATCATCAATAGGCTGCCCAACCACAGCCACTTTTTCCGGTCGGCATCCAACCTGCTGAGCTGCGACTTAGTTAACAGCTCCTCGGTGATATGCCCCCCCATGTCTTTTAGTAGCTCAATCCTGGCGCTGACCACCTCAAACCAAATCAATGCATCGACGAAAAAGCTCCCGGTGGCCGCATTACTGTGAGCAATATCTCGAAAAATTTGCACTTGACGGTAGTCTGCACTGGCTTGGATCGTCTGAAGGCCCACATTGAGTGTCGCGCTGGCCTGAGCTTTGAACTCCTCTCGATACATATGTTGCTCTGCCTCTAAACGCACAAAATATTGATAGCCCCCGACTAAAAACTTATCCCGGGTGAAGGCGCCCCCGAGCACAGCCCGCTCTATACCGAGCAGTTCTTTTTCCTTGAGAAAATTGACATAGGCGAGGAATGAGACCCTTAACTCCGGCTCGGCACTGTGATTAACCATGCTGGAAATCACTTGCAACAACTGACTGTTCTGTCGATTGTGACTATGCATCGCGGCGTAGGCATCGATTCGAAATTTGCTCACATCCAAGCGCAGCGCCGATAATTGCGCTGCTAAATCACCGATACCGGGGACAATTTCCCCCTTTGAGTCGACAAAACTAGTGTTGGCCACTCGCTGTACTATGCTATTGGTCTGGCGGCGTTGGGCTGTCAACTGCGCGGAGAATTTGGTTCCACCACTGGACAAAAAGATCACTGACATACCCCGCTCCCTCTGCAACTGGTGCAGCAGTTCACTGAGCAAAATGGCTTGTTGCAATGAGCTATCTAAAGCCTTTAGCTGGTTCACCTGATTTTGCTTGAGTACCATAAATAGCGAGGCGAGCACAAAAAACAGTAGCGGCACGGTAAATAAAATAAGGGTTTTGGCTTTCAGTCGGCTGACGTTTTGCTCGGTCGTTAGGATAAAAGATGGTAAGTTTGCGGTAAAAAAGAACTTTCTAATTGCTACTGTAAAATTATTAATCTCCTTCAACATTAAATATACCTTTTGTGGCACGCCTGCATAGCCTTACCTATTCATTGGGAATAATACGTCCCTAGGAAGATTCTAACTATATAGATTACAGATTGGAAACTATCTGGCGGGATTTTTTCCCGATTATCAAGCACTTGTGTTTTTGGTTAAAATTTAGTTTAACTTACTTGCGTACCCTAAGACTTGACCAGCGTCAAATTGCGCCTACTAAGAAGACAATAAAAATAATTAGTTTCATCTGTAAACAAAGGTAAACGCACTATGAAGGTTTATTCATGAGCATACTTTCCAATGGTGATAAGTCAGAATTCACCGGCCTCAAAGATGCCTTCGGCAGAGTGCTGTTACTGGTAAATACTCAAGGTGGTATAGAGTACTGCAATGAAAACTTAATATTTAAAGAGTCCGCGGCAACTAAATTTAGCCTTGATCAGGATAACCACTGGCGGCGCTACACTGACATCCAGTCCTATCCACTCTCATCTTCGACAGAACAACAGCTGGCTGAGGATTTACAAATTGCCCTACACCAGAGCCAACTAGATCTGGCCGCCCAAGCTATTTTTGACTTCGACAGTCACGAGATAAGCGCCATCGAAATGTTACTGCGCTGGGAGCACCCTCATCTAGGATTCATCAATCCATTAAAGATCATAGAAATGGCGGTGGATAATCAATTATTGTTTAAGATTGCAGCTTTTGTCATCCGCCGCACCATCGAGTTTATCCTGCCCAACCTGGCCCAGTGCACAGCGATTAAATTTGCCATTAATCTCAATTTACCGCAGATCACCGATGCCAACCTCATCACCCATTTGCTGGGTCTTATCGATGACAGCGGCCTAGACCGCTGCATGTTTATCTTTGAATCGACTGAAACTCATTCACTTCCCATCTCCACCACTGCAGCTGCAGAACACTTTAATCGAATCCGCAGTCAGGGCATTAGCATTGCCATGGACGATTTTGGCGCCGGTTATTCAACCTTGGATTACCTTAATAACTTCGATGTCGATCTGATAAAACTTGACCGCAGTTTAGTCACAGATATCGAGAGTAATCCGAGAAAGCTCGATACGCTGCTGACCTTAGTGCGGCTCTGTAAACGACTCGGAGTCATACCTGTCATAGAGGGCATCGAAACCCAGCATCAACACCAGCTGATCGCCGACAGTGGTATTAGTGGCATCTTAGTTCAAGGTTATTTATACGCACGCCCTGTATCACTCTGTTCATTCAG
>JABSRA010000105.1 GCA_013215445.1 Oceanospirillaceae bacterium
AAATTTTTGATTTTAAACATTACAAAAGCAGTCAGTTAAATTAATTGCTTATAAAAAGACTAAATACTAAAGACTAAAGACTAAAGACTAAAGACTAAAGACCAACGACCAACGACCAACGACCAACGACCAACGACCAACGACCAACGACCAACGACCTAAGCTTCCAACTCCCAAAATGCGGCTACTAATGGATTCTTTAACTTCTTTTCCAAGGTAAATAGGCCAATATTGAAATCAGGCAGTTTATTGGGAGGGGTGACAATAGTCACAGTGTCTTTCAGTGGGCTATTCATCAAGACGATCTTAGGCACAATACCGATGCCAAAACCCAAGCTAACCATACTGACGATAGCCTCATTGCCGGCCACTTGTGCATAAATTTTCGGACTGACTTGTAATTTGTCAAACCAATCATTGGCCATTTTCCTGGCGATGCCCTGCTCTGAGAGAATCATCGGGATTTGCTGCCAGTTCTGTTGCAGTTGAGCTATACGCTGTTCGTTGGCGAGGTAAATTAGGCGGTGATTCTCTCTGGGGGCAATGAACAGCAACTCAGAGCTGGCAATAGATTGGAAGACGACTCCCTGGGGAAGTTTGTCTGGCAGCGCGCCCATGGTGATATCTTCACTTCCCGATAGTGTTTTACTTAAGGCGTGTTCGGAATCTCCAGTGTGTAATTTTATTTCTATCTGTGGGTACTTTAGCCGAAAATTACTCAATATATCGTACAAAAAACTGTAGCTGGCGGTGACTGAACAGTAAACGCTTAATTCACCGCTTAAGGTGTGACTGTTCTCCTGCAATGAGGCGCGAATAATATCCCATTGGTTGATAGCATCTTTGGCATAGGTAATGAAGTCCTTGCCCGCCTTGGTCAAAGTGACACTGCGATTATTGCGCTCGAATAGTTTAACCCCTAAGTTATCTTCTAATTGCATGATGTTGCGGCTCAGCGCAGAGACGCTTAAATGCGACATCTCACTGGCGCGGCCAAAGTGTAGAGACTCAGCTAAGTTAAGGAATAGTTTTAGGTTTTTAGTGTCCATTAGGAGCTCTATGTCAGTTTAATAACGCATCTTATTCGCGGTAGTTGTTGATAATACAGTGAGTAGCTAATCTTTAGTACTAGGGATGAGGGGGCATGTATGTTCCTTAGTCAATGAGCCAGGATGGGGTGTCACCGTAATACTCAATGAGAAAGTCTATTAAGTGTCTGATTTTATGGGATTGATGTCTGTTTTGGGGATACAGAACGTAAATGGGAATGGTGGGGTTCGCCAGATACTTTTTTAAAATAATGGTCAGTTTTCCGTCTTTGATCGCCTGGTGACAGATGAAATCGGGAGAATACAACAGCCCGGTACCTTTTATCGCGCACTCTAATAAGAAACTACCATTATTTGAGGTGAGTGCCGTGGGGATTTTAATATTCACAGATTGACCATTGTCCTCAACAAAGTGCCAGTTTTCTAGCGATCTATAATATTGTAATTTTTTATGTCTGGTTGATAGTTGTTGCGGAGTAGTTGGAGTGCCTTGAGTCTTTAGGTAGGCAGGGCTCGCGCACAGCACCATTCGAGTACTGGATATTTGCCTCGCGATCAAGTTGGAATCCTCCAGTTTGGCAATGCGAATGGCTAAATCAAATCCTCCCTCGACTAAATCAACTTTTCTATCGTCAAAATCCACATCAAAGACAATCTCTGGATGCCGCTCGTTAAACGCCAGCAGGGCTTGGGAAAGATGTTCTAGGCCGAACACTAGAGGAGCGGCAATACGTATTGACCCACTCAGCGCATAGTTTTGCTGGGTGAGTCCCGCTTCGATGTCTGCGACCTCTTCGATAATACGCAAGCTATGTTGGTAGTAGCTTTTGCCTTGCTCAGTTAAAGTATGCGCCCGGGTTGAACGCGTCAAAAGTGTGACACCTAAGCGTTTCTCTAATTGACTCAAGCGCCGACTAACCGCAGATTTGACGGTGTTTAATTGCTCGGCAGCTTTGGTAATACTACCCGCCTCAACAATGCGCACGAAGGTTTGCATATCTTCTATCTGGTTCATGGAAATGGTCACGGTTATTGTTCAAAAAATAAGAACTATAAGTTCGATAAGTGAGTCTTTATCTATTCTAAATCAACTATACAATAGAATCCATCAAAGTGAGTCTCGCCACAGAGACTTACTGCCAATCCAATAGAAATGAGTGATTTTCCCATGAAAATAAGCAACAGTGTCCTAACCGTAAATTCGAGTAGTCGTTTTCAAGAATCTATCACGCGTCAGGTCGTTGCTCTGATCAGCGAACATTTAATGCACACTAAATCAGGGTTAACCTTAATTGACAGGGAGTTGACCGATGGTGTTGAGTTTATCAACGAAGCTTGGATTGGAGCCAACTTTACCGCCGTGAATGAGCGTACTGAGCAACAACATGATGAGTTAGCATTTTCCAGTGAGTTAGTGGACGAACTTTTTACCGCTGATTACATAGTGATTGGCGCGCCAATGTACAATTTTTCACTACCCGCTGTATTAAAAGCTTGGTTCGATCAAATCGCTCGCGCTAAATTAACCTTTGAATACACTGATACTGGCCCGCGTGGTTTAATCGAAGGTAAAAAAGTTTATGTAGTAATCGCCTCCGGTGGGGTGACAGTGGGTAGTGAGTATGACTTCTCCTCTAAATACATCAAACACGTACTTGCTTTTATTGGTATCACTGATGTTACTATCATCGATGCAAATCAAATAAATTTGGCGGCTAAAGATACTGATATTCAAGTGCAATTGAATACCGCGTTAGGGAGAGAGCAAGCCGCATAAGCTGCAATTAAATATATTTTAGTGGAAATGTATCCAAAACCTAATTGCCAGCGTAACTTATAGAACACAACCGGCGATTAGGTGAATCATGTTAATAAAACAAAAAGAGCAAATACGCTCTTCTGAAATAACCAGTGAGAGCGTTTACAAGCAGCGTCGAACCTTTATGAAATCGGCACTGGGTCTTGCCGGTGCGATAGCATCCTCAAAGGCTCTTGCGCTCACGAGTGCCCCGCAGGAAAATGCGCCTCTGTATCCAGGCCCCCAGTGGTTGCAGGAAAAGTTGCAAGCGGCTACGTCCCCTGCTGGTTTTCAGGCGCAAGATAAGCTGACTCCCTACAAAGATGTGATTACTTACAATAATTTCTACGAGTTTGGCTTTGATAAAAATGATCCTTATAAGCGTGCAAAAAACTTTATCACCGATCCCTGGCAAGTAGAGATCGTCGGTGAAGTGGCTAAACCTGGGGTCTACCATTTAGAAGATTTTGTACAACCCCATGCACTAGAAGAACGTATCTATCGTATGCGCTGTGTTGAGGGGTGGTCTATGGTGATTCCCTGGATGGGAATACCATTGGCCGATGTGTTGCAACGTTTCGAGCCAACTAGTAAGGCGAAGTACGTCGAATTTACCACTTTACATGATCCTCAGCAGATGCCCCAGCAAGGCTCCCTTTTTGGCACGTTGGATTGGCCCTATGTTGAGGGGTTGCGCATGGATGAGGCGATGAATCCGCTGGCATTCTTAGCAACGGGTTTGTACGGCCAGGGATTACCTCCGCAAAATGGTGCGCCGTTGCGTTTAGTGGTTCCCTGGAAATATGGTTTTAAAAATATTAAGTCAATCGTAAAAATTCGCTTTACCGAAGAGATGCCACTCAATACTTGGAATAAAACCGCTCCTAGTGAATATGGCTTTTTTGCCAATGTAAATCCAGCGGTTGATCATCCGCGTTGGAGTCAGGCCACTGAACGGCGCTTGCCCTCGGGTCTGTTCTCGCCCAATAGAATACCGACATTGCCTTTTAATGGTTATGCAGAGCAGGTGGCGCACTTATACCAAGGCATGGATTTAACCAAGTGGATTTAAAGAAAAAGATCTTGCCTATGCTGCGCTGGTGGTTAATATATATAGGGGCTGCGCTGCCTTTTTTGTGGTTGGTTGTGGCTGCTGTGACCCAGCAGTTAGGCGCTGATCCCGCCAAGGAAATCGTGTTAGAACTGGGTACTTGGGCTATCAATTTTTTGTGGATTACGTTGGCGATTACCCCAGTGCGGAAGTTATTTGCAATTAATTGGCTGAGCAAATATAGAAGAATGATGGGCTTGTATAGTTTTTTTTATGCCGCGCTACATCTGCTGGCTTTCGCTACTTTTATGGTGGGATGGGATTGGAAGATACTGATTGTTGAGCTCACCGAACGGCCCTATGCAATCGTTGGTTTTATCGCACTATTACTGCTGTTACCGCTAGCGGTGACATCTACCAAGGCCATGCAGCGCAAGTTAAAGCGGCATTGGTTGACCTTACATAAATTGATATACCTGATAGCGCCGTTAACACTCTTGCACATTGTTTGGCAAATTCGCTCCGATTTTTCAGAAGCATTGACTTATGGATTGCTCCTGAGCTATTTGTTGGGTTATCGTTACTATAAAAAACGCAGTCGTGCCCAGCGTATTAAACCGGTCGTTAATCATCCTAAAAAAATGCAATCACAACACTCATCACTTTAATAGGTCGCTAATTATGCCAACTGAAGAAAAAGCCGCCCCTCAAAAAAAATTGCGCTGGACTCAGATATTGTTGAGTGTGTGTGGTGCTTTTTTAGGGGTACAATCCGCTAAAAATTTGCGTACAGATTTTCATAGCGATCGTTTATGGCCCTATATAATAATTGCACTAGCGGTGGTCAGTGCTTTTATTTTGCTGTTGGTTTTAGTCGTTAAAATTATTTTATATGTGGCGATATGATCATTTTCAGGCAAATCATCAATACTTTTGCCTTTTTTAAGCGACGATTTTTATTTAATTATTAGTTCTATCTTCGACTAAACACTATTAATCTGGCCTGATTTAACCCTCTTAAACTCCTCTGTTATCAATACTCATCATTGGTCTGGAAAAAGCAACTGTTAAATGTTGATTTTTTTAGATATTTCCTTTCAAAAATAAATAATATTTATTTTGATTTATCTGATAATTTCTGTCTATAATTTGATTAATATCAATAATAAACATGAAGTCATGGAAGTTCTGGCTCTAACTGCCTTATCCTAGCCCATGTAGTACTACTGAATAAAAATAATAGTCAGTAGATTTGACTTTGATAGGCTCACTGCGCCACTTTCTTTTTTGTAAGAGGGAGACAGAGAGTGACAAAGAACGTGTATTTTTCTGTAAAAAAACAACTCCGCCTATTTGCCCAACTGTGGGTGATAGTTTTACTTTTTGCTGTTTCTAAAGCCAATGCCGATTGGCAACTCAATATGCGTGAGGGTGTGACTGAAATTAGTCGGGCTGTTTACGACTTGCACATGGTGATTTTTTGGATCTGTGTGGCTATCGCTGTGGTTGTCTTTGGCGTCATGTTGTTCTCCGTTATCTATCACCGTAAGTCTCGCGGGGCCAAGGCGCATAATTTTCATGAAAATGTCTTTGTTGAAATTGCCTGGACGGTAATTCCGATGGTGATTTTAATTGGCATGGCGATCCCTGCAACCGGCACCCTAATTAAAATGTACGATTCTAGAGAATCAGACCTCGATATCCAAATAACGGGTTATCAGTGGAAGTGGCGCTACCAGTATTTAGAATCTGGCGTCGATTTTTTCTCGAGCTTAGCCACCCCTATGGCGCAAATCAAAGGCGAGGAACCCAAAGGCGAACACTATTTGCTAGAAGTGGATAACCCGCTGGTGATTCCCGTCGGTAAAAAAATTCGTTTTCTAATCACTGCTAACGATGTTATTCACTCTTGGTGGGTGCCGGATTTTGCGGTGAAAAAGGATGCCATACCGGGCTTTATCAATGAGTCTTGGACGGTTGTTGAAGAGCCCGGCATCTACCGGGGTCAGTGCGCAGAATTATGCGGCAAAGATCATGGTTTTATGCCGATTGTGGTTGAAGTGAAATCTCAGCCAGACTACGACGCCTGGGTAAAACAGCAGCAGTTGGCACAGCTAGAAAAAGCTAAGTCCGCCGAAAAGCGCTGGAGTTTAGACGAGCTAATGACAACCGGTGAAGCGGTTTACTTGAAAAGCTGTGCCGCCTGTCATCAGGCTTCGGGCGAGGGAATACCGGGGGCGTTTCCCGCTCTCAAAGGCAGTGCTATCGTACAGGGTGATCCAGCTGCACATATTGATATAGTGCTCAATGGCAAGCCCGGTACAGCCATGCAAGCATTTATCGATCAGTTAAGTGCTGTGGAACTGGCGGCCGTTATCACCTACGAGCGAAATGCTTGGGGTGATTCTCTAGGAGACATCATCTCCCCTAGCCAAATTGCAAAATTGCAGCAGTAGGAGTTATTGATGAGTACAACGACAGAGCAAATTACAGAGACAAGCAAGGCTGATACTGAGCATCATCATGGGCCTGCCAAGGGAATGAGTCGCTGGTTCTTCACCACTAACCACAAAGATATCGGTACTATGTATCTGTGGTTTTCACTGGCGATGTTCATGACTGGGGGTTGTATGGCGCTGATGGTTCGCGCTGAACTTTTTCAACCCGGTCTACAGTTTATAGAACCTGATTTTTTCAATCAAATGACTACCATGCACGGTTTGATTATGGTCTTCGGAGCCGTCATGCCCGCTTTTGTCGGATTGGCCAACTGGATGATTCCGATGATGATCGGGGCGCCTGATATGGCGTTACCCCGACTCAATAACTGGAGCTTTTGGATCTTGCCTTTCGCTTTTAGCATCATGCTGATGACGTTGTTTATGGACGGTGGCGGACCCAATTTTGGCTGGACTTTTTATGCGCCGCTGTCGACCACTTTCGCCCCGCCCTCGGTGACTTACTTTATCTTTGCCGTACACATGATGGGTATCAGCTCGATCATGGGGGCAATTAACGTCATTGTGACGATTCTAAATATGCGCGCACCTGGCATGATCATGATGAAATTGCCACTGTTTGTCTGGACGTGGCTGATCACTGCATTTTTACTGATTTTAGTGATGCCGATACTCGCAGGCCTAGTCACCATGATGTTGATGGATATCCACTTTAGCACCAGTTTCTTTAGTGCCGCAGGTGGTGGTGATCCGGTCTTGTTCCAACATATTTTCTGGTTTTTCGGTCATCCCGAAGTCTACATCATGATTTTACCGGCCTTTGGTATCGTCAGTGAAATAATCCCCACCTTTGCCCGCAAAAAGTTGTTTGGTTACAGCTCTATGGTGTACGCGACATCTTCCATCGCCTTTCTCTCTTTCATCGTCTGGGCGCACCATATGTTTACGGTGGGTATTCCACTGATGGGTGAACTGTTCTTTATGTTCGCTACGATGTTGATTGCGGTGCCTACCGGAGTAAAAGTATTTAACTGGGTCGCCACCATGTTTCGAGGTTCCATGACCTTCGAGACTCCAATGTTATTTTCGATAGCCTTTGTGGTGCTGTTTAGTATCGGTGGTTTTTCTGGGTTGATGTTGGCGATAGCCCCGGCAGATTTTCAATACCACGATACTTACTTTGTGGTGGCACATTTTCACTATGTACTAGTACCAGGCTCGGTTTTCTCGATAATGGCCGGCGTTTATTATTGGCTGCCGAAATGGACCGGTAATTATTACGATGAGCGAATGGGAAAAATACACTTTTGGCTGAGTTTTGTCGGTATCAACATCACGTTCTTTCCCATGCACTTTGTCGGGCTGGCGGGTATGCCGCGCAGGGTGCCTGACTACGCCTTACAGTTTGCCGACTTTAATGCTATTTCATCGGTGGGTGCCTTCCTCTTCGGGTTTTCTCAATTGCTGTTTATTTATAATGTGGTCAGTTGCATTAGAAAACGCAATCAGGCCAGTAATCGAGTGTGGGAGGGCAGTCATGGCTTGGAGTGGACGCTCACCTCACCGCCTCCGTATCACAGCTTTACCACACCACCTAAAGTGGATTGAGAATAGTGATGAGTCAAACTGCCAATCATAAAAAATTAGTGACCCAGTTGCTTATTGGAACAGTAGCAATGTTTGGTTTTGGTTTTGCCTTGGTGCCGCTCTACGATGTGTTTTGTGATATTACCGGGATTAACGGTAAAGTTGATTTGACCCCGGGGAAGTACCTAGCGACGACAGCATCACAGCGAGAGATAAAAATTCAATTTATTGCGGTCAACAATGAAACTATGCCCTGGGCGTTTAAACCTACTCAAGGGTCAATGCAAATTAAGTTGGGTAAAACTTACCAGAGTTCATACTTGGCCAAGAACCTTACCGATAAATACATGGTGGCGCAGGCAGTGCCTTCGGTCTCTCCCTTTGAGGCTGCAGAGTATTTACAAAAAGTAGATTGTTTTTGTTTTAATCGCCAGCCATTAGAAGCGGGCGAACAACGCGAGATGGGTTTGACCTTTAACGTGTTAGCGGGCATGCCCGCGCACATAAAAACCATCACCCTCTCGTATACCTTATTTGATATTACTGCAGCGAGCAGTGCTGCTCTGGCTAATAACCAGTAAATTGATGGTAATGGTGGAAAAACGTCACTACAGAGTACTTTGTGGTGAATTTTGATAAGTAGCATAAGGAGTGATCTAGATGCAAACTGAGTATCAACATTATTACGTTCCCAATCAGAGTTACTTTCCAATAGTCGCTTCTATTTCGTTATTTTGCCTCGCTTTTGGGGCGGGCTCTTTTTTAACGGCGGCAGAAGGTGGTGGTGACTTCGGTATGATTTTGCTGTTCATGGGCTTTATCCTGCTGATTACCATTATTATGAACTGGTTTGTAACAGTGGCCGCAGAGAGCCGTGCAGGTTTGTATTCACCACAGATGGATAAATCTTTTCGCTGGGGTATGGGCTGGTTTATCTCCTCTGAAGTGATGTTTTTTGTCGCTTTTTTCGGCGCACTTTTCTATATCCGCATATTTGCGGTGCCCTGGTTAGCTGGTGAGGGTGACAAGGGAGTTTCACATATGCTCTGGGAGGGTTTTGTCAATCAATGGCCGTTGATGACCACCCCCGATCCAAGCTTGTTTAAGGGGCCTGAAAAGGTAGTAGACCCCTGGCATATTCCCCTACTCAATACCATCATATTGATTAGTTCGAGTCTGACGCTGACTATGTCACATAAGGCGCTGAAGCTAAATAATCGCAGGGCTACCTCTTTGTGGTTGGCGCTGACTGTCGTGTTAGGTTTCACCTTTTTATATTATCAAGTGATCGAGTACCACGAGGCATATACTGAATTAGGCTTGACCTTAGCGGCTGGCGTCTATGGTTCGACGTTCTTTATTCTCACTGGATTTCACGGTCTACACGTCACCATAGGCACCATTATGCTGCTCTGTATTTTAGTGCGGATTTTGGAGGGTGAGTTCAGTGCGACCAAACACTTTGGTTTTGAGGCCGTCGCCTGGTACTGGCACTTTGTCGATGTAGTCTGGGTAGGGTTATTTATCTTTGTCTATATATTGTAATCGCGATCAGCAAAGCGGATTTTTATAAACCATGTGGGGTGAGTTGTCCGCTATAAAAACCATAGATAAGCACTAAAATTAAACTGATCGTTAGCAGCACCCGTACTAACAACATGTTGACAGTTCTACTGCGACTACTGTCATCTTTCATTAAAAAGAAAAAGCTATATGCCAATGAGATAAGAATGGCGAGAAACAGTAACACAATGATAATTTTCATATTGATCACCTGAAACGGGAAGCACTATGAGTAAAACCCAAAACATAGCGACTCGCAAGCTAATTTTTATCTGTCTGGCGCTAGTGATGGTCTTGGTAATGTTACGGTTAGGTTTTTGGCAATTAGAACGGGCTGAGGAAAAACAACAGCTGTTAGCACAGTGGCAACAACCGGTTGCAGAGATCTCTTTTCCACTGCCTCTAGATAGACTCTATCAAAAGGTCAAGGTAGAGGGAGTGTTTGATTTAAAACGCTATTTTTTGTTGGATAACCGTACCAGAGCGGGTCGGGTCGGCTATGAAGTACTGGCATTGCTAACCTTAGAAAAAAACAGTGTATTGCTGGTAAATTTAGGCTGGCTCGCGGGTAGTGTTGATCGTGAGTTTTTTCCGCAGCTTAAGTTGCCCACTGGCAAAGTGGTTCTCAGTGGCTGGCTTAAAAAAGTGGAGAAATCGTTTCAGCTAGCCGCTGATGATTGGCGATCTAGTTGGCCAAAGCGAGTACAACAAATTGAATTATCAAGGATTGCTAAAACCAGCAATATAGAGCACTTAGAGCACGTGGTTTTGTTGAGTGAATACCCAGTAGTGCCAGAACTAATCACTCAGTGGAAACCCGTCACTATGAGTGTCGCCAAACATTTAGGTTATGCAGTGCAATGGTTTTTGATGGCTCTAGTGCTCTGCGCCATGTTGGTTTGGTTTTACACTAAAGAACGCCATCGATGCAGGGGTAATGCTTATGAGTAAAAATTCGAATACAGTCACTTTATGGCTAATTTGTCTGGTGGGTATAGTGCCGATGTTAGCTGCATTTATTATGTACTATTCGGGTTTTTTGCGACCGGCAAATACGGTTAATCAAGGGCAATTAATAGAGCGGCAAACGCTGGGTCAATGGCAGTTAAAATTCAACGATCAAGCATGGCAGCAAAGCACCCAATGGCAAATTTTGCATACCTTACCTGCGCAGTGTAAGAGTGTAGATTGTGAAAACTGGCGCAGCTCGTTACCCAGTGTGATTAAACTACTGGGCAAAGACAGTGACAGAGTGGTGCTCTTTCAAGTGGGGATGCAGTCGAGTATGTTGCAAACCGCTAAGATAACAACATTGGGAGAGGCGGTGTGGTTAGTTGATCCACTGGGAAATTTAGTGATGCGATATTCACCGGATTTAGAGCCTAAGCAGCTGTTACAAGATTTAAAAAAATTACTTAAATTATCGGGCATTGGCTAATGGCGCATAGCCTGGCAGTATTTCCAGCCGAGTCGGCCAAACATGGGCCGAGACATTGGGCCCTGTTATTGGTAAATGCCGCGATCGTGCTAGTGATACTGGTGGTATTAATGGGAGGCTGGACCAGAATTAACGATGCTGGGTTGAGTTGTCCTGACTGGCCCGGCTGTTTTGGTCAGCTTAGTGTCCCCAACACAACAGCTCAAATAGAGAGTGCAGCGCAACTGTACCCCAATATCACGGTGGTACAAAGTAAGGGCTGGTTGGAAATGGTGCATCGTTATCTGGCCGCCAGTCTCAGTCTACTTATATTGGGATTAACCATGATTGCGATAGCGTTACGCAAGGAGGTTAATTATCCACACCTGTTAAGTTACAGCCTACTGGTACTCGTCGGGTTTCAAGCAGCTCTTGGCATGTGGACAGTTACATTGAAATTGTTACCGATAATTGTCACGGCGCACTTATTTGGAGGATTATTAACGGCAGTATTACTGCTGTTATTGCGCGCTAAAATATTATCAGCAACAGTGGCGCCAAAAGTGTGGGCCACCCCAAGCTACGCGGTTTTTATCGGTTTGGTATTGCTCTTTTTACAAATATTACTCGGTGGTTGGACTAGCAGTAACTATGCAGGCTGGGGCTGCAGTGATTGGTTAGCTTGCAATCCAGGTTTGGATATAGATTACAACTTTAGCAGCGCATTCGTGATTAGTTTTGACAGTAGCTATTCGCACCAAGGTGGTAATTTACCACTTGCTGAACGCGGCGCTATTCAAATTAGTCACAGAGTGGGGGCCATGTTAGTGACGCTGTACTTTTTATGGTTACAGTTTGCCATTGGCAGGCATCAAAATTGGTCGGTATCTGGTTACTGGTTAGTTGCATTAACCTTATTGCAGGTAATATTAGGGTTGATGAATATAGCCTGGGCAATTCCAACGTTTTTGGCGATGGCACATCATTTCATTGCTGTCATCATGTTACTGCACATGACCAGAATATTGACGGTTAGTTACCAAGACTGTTTAGGAGATAAGAAACTATGAAATATCCGCTGCTATTCATGAAAAAATTTAAAACGCAGGCGACAATCCAAGATTATCTCGCACTGTGCAAGCTCAAAGTTGTAGCGGTGATGTTGATAACCTCACTGGTGGGGATGCTGCTGGCAAGCAGTGAATTTCCGGCGCTGTCAACGATGTTCATTGCCCTGTTGGGTATCGCCTTAGTGACCAGTTCAGGTGCGGCAATTAATCACGTAATGGATCAAAAAATTGATAGTGCCATGCAGCGCACTAAGTGGCGACCATTGCCTCAAGGTAAAGTATCGGGACATCAAGCCTTATTGTTCGCATTGATAATTGGACTGATAGGTCTGTATTTGCTGGCGGTATTTATCAATCCATTAACCGCTTGGTTGTCATTATTTTCCCTCATAGGTTATGCCTTTATCTATACAGTGTGGCTCAAAAGAGCAACACCACAAAATATAGTCGTCGGCGGCTTGGCAGGTGCGGCACCTCCACTGCTGGGTTGGACTGCAATTAGTGCTTCAGTGACTGCAGATAGCCTGTTACTGGTATTGATTATTTTTGCCTGGACTCCGCCACACTTCTGGGCGCTGTGTCTTGCTCGCAAAAAAGATTATGCCAAAGCCGCAGTCCCTATGTTACCTATTACCCATGGTGAGCGTTACACAAAATTACACATCATACTTTACAGCGTGCTACTGGTACTCACTACAGTGCTGCCGTTTTTGACCCAGATGTCGGGTGTTGTTTACCTGCTACTAGTAACACTACTTAATATTCGTTTTTTACACTGGTCTATAAAAGTATATTGTGATGTGAAGAATAGCCAGATGGGCATGTTTAGATACAGTATTAGCTACTTGATGTTGCTATTTTTAGCGCTGTTAGTAGATCACTATTTTAGTTTATACATCGGATAATAGAAATTTCTAAGAGTGCTGTTTAAAGCATGGCAATACAGATTATTAAGAGGCTGGGTACTGAAGTAGGGTAATAGCCTGCAACTCAGAGACAGTGATTAGTTCGCGCAATGATTTGTTCGCGGGCAAAATCTTTAATCAAGGAGTAATATTATGTTTGTTAATCATATGGTAGGTATGTTTTATCACCCCAAGGAAGAGTGGGGCACGATACATGAAGAACGCTATAGTGTATTACATATATTCTTGGCGCAGATTAGTATTTTGTCGCTGATCCCCGCGGTAAGTATGTATATAGGAACAACCCAAGTGGGTTGGACATTAACCGGGGCAACATATATCAAGCTGTCGACGAGCAGTGCACTTCCCGCTGCCATCGCCTCGTATTTTGCCTGCTGGGGAGCGGTAGCTTTTATCGCCTACTCAATTCATTGGATGGAGAAAACCTATGGTGGCAATGTAAAAATGAATGAGTGTCTAATACTCACTACTTTTACTGCGATACCACTGTTTCTATCCGGCTTTTCCGCCCTCTATCCGATGTTATGGTTTAATGTGTCTGTAGGTTTGGCTGCCGTAATTTATTCCGTCTATCTACTGTTTATCGGGGTACCCGTAATAATGGAGATACCGGAAGACCGGGCGTTCTTTTTCTCCGCCTCTATTCTAACCGTGGGACTTTGTACTATGGTGGGTATGTTGGTGGCTTGTGTAATACTGTGGGACACTGTCGTACCCTTAAACTATATATCACCCTAAAAGCGATAGATTCATAAAGCCCAGTCAACCCTATCATAGGGGACATGCGCTCCTCCTGCATCGTGCTCAACCGTTAATTTAAGTATTTATAAAGAAACGGTTGACGCCCGCGTTTATCTGTATATAATTCGCCTCCTCGCTACGGGGCAACCCGAGAAACACGGCGAGCTGAACTGATTACAACTTTTTATA
>JABSRA010000106.1 GCA_013215445.1 Oceanospirillaceae bacterium
TGATATAGCCGTCGTCCCAGGGGCACGTTATGCAGTAGATAGCCGCTCTGGCGCCACTGAACATATCCTGCGCAATACCGTATTAAACCAAGCGGGTGATGAAGCCTTTATCTTGATCACCCCGAAGAAAACCCCGCAAGTTATGGGTGAAAAATTCGGCATTTATCGCACCCTGTTAACTGGCACTGTTCCCGATGATCGCGCGCTGGTTTACCGCAACAAATCTGTGGTATCGATGGCGTTATCCGCCGACAATAAATCTTTGGTGGCGATTACTAATGATGCCTTTAAAGGTGCTCAACACGCGTTGCTGAAGCTTGATGTCAATCAGCTTACCGAGTTAAAAGTTGTTCCTTGGCAGGGCGAAATATTGGCGGCTCAGTTCGTCGCTAATGACTTGTTGGCGTTAAGTGTCGAGTCTGACGATTTCATGGGTATTCAATTAGTGCGCTATTCTGATATGAAAATAGTGCAAAAAATTGAGCTGCAAGATCCACCAAAATATTTACATTTGGCCAATCAATTGCTGGTCAGTGGACTGGGCAAAGATGTTGTCATATACGGGCTAAACCAAGGTGAACTAGAGCAGAAGCAAGCTTTGAAGCTTCCCAAAAAGCTGCGCTCTGTCGGTGCCTCTCCCGATGGCGATTACCTGCTAGTAGGCTTTGGTGATCACGGTGGTGATGGCATCTATTGGCTTAAAACAGGCACTTGGCAAATTGATCGATATACGCCTCTGAGCTCTCGCCCATCGGGCATTGTGTTTAATGGGCAAGGCCAGCTACTGGTCAGCGCCGAGCAGGAGAATTTACAACGTTACGATTATCAAGTGCTGGCGAAACAAAGTGTTGAGCGCTCGTTGGCATTAGATGCCGCGAGAGTGAACCTGAAAAATGTCGCCGCGCACAATATGTTTGTAGAAAATGAAATTACTCCGGTGGTGAGTGACCTTGATTTGATGCAAAGTTTAACCATGGGTGAAGGCTCCAGAGTGACTTGGGATACGTCCCAGATGAAGTCGATTAATCACGCCGGTGTCGTGCGACGTGGCAAGCAAGATGAGAGTGGCAAAATCACGGCCTATATTGAATATGCGGATGCCAGCACCACGCTGCCTTTCATTACAAAAGAATTTAATGTCACAGTGCGAGCCAAGACTAAACTACTCGGCGTTGAACAGTCGTGGCAGAGCGCCAGTGACTATATAAGAACGCTGAATATCGATGCCAGCGATCAACAGTTATTACTTAGCTTTAAAGGTGGATTTGATCTGCTGAGCTTAAGTAAAGACGGCGAATATGTTAAAAGCGGGCAGAAAATCAGTAAAAAAATTAAATATGCCCATCTATTTGACGCTAACTTCTACAGTAAAAATACTTATCCTAAAGCCGTTATCCACGCAGATGGCATAGCGACGTTTGTGATGGCCAGTGGTGGCGATAAAAAATTCGGCGCCATTGATGTCTGGCAGACCCAAGGAGAAGTGAAACGTTTAAATCGAATCTCGCTTCCCCAAGGGTTGGCAACGGCTGCTGTCAGTGGCACAAAGATATTCCTCGCCTATCAATCCGGTGAAGTTGCGGTGTTAGATTACCAAAATATTGATCTGAAAAGTGTTGATGAAAAAGCCATCGTTAACTTAGCAGTCAATTTTGAGGGTGTAATCGACCGCTTAGCCGTTAGCCCCGATGGCAATAAAATATTCGCCAGAAAAGGCAATGAGTTATTTCTGTTTGATACCCAGACTAAACAGCTGATCAAAAAAACCATGGCGTCTAAACTCTATTCTATTGCCGCCACCGATAAACAGTTGCTGGTGGGTGATTATGATGGTTATTTGACCTGGTTGAACTTTGATCTGCAAGAGACCCATAAATACGCGACGGGTTATGCCACGCGTGTCGCGAGCATTAAAGTGAGTGCTGACAGTCTGTATCTTTCACTGAGAAAACAAGGTATTCAAAAAATTGATCTGGCCAGCCAACAGGAAGTCGGTTTTTATCCGCATCCTAAACAGTACGGTAATTTCACTATCACTGCTGATAAGCTGCTGATTTCTGAGTCTAAATATCGTAAAGGTGTAAAGCGTACACTAGGGATAGTAACTCTTGAAGACTAGGAGATTGTCCGAGAATAGCGATCGTTGCGAGGGCTTGGCTATTTTAGGTAAATATAGCGGTCATTTGAGGAGAATAGCGTGCTATTTAACGAAATTGAACGTTAGATTTAACAAAATAGACGAGTCCGCAGTAGATCAGCCTGTTCTTGGACAGGCTCCTCGCCACTTAGTCGCGTTTTTTTGCACTGCTTTGTTATGGTTACCCCTGCACAGCAGTGCTAAAAATCTGGAAATGAATGTTGAGGTGGTAGACGTCGATGAGATCGAAGATGACCACGAACCGATGTTTGTGATTTGGCTGGCCAAAGGCAAGCGCGGCAAGGAGTTTGTTAAAACCTTGGTGCTCATTTCTGAAGACGAAGAATATTACCCCGATCTAACCGCCTGGTTCTCACAGAGCCAGGCGGCGGGGGAAGATATTGATGCATTTACCTCGGCTACCTTAAACTATGCCGAGACCGGGCAGTATCAATTAGACACGGGGCTCAGTGATCAACAGTGGGATTCAGGTGATTATGTATTGCGCATTGAATCGAGTGTCTGGGATGGTCGTCACCACAAAGGGCGGCTCTTAGTGCCGCTGGATGGCAAAACCAACGGATTGAAAATTAACGCTAAACGCAAGAGTCACTTTGACAGCGTTTCATTCTCACATTAGTCCAGCTAGTTCTTTATGATAACTAATATCCATCGCTACACTGCACTGGTGATTGCTCTGGTGCTGTTGTTAATCTCCCTCAGTGGCTTGATCATCAGCCTTGAGGAAGATTACCGCCACTGGACTTATCCCCAGCTGTACAACACTAATATCGCTGCCCATCCCTTAAATTTAGCTGCGACAGTGCAGCAAATTCGCCAAGCAAAGCCCGCGTTGATCATCGAACAAATCGTGGTTAAAGAACAATCTTGGATCCAGTTAAAAGGGCTGACGTCGATTGATGAAGATAAAAGTCACTTTTGGATTATCGAGCCGGCAACTGGCAAGTTGCTCGGTGAACGGCCAAAACTAGCATTTTTCGAGCTTAATCTATCCCTGCATAAATCCCTTTTGTCCGGTGAAATCGGGCAGTGGATAACCGGTGCTGTGACCTTGTTATTGTCCTTGGTTTTGTTCAGTGGTGTAATCAGTTATTTACCGCTTAAACTCAGTCGCTGGTTGGGTTTGTTAGATTTTCGTCCCAAGCAAAAACGTGGCCGCTCCTTTTGGTTACATTTACACTCGATCATCGGCATCTACAGCTTATCTTTTGTTTTATCCTCGAGCATTACCGGTGTGAATTTAAGCTTTGCATGGGCAGCTAACAGCACTTATTGGTTGAGTGGTTTAAGCAAACAGAGCGCGATCACCTCTGAATCCAACGCCAATGATGATCAGGAACCCCCAGAGCAGCACTTGGTGCAAGAGTTCCCTAGAGTGTGGAACCAAGTGCAGCAGTCGTTGAGCCAGCGCAAATATTATAAGATAGATTGGCCCTACGTCGATGACTTATACGATGTCTACCGGGTCCAGTCACCCGCGGTGGATAGTTTGCAGAGTGATTGCAAAAAACTGGGCTGTCAGACCTGGCTCTATGATCGCATCGATGGCAATTTACTGGAGCACGTGAGTAGCGATGAATTCAATCTAGCCACCAAGTTCCAAGCTGCGATCTTGGGGGTACACACCGGATTAGCCTTTGGCTCACTGGGCAAGTGGGCAATATTTGTTAGTACATTAGCCTGTTTTCTGCTCAGTCTATCGGGTACTTGGCTGTATCTTGCAACATTAAATAAACGGGTTAAATTAAAGCGCGCGCTACAATTGGCGCAGCCCATTGAGGGCGCTATCGAGGCTAAGCTCGCCTTGCTTGAGCGCTGTCGTGCGGCCATTAAAGTGATCTACATCAGTCACAGTGGCAATGCCCAATTGGCAGCCAGTCAGGGGGTGGATCAGCTTACCCGTGCTGGTTTTTCCGCACGTTTATATCGCGGTGATCAATACCGGCAATTTTTAGGCGCCGATAGCGATGATATTTTGCTATTTTATATTAGTACTACCGGCGCAGGAGAAGTGCCGAGCAGCGCTGGCGCTTTACTACAACAGTTGCGAGCGTTTAAGGGCACACTTAACTATGCCGTATTTTCCTTGGGAGATAGGGCCTATGCAGATTTCTGTCTCGCAGGAGAGCGTTTATCAGAGGCGCTAGCAGCGGGTGATAATCGTCAATTAATGGCGCTGCAAAAGACTGAACACCTCTGGTTAGAAGATTCACAGCGCTGGTTATTAGCGCTGGTGGGGCAGATCGCCAGCAGTGCGCAGTGGGCCTTTATTCAAGAACATCAACTGATGATTAGCCCCAGCGGAGCTCAAACTCTACAAGAGACCCGCTTAACCTTAAACAATAAAACGCAATTGACCAGAGACGATGCGCTAAGTAGCGTGTTTCACTTACAGTTTGACGGCGATTTAAGCTATAGAGTAGGGGACTTACTTGGAGTCTATGCTGAGAATAACCGTGACGATGTCAGCTGGATTATCCAACGTCTCGGATTTGATCAAGCGCAGTTAGTATCCTTTGAACAGCGCAGTCTGAGCATCGGACAACTGTTGGCAGAGCACTTGTGTCTGTATCCTATTGCCAAGTCGCTACATCCTGATTTGCAGAGGATTGAGCTTAAATTAGACCTTAAATCCGCATTAATACAATTGCCCAACTGGCAGCCATCCATCCAATTTTTGCTGCAAAACTTAGTTAAGTTACGCCCCCGATACTACTCAATCGCCAGCTGTCCAGAGCAAAATAAATCCTTAGATCTGTGTGTCTCACTGGTTAAAGTTGATCGGCGAAAGTATGGCATGTCCTCTGGATTTCTCTGTCATGCTCTGGAGCACCGTCAGAGTGTGCGGGCTTTTGTTAAACCCAATAATCATTTCCAACTCCCCACGGCTGATAAAAATATCATTATGATAGCGACGGGGTCAGGGGTGGCTCCCTATATAGGTTTTATGCAGGCGCGGATCAATAACAGTGGCGCGCATAACTGGCTGATATTAGGTAATCGTCACCCGGACAAAGATTATTTGTTCGAACAGCAGATCAATCGCTGGTCGCAACACGACAATGTACGGCTCGATTTGTCTTTCTCTAGAGTGGCAGCCGGTCAGTATGTACAACATCATATACAACAAAACTGGTCGCACATTATTGAGCAAATGCGCGGTGGCGCGGTGGTTTATGTCTGCGGCTCTCGCCAATTGGGCGATGCCATTAGGGCGATATTCAGTGATCATGAACTCTGGCCCCAGTGGTTGCAAAACCAGCAGTACCGCGAAGATATTTTTGGCTAGCTTTTTTTGGGGAGATAGAGGGCTCGTCTTGCTTTAGCAAACACTATGGGCGAGGCTCTTTTTATCATCAGTATCGTTACTTATCACGGCTGGCTGTGGGTACCAAACAAATTAGCTGAGGTGAGTATTACAAAGAATATCGTGAAAAAGAAATTTGCTCGTTGTGCTATTTTAAAAGACAATTTTGATACAGCTGAGTTAAAGGCACCTTGGCATTGGTATGAAAATGTATCTTTCGTCATGGCTCCTGGTATTGCAGGCGATAGAGCGGGGGATTACTACAATCATGGGAGCTTAAGCTTGCAAGAGTGTTTAATGCCTGTGATTAATGTTCGTAAAGATGAAGGCTAATCATGTCTATGACTGATGAAGAGATAACTGCTAAGGCAACTACGCATGCTAAATCCATAAAAAAGAAACTAGCTAGAGAGGTGATTGATCATTTACCTGAGGAAGAGAGCGCTGTATCGGTATTTATGGCGGGTTCTCCTGGTGCGGGAAAGACAGAGACAGCAAAAAGTATTATTTCTCAGTTTAAGCGAGAGCACGGTGTTGAGGTTGTTCATATTGAAAACGATGAACTAAGAAAAAAATTTGCAGAGTACCAAGGTTTAAATTCAGCTCTTTTTCAAAGACCGGCTACACTTTTAGTAGAGGCCATACACGATAGAGCATTGCAGAAAAAAGTCAGTTTTTTACTTGATTCGACACTTTCTAGCTTCGAAAAAGCAAAATCGAATATAGAGCGCTCTTTAAAAAAAGATAGATACGTTTTAATTATCTTCGTTTATCAAGACCCAGAGCAAGCTTGGCGCTTAGTGCAGGCACGGGAAATTGTCGAGGGAAGACGCGTACCGCCAGAAGTATTTGTTAAGCAATTTTTAGAGTCGCAGCGGGTTGTTGGCGATTTAAAGAAAATATTTACTAATCAAATAGATATAATTTTCATGGAAAAAAACCTTGATGGTACGCGAGAAAAGCCGTACTTTAATGTAACCGATATTGACGCGTTACTTGGCAAAAAGTATAATCGCGCCTCACTTGAAGACATTGCTGGCATTGCTAAGCCGACCGAATAAATAAGGAGTACGACATGTTTAAATCACGCGAAAAAGTTAAGTCTACGCCTTTTTCTGAATTCGTTCGCAACAGTTCAGCGAAAGATAAGCGTAAGTTTTTTAATAAAGTTATTAAAGAAACAGTGGCTGTGCAACGGGCCATGATAGAAGAGTCAAAAATTTGTAACTAGTTTTTTTATTTAATGTCATCGACTATAAACCGCCTTACTGTGCGGTTTTTTTATTTTTAATACCTATTCACCTGATTGTCGTAGCATAGCGACAGGTAGGTTTGATGCTCCCCTGCAAGCTCTGGTTTCAAATTCCCATATCAAACTGATTTTTCGGTTTTCTCTCTTCTAAAAAATGGGAGGATCACCCAATTAGTCCTAGTTACGGTGTCACCAACCCCCTTGATAGACAATCGCGGAGAGAGCCTTCAGCGTTATAAAAAGCTTGGCAATATTGAGCCTCTTTGGTTCGTTTCCTTTTTTGCTTACAGGACGTAAGTTAAGGTGCTGAACAGGACGCGGGGCTGATTTTGATGAACCTAAAAAAATGTTCAACAGCTTGTTGGACAAATTTCTTGAGGGCGCAATTTAGTGTTATTGAGCAAGTTCAAAGATAGAGAGTAGAGCTTGTGGTATGCAGAACAAACAAATCAGCAGGGTTGGTTGCGTCATGTGCTGGTTGATCAAATTGAGCCTAAGTTACTAGCGCGTCAAGGCGCTGCAACTTCTAATTTTAAGCAGAGCCTACCAGTGGCACTTTTCTTCAGGAAAAGTGGCTGTGCAATTTCTTCTAATATCTTTATTAGAAGAAAAAGACAGTTCTGAAATCGAAACTATTGTCGCAACTACCGTTCCTATAGCTGCGGAACACCAAATTGACTAATGAGTGCATAGTAGAACCCCGCTGAAATTTTTTGTCGTATTACCGCTACGCGTTAGAATTAATTTTAAAGCGCAAATCTCTGATCTAAAAACTCAGCCGCAACTTGTCTATTGTCTAGGGGCTTTAATAGGCTAGGGCATAGGTCTAATGGGCAGCACTTAAGCTGCTCAGTGTTACAACAGATTTTTTGCCAACCAAACTTCCAGTTTTTTAATGGATTCTTTGCTAGGTTGATTAAAAGGTTTACGACAGGGGCCGACGGGTACGCCAATAAAGTTTAGTGCGTGTTTCAGCCCGGGCAGAACTCCTGTTTCTAGTAAAATTTGCACTAAATCATTGGCAGTGCACTGTAGTTCTCTCGCCTGTTGTATATTGCCGCTGCGCAGTGCGCTTTGAATATTTACATAGACATCGCCGATTAAATTGTAAGTGCTGCCAATACCGCCGTCGCTGCCTATTGCTGCAGCGGATAAGAACATTTCATCGGTGCCAAAATAAAAGGATTTATCGGGTGCTTGAGCACGCAGTTGTTGAAACTGGAACAGGTCAGTAGCGGTATATTTTACCCCGGCAATGCGGCTATTTTGCATCAGTTGCAACAAGTTTTGCGTCGACATGTCGTTGCCGCTCAGAGCCGGTATATTGTAGATAATTAGTGGTAGCTCACTCACTTCGGCAATCGCTTGGTAATAGGCGCTGATCGCCTCGAATGAATGTTTGTAATAATAAGGCGGCACTGCAGAAATTGCAGTGTAATTGTTGGCTTTAGCTACTTCAGCTAAAGCGACAGCATCCGCTGTTGAAGTGGCCCCGACATGGGCAATTAAAGTGCATTTGTCTAAGGCGTAGCTGGCCACAGCTTGCAGCACTGCACTGCGTTCTTGCAAACTTTGCAACATTCCCTCACCACTACTGCCCCCCACGTACAGGCCATCCACCCCCTTGGACAATATATACTGAATCAGCGGTGGAATTGCATCGAGGTTGATTTGCTCGTTGCTATCTAAGGGGGTCAGCATGGCTGCAAAAATTGAACCGGGAATTTTCATGGTTATCCTCAACAATATATAAAATTTATGTTAGTAAAGGGAGAAGTTTTGTAAGTTATTTGCTATATAATATCAACGACAACGTAGTTTCTGTCAACCATAAATATATTTTAGTTTACCAAAAACAAAAAACTGGACTCCAAAGTTGATTTGTGGTTTATTAATTGAGGACGCATTTTTATGAAGGACAACATGACTGCTGCAACTATATCGGACACGCTAGCGACAGATATCCACACTGGCTTATTGGCCCCGGGAGATATGCTGCCATCTGAAAGAGAGCTCTGTGATCGATTCGACGTCGGCAGAAACGTAGTGCGTGAGGCGCTAACGGTTTTGCAGGCGATGGGATTGACTGAAAACCCTAAGGGAAAACGTCCCAGGGTTATTGCCCCGACCTTGGATAAGTTGATGGGCAGTGTTGCCGAAGCGGCCAAGTATTTTTTCCAGGGCAGTGAAGGTAAAGCGCATCTAGAGCAGGCGCGGCTGTTTTTAGAGACCAGCATGATTCGCTACGCGGTAGAGCATGCAACTAACGCACATATAGGACGGATGGTGGAAGCCATTGACCGCTGTGAAGCGGCTCTGGATAACCCAGAAGAATACCGAAATGCAGATGTGAGCTTCCATCGAATATTAGCTGAGATACCGGGCAACCCGATTTTCATTGCCCTGCATGAGACTTTTGTCAAACAGCTGATGAAAAGCAGGCCACTGATGGAAGATTTTGCTGTGAGAAGCAAAGTAGGTAACCAGGAACACCGACAGATTGTGAGAGCCATTATAGATAAACAACCAGACAAAGCCGTGGCAGCATTAACTAAGCACTTAACCAGAAATTATGGTGCTTATTTTCGAAAGGCTCTGGACCGGTAATCGGAACTGCTGCTCCAATAATATTAAGTCAAAAAAAAGGATAAAAATAAAATGAATAAATATATAGCAGGAGTAGCGCTGGCCAGCGCAATACAAATGGTCTCTACAGCCGCCTATGCAGCTTCGGTTAACCAATTGTCGGATGTAAGAGTCCGCCAGGCCATTGCCTATGCCATAGATATGGACACAATTGCAGAGACTCTTTTGGAAGGTAAGGCGATTGCCGCGGATTCTATGATTCCCAATGGTGCCTGGAAAACTGAAGGGCTTAATAAATATACTTACAATCCACAAAAGGCGCGGGAGCTGCTTAAAGCCGCGGGTTGGAATACATCCCAGACCTTAGATGTAGTCTACTATTATGGTGATCAATTAACCGCTGATTTAATGGTGGCAATGCAAGCTTACCTGCAAGATGTTGGCATTAAAATGAGCTACCGCAAACTAGAAGGGGATGTAAGCGCGCAGTTGGGTAAACTGCCAAAAGCTGGCTCGCAGACCAGTGCGGTCAAGTGGGACATAGCTTACGGGGCGAGAGCTGCGCTGGCATTACAAGAGTATTACAACGGTTACCAGAGTGGCAAGAGCTCTTATACTGCAGGTACTAAAGAGCTGGATAAGCTGATCGGGCGAATCAATGGTACCGTCGATGTCAGTGCCCAAAAACAGGCTTTTGCAGACTTTCAAAAATACGAAAACCAGCAGCTGACGGATATTCCGCTCTATTACCAACAGTTGTTTATCTATCAAAGTGACAGGTTAAATCGCAATGGTGGCGCTTACGGCAATGAACAGTTTAATTACGACTGGGGTATCTTGGACTGGACGGTTGAACCAGATAAAGACGGCAAACAAGTGTTATATACCAACACTGCGCCTAGCCAATTTTTTGAACACCCTTGGTTGAATCCAGGTTTAAATGTGCAATCGAAGGTAGGTTTTGATCACTTATTAACTGCCGATGGTTCTCTGGTCCCGACTAAGGGACAGCTAGCGGCCAGCTATCAGGTAAGTAGTGATGGTATGAGTCTCACATTTACCATGAAAGATGGGCTTAAATGGCACGATGATCAGCCGCTAACGGCAGCAGATGTGCTCTGGTCAATAGAAACGGCCAGTAAAGTACCGGGCATCAACGCAGTATTTTCCAGTACTTTTGACGCCATCGAGGGCGCTAAAGCTTTTGTTGACGGCGATGCTGACCATATCTCTGGGCTGAGTGTCGAAGGCAATAAACTGTCGATAAAATTTGCCAAGCTAGACCCAAATATGTTGTTAACGTTCAGTCAGTTTGCGCCATTGCCCAAACATTTACTGGAGGGCATCAACACGCTGGAGTTACAGCAGAACAGCTATTGGCAAAAGCCCATTGGCTCTGGACCTTATAAAATTGCAGAAGTGCAAATGAACGATTACGTGAGGTTCACACCTTTTGCGGATTATCACGCCGGGGTTGCTAAAATTCCCGAGATAGTGGCTTTCCCCAGCGGTCAAAATGACGCTAATGTGTTGAAAAACGCCGCTGCAGGTCGCCTCGACTTTGGTTTTACTAAGTCTGTTGGCGATGTAAATGCCTTAGAGGCGATGCAGCACATGAAGGTGATCGCCGCAGATATCCCCTATACTCGATCACTGCGAGTGAACAATTACGCTAAAAAGCCTTAACTAACTCTAGCTTGTTCGCTGCGATGCAGCGGACAAGCTAGTTAGTTCATTGTCACCGCCTCTACAGGGCTGTGATTGTGATTAGTATGAGGCAACTAAATGTTTTTTCTGTTGTTTATCCGATCGCGGGCGGTATTGCCTAGGCCCATGGCTTAAGATTGAGCCGGAATAAATACAGAATATTTGCAGAACAATTAACATAAAATACTGAGCTAGGATGAGTATTTATAATGCTGACTTTTGTTATTCGACGGCTATTAGTTGTCCTTCCTATGTTATTTTTCATCAGCTTTTTGGTTTATCTAGGGTTGGAGCTTACCCCGGGAGATGCGGTTTCGCATATGATAAACCCGGATCTGGCGAATAGCATTTCCGAGCAACAGCTGTTGCAGCTACGCCAGAATTTTGGCTTAGATAAACCTTTTATCGAGAGATATGGCATCTGGATTAGCAATGTACTGCAGGGTGATTTTGGTCACTCTCTGGCCGGTGGAGTGCCTATTGCAGAGATTGTCTTTGATCGGTTGCCCGCCACCCTCGAGCTATCTTTTGTGGCGATTGTTTTCTCCAGTCTGTTTGGTTGTGTGTTAGGCATTTTCAGTGCGCTGCGCCAGGGAAGTTGGAGCGATAGTTCACTTTCAGTGGTGGGCATGCTGGGTATTTCTATACCGGAATTCTTCTTTGGTCTGGTGGCGCTATTGCTGTTTGCACTACAGCTTAACTGGCTGCCAGTGGGTGGGCGCTTGCTGCCTGGCTACGAGGGCTTATGGGACCGACTGCCGCATATCATACTGCCGGGTTTAGTATTGTCGTTAATGATGACCGCCGGCGTAATGCGCTACTCGCGCTCCGCCATGCTAGATTCTCTTTCGAGGGAGTTTATTAAAACCGCCCGGGCCAAAGGGCTTCCTCAATGGCGCATTATCCTAGTGCACGGTTTCAGAGTGGCACTGACGCCAGTGATAGTCTTGATAGGTTTTAGACTACCGACCTTAATTGGTGGCTCAGTGATCATAGAGCAAGTATTTCAGTGGCCGGGAATCGGCAATGAATTTATTGCCGCAGTGCGTGGCCAGGACTATCCGCTGGTCATGATGATTGCGCTATTTTCTGTATTAGCGGTGTTAATCGCCAGCCTTATTATCGATCTTTTGACCGCTCTGGTCGATCCTCGAATAAGATTAGACTAGAGGATATATGTATGAGTAAATCCGCACTTGATCGAAAGTTTGACCGCATTCTGGCTATGGAAGAGGCGGGGCTGTTATCGGCGCCCAAAGGCAGTAGAGCGCTGCGTAAACTACTGGCTAATCGCCTCGCAGTTGTAGGTTTAGTTATATTTTTATTGATATTACTAACCGCTATTTTCGCGCCGTTATTAACCGTTCACGACCCGCTGCAGATCAACCTGCGCGCAATGTTGCAGCCACCCTCTTACGAGCATTGGTTCGGCACCGATAAAACTGGCCGGGATGTGTTTGCCCGCGTGCTATACGGTGGCAGGGTATCGATATTGGTGGGCTTGGGTAGTGCCTTGATCGCCGCCTCGATAGGTGTGGTAGTTGGCTGCTACGCCGGCTATAAAGGTGGCTGGATAGATATCTTGGCACTGCGCATCTCTGAAGTATTTATGGCTTTTCCTCAAATAATTTTAGTGCTGTTATTAGTGTCTATTGTCGGACAGAGCTTGTTGAATCTGATGTTGATTTTTGTCTTGACGGGTTGGGGGCCAATGTACCGCTTAACCCGAGCCTGTGTCTTATCACTGCGCGAGGAAGAATATGTGCAGGCACTGCGCAGTTTTGGCCTGTCGACGCCGCTGATTTGTTACAAACATATATTGCCCAATGCTCTGGGGCCCATCGCCGTCAATATCACGCTCACTACCGCGATGTTTATTCTAGCTGAGGCGGGGCTGAGCTTTTTGGGTCTGGGGGTACCACTGCACATACCCACTTGGGGTAATATTTTAATTGTCGCGCAAGACTTGCGAGTTCTGCAAAACAACTGGTGGCTGTGGCTTCCTGTGGGCACTATCGTCTCGCTGTTTGTGATGAGCATCAACTTTGTTGGAGATGGACTTCGTGATTCTGCCGACCCCAC
>JABSRA010000107.1 GCA_013215445.1 Oceanospirillaceae bacterium
CACAGTGAAAACCAAGCTCTGCTAGTCACTAGCGTTCTCTGACTCCAGCACTCTCTGAATAATATATTTGCCAATAGGTATCGCCGAGGTCGCCGCCGGAGAAGGTGCATTACAAACATGTAATGAGCGTGGGCTCTGGGCAAATAAGAAGTCGTGGACTAGGGTGCCATCACTTAATACCGCTTGGGCACGGACTCCAGCGGGATAAGGGGTTAAGTCTGATAGCTGCATCTGAGAGCAGTATTTTTGTACCTGTTTTAAATAGCCGGGTTTATACAGTGAATTCTTAGTCTCTTTTAAACCGGTTTTGTAGTGCTTTTTAAGCAGTTTCCAAAACCCAGAGAAGCACAGCATTTGCAGGGTATCCTTAATACTAAAGTTGACCCGAGCATAACCCTCACGTTTCCAGCCCTGTACCGCATTTGGCCCCACGGTTAAATCACCGTTGATCATGGGAGTTAAATGCACTCCTAGGAAAGGCAGTTCAGGATCGGGAATAGGATAGATAAGGTGTTTTACGATATCGGCTTTAGCCGGGTTAATTCGATAGTATTCGCCGCGAAAGGGAATAATCTGAAAATCCGTTTCAATACCCATCATGGTAGTAATGCGATCTGCCATCAGTCCGGCGCAACTAATCAAAAACTGACAACTAAGTTGAGTATGTTGAGTATGTACTGTGACTTTGGTTGAACTCTCGTCGATGGCAAGTACTTGGGTATCAAGGTGCAAAATACCACCGAGATCAACAAAGCTCTCGGCCATTTTCACGCAGATTTTGCGATAATCGACAATGCCTGTATCTGTTACTAAAATTGCGCCATGCCCCTGAATATTGGGTTCCAACGCTTTCAGTTGGCTTTCATCAAGCAGTTCTACTTTTAATTGATTGCGCTGCGCACGCTCAAACAGTGCCAACATCCGCTGGTACTCTAGCGCATTGGTGGCCACCAACAGTTTGCCGCACTGGCGGAAGTCAATCTCATGTTCTCTACAAAATTCCAAGGTGTCTTTTAGACCCTGTCGACAAAACTGTGCCTTTAAACTGCCGGGTTCGTAGTAGATCCCCGCGTGAATCACTCCGCTATTATGACCGGTTTGATGCCTGGCAACACTGCTCTCTTTTTCTATCAACGCGATACTTTTATGCGGGAATTGCCGCTTTAATTGCCAGGCGGTGGATAAACCACAACTATGCCACCTCCCAGGATGATGTAGTCATATTGTTCGCTCACCAGTGCTCCTTATAATTACTATCAACGCTAATTTTGCCGGCAAGCAAGATGCTGTGCCGGCAAACCATCAGCTTGTTAGCGCGTTTTCTGTGCTAGCCGTGTTATTAAACACTTTGCGACTATAGGCAAAGATACCGATAAAGACCAGTAGTCCCGCAAGACTAATCAGCAGTTGCTGGTGTGGCCACATCATTGCCAGCCCTGATAGGCCGCTCAGTAGTCGCAAGCCGATATTGATCGGAGCTTCTAAATAACCCTCCACAAACCCAACGAGAGCATAGATACCAAAGACAGAGAAGAAGAACACACTCAGTACTTCGGTTAAGCTACCGCCGATAAAGCCGGTGTAGGCAAACAGTAAAGGCACAATATACAAGCCTTTGGCTATTTTCCATGCCATAAAACCGGTGGCCATGGGTGGCGTTTTGGCAATTGCCGCGGCGGCAAACGCCGTCAGACAGACAGGCGGGGTCACATTGCTATCTTGTGAGAGCCAAAAAATTATCATATGAGCGCTGAGCAAGATCATGGTCAGTGCCTGAGGATCAATCGCCATCTCTAATAACTGTCCGGTAAAATCATCGGGCACTAGGGATAACAGTTGTTGCGCAGCCATCTCACTCATGGGTGATGATAATAATTTCGCCTGCTCTGCATCGACCAATAAGAAAATGCTCTTAGCAGCCTCCGGTAGCGTACCTGTCGCTATCATATCCAGTAACTGGGTCTCTGCCATCAACGTGTACAGCGCTGGCGCCGACAAAGTGGCCAAGACAATATAAGAGGCAGTCACGGGTAAACCCATACCCAACACGAGTGAGGCCAGTGCGACCAAGACCAACGTGATCAGCAAACTGCCACCCGCCCAATCTGATACCATCAGCGAAAAGGTATTACCGATACCGGTCATCGCGACCACATTGACCACTAGGCCCACGGCGATCAGTAACATAGCGGTGGTTGCCATATTTTTAGAGCCCTGGGCAAGCGCATCAAAAATTTCTTGCATACCCATCGGATTTTTAGATAACCAGGAGGAGACAATCACCGAGATAATAGCGATCCCCGCTGCATAGGTGGGTGTAAAACCATAGATAAGTAACCCAACTAATACCACCAAGGGCAATAGGTAATGCCAACCCTCTTTGAAAACTTCACCAATCGGCCTAGCTTCTGTCTCTACCAAGGTGGCGTGAGAGCGCATCGCTTCAACGCGGACAAAAAAGCCCACCGATAAGAAATACAACAGGGCTGGCAGCGCGGCGATGCCGATAATCTCGACGTACGGAATCTGCGTATAGGATGCCATGATAAAGGCACCTGCCCCCATCACTGGCGGCATCAGCTGACCACCGGTAGAAGCGGCGGCCTCTACCCCCGCGGCAAACTTCGCCGGAAAACCCGCTTTGCGCATCAGTGGAATAGTGATGACACCGGTGGAGACAGTATTGGCCACGGCAGACCCCGAGACTGAGCCCATTAACCCTGAGCCCAACACTGCGACAAAACCCGGACCACCGATAAATCGCCCTGCGGCACAGCGAGAGAGTTCGATAATAAAGTCGCCGGCACCTGACTTGACCAAAAAGGCACCGAACAAAATAAACATAAATACATAAGTCCAAGAGATACGTGCTATTTGGCCAAACATACCCTCAGAGGAAAAATAACTGCGAAATAACACGGTCTCTAAGCTGAGACCCGGGAAATTAAATACCCCATCAACGTACTGACCCCACCAAAATACATAGGTGAGCGCTGTCACTATCATCGCGGGAATAAACCAGCCGGTGGTTCTTCTGGCCATTTCCAGGGCAATAAAGATGGCGCACAGTGAAAACACCCAATCCCATTGCGAAAATTTGACCCCACGCTCATAGAGCGCATCCTCAAAGCCAATTAAATACAGGCAACAAAAAATGGCGGCGATACCGATCAATATATCCAAAAACAAAGTCAGGCGTTGTCCAGCCTCGGTTTGACACTTGCGCATCGGCACCATCAAACTACAGATTAGGGCAAAGCCACTAAAATGGATAGCGGATACCCAGAGCTCAGGCAAGGTGCCCAAGGTATTAAAATAGATATGTAAGAGCGCAAAAACGACACCCGCCCAATAAATAAAACGCGCAGTTAAGGTGCCTTCCGGTCTACTCGGCAACTCAATTTTTTCAAAATTTGGAGTAGAGTCTGAAGCAGTCTCACTGGTAATGGTACTCATACACAGGATCCTAATACTAAGATTTTTTAAGGAGAGACGAGGGGCAGTGCGCCCCTCTATTTAACCCCAATATAACAGCCAACAACTCGTGCCTTAGCTAGCCGCTGGTTTTTACTGACTGTTCTTATTCAATCAGCCGCACCTATAGTACGGCGTTCAATCAAAAGAAACCTGTCATAACAACTAGCGGCGCTATCAGCACGACATTGCATGCAATACCCGGGTTAGAGAAATGCTTATTTTGCGATGAGATGCTCAGGGATAGTCATGCCCACTTCGCGGTAATATCTAGCAGCGCCAGGATGTAGCGGAACCGGTAAACCTGAAATAGCTTTTTCTAATGCCATCGCTTTAGTGGCCTTGTGAATACCATTGAGGAAGGGAAGGTTTTCATAGATAGTTTTGGTAATTAGGTAAACATTTTCTTCAGATACATCATCGCGCACGGCCAAGAAGTTTGGCTGGGCCATGGTATTCACGTCACTGGTTTGACCAGGGTACGTATTAGCCGGAATCACATAACGGGTCCACAACTTATAATCACCATTCACCTGGGCGATCTGCTGATCGGTAAAGTTTAATAGTGTGATGTCATTGCCAAGTGCCGCGTAAGCACGCGTAATAGCACTGGTAGGAACGCCAGAGGGAATATTCATGCCTTTAATGGTGCCGTTTTGCAACGCATCTGCACTTGAGCCGTAACCCATGTGTGCCAGATTGAAGGTGGTTGCATCCATACCTAAACCACTGAGAATCTGACGGCCAGAACCTTCAGTTCCAGAGTTTTTCTTGCCAATTGAGAATTTTTTACCCGCCAATCCCGCAAGATCTGAAATATCACCACTTGTAACGTAATCAGACTTAACCACAAATTGCTCGACGTTCTGCCAGAGCATCGACACGGAACGCAAATACTGTTGAGGACCTGAAGACTGTAACGCGCCTTCTCCATTCCACGCCCAAGCACCGTAAAGCCCTTGTAAAATGGCGAATTGCGCTTCGTCTTCACGCAATAATTTAATATTTTCACCAGAACCTGCCGAGTTAATAGCCGACAGCGATGTTTTGTATTTAGGTGCCAATTTGATTTTAGTCAGCGTCGCCAATGCAACACCCACTGGGTAGTAAGTTCCGCCTGTTGATGCGGTGGCCAAAATATAAGATTGATTCTCTGCACTAACCGCCAGGGTCGAAAAACCTACCGCACTGCTCAATGCGATAGCGATACCAGCTTGTTTAAGAAAAGTACGTTTTGCGAATTTCATAGTATTACCTCTGAATAGTATTATTTTTCTTCTTTTACCCTAATGCAAAAGTGAGGCCAACTTATTTCATGAAACATAAAGCACTGCTTTTAAAGGATTAAATCAAAAAACTAGGAAAAACACTCCCACTAATAAGCAATAACTTGCTCATCAGGGCCTAGAACATAAGCAAGAAGCAGCTTACTTTGGCTAATGATCGGGTGACTTTAACCAAAAACCTGCGTCGATTAGCGCCAATATCAGCAATCAACGCCTATTTACCCCATAATCTGACGCATCGGCAATAATTTGCTTATCGCTGTTATTCACCGAGCTCCGGCTTATCATCAAGGGTAAATTCCTGACGATTAATATCGTACTTCACCATTTTTTGATTGAGGGTGCGCCGGGGTAAATCTAATTGATCCAGCACCGATTTTATATTGCCATTGAATTTTTTTAAGGTCTGGCAGATGATCTCGCGCTCATAATTCGCCATCTGCGCCGCCAGCGAGAGGGAATCATTTATCAGTGGCTCTAACCCCTGTAGGCTCGACTTGGGAAACAGGGTATCAGCCAGCGATAAACTGCCATCGAGTGCGTAGCGCACCGCCGCATTTTTTAACTCTCTGACATTACCTGGCCATTGATATTGCTGCATGGTGGCCACATCTTGCTCTGTAATACGTCTTAACTCTCGACTGTGTTGCTCTACCGCTTGGCGGGCGTAGTGCTCAAACAGCAACGGGATATCTTCCTGTCTATCGCGCAATGGCGGTAAATGTAGAAACGAAACATTGAGTCGGTAGTAAAGATCTTGGCGAAAGTGCTCTTCAGTGCGCAGGTCCACTTTTGAGGCAGCCACCACCCGCAGATTAACCGAAATTTGTCGATTACCTCCCAACCGCTCTATCACTCGCTCTTGCAGTGCCCGTAAAATTTTAATTTGTAAATGGGCGGGCATGCTCTCTATCTCATCGAGAAATAAGGTACCGTTGTCGGCATACTCAAATTTTCCGATACGCTTTTTAGTCGCCCCGGTGAAGGCGCCTAATTCATGACCAAACAATTCACTTTCTATTAGCGCCTCGGGGATAGCACCACAGTTAATCGGCACAAAATTATGGGCGCTGCGCTGCGAATATTCATGCAGACATTGGGCCACTAACTCTTTTCCCGAGCCGGTCTCCCCATAAATAATCACATTGGTTTCCAGTGCTGCACATTTTAATACGTCTCTTCTCAAGCGTTGAATCGAGGGGGATATACCAATAATACGCGTATCTATGCCCGACTGAATGGACATGTTGTGCTGTAACCGCAGGTTTTCAATCATTAACTGGCGCTTTTCACAGGCGCGATGAATAACCTCAACTAAGCGCTCAGGGTTGAACGGTTTTTCAATGAAATCATAGGCGCCACTGCGCATCGCATTAATGGCCATATCGACATCACCGTGACCGGTCAGCAGTATCACCGGCAACTCGGAGATTAAGAGTCGAGCCCGCTCCATCAAGACCAATCCATCCATGTCGGGCATTCTGACATCGCTAACCAAGATCCCGTCAAAATCATCTTCAAGGTAAACCAACGCCTGCTCGGCACTCTCGCAACTGATCACCGTAAAATCGGCCATTTTCAGCCACTGTTCGGTGGAGTGCAAGATCATTGGTTCATCATCTACCAGTAATATAGTTCCTCTCATGCTCACTACCTTACACTGTCATTGTTACTGATATAATTTGGCAGGTGCAGCTTAAAGCAGCATCCTCCCCGCTCGGTATTATACGCTTGAATATCGCCACCTAAATCCAAGACTATCGATTGCACAATCGACAATCCCAACCCCAGTCCTTCGCCGATCCGTTTTGTGGTAAAAAATGGCTCAAACAAATGCTCTAAATTTGCTGCAGCGATACCCATGCCGTTATCCATAATATCGATTTTGATGTATCTATCTGCGGGTTTAGCAGCATAGAGGGTGATGGTTATTACCCTGCTAGAACCCTCCTTAACCGAGCCTAATGCATCACAGGCATTTTGGATTAAATTGTAAAATATCTGCTCTACTCTCGCCGTATCCCCTTGAATATATTGACTAACATCGGGTAAATGACAAATCAATTCTATCTGTTGAGCTTTTAATCTTTGAGAAAATAACAGCACTGTTTGCTGCAGTGACTTGGTCAAATCAACGGCCACCAATCGCTCTGGTTTTTTAAAGGCAAAAATTTTCAGCTGACGTGTCAACTCTGCCATGCGATCACTGAGTTGGTTTATTTGCGAAAAATTATCGCTTAGTGCGTCGCCCTCTACCGTCTTTTGCTTTTCTTGGCACTGCTTAAGTAACTGACGACAGATGGATATATAGGTTTTTATCGCGGTTAATGGCTGATTGAGTTCGTGTACCACCGCCGATGACATACGCCCTAACGCAGCCATTTTTTCAGCTTGTACCAACTCGTTTTGGGTCTCTTTTAACGCTTTAGTTCTGGCCAATACTTTGCGTTCTAATTGATCATTCGCCAGGTGTAATTCGTGCTCCAATAATTTTATTTGAGTCAGATCTATCACCGTCACTAAATAGTTAACCTGAGTGATATTCTCCATTTTTTTAATCGACAGTAACATCGAAAAATGGCTTTTATCCAAGCGTAAGCCCATTGTTTCTATTGAAGAGATAGGGACAAAAGGCAAGCTTGATAAATTCATCAGACGCTTTTTTAACGACTGACAGCTGCTTTCATCGGCAATTAGCTGCATCACAGGCACACCTTGGGCACCGCCGATATTAATCCCAAACAGATGTTGAATCATGGGGTTGATATACTGAATGTTACCGCTCGCATCTAACCAAGCTAATCCCACCTGTGCCTGATTGATCATGTCACGCTGCATCGCTTCGCTGCGCGCTCTGGCAACCTGAGTTTCTAATCTAGATATATTCTTTAAGCGCCGCTCTCTGAGCCACAGCAGTAACAATAAGAGTGCCACACTCCCGGTCAAACTGTATATTTTAGCGCGCCGCCCTGAGTCAATCGCCAACTGGGTGCTGCTCAACACTGAAATATTCCAATGGAGGTCGCTCAACAATACCGACTGTAACAGTAGTTCACGATTATCCACCAGTCGGCGGATATCTACTTGACTGCCCTCATGCAGCGTTTGCAGCTCTTTGGCGAGAAAGACTTGATCGAGTTGTTGATGCAACCAATCACTGCGACTGGCAAGCAGAATATGATTTTGATAACTCATCACAAAATGATCGGCAAACGGAAACTTGGTCTGCAATAATTGAAAATTAATCCGCACGACAGCCACCCCCGCAAATTTACCTTGTACATAAATTGGCGCTGAAAAATACAGCGAATTGACCGAGCCATCTCCTGCCAAGGCGATATGAAAACCTTGAGACTCCCGCCTCGCCTGTCGGAAATAAGGTTGATTAAAATGCGAGCGATTGAGTAACAGATGGTCTTTTTCAGCATAACTATCGGCTAGTACTTTACCAGTCGGCCCTAGAATGAAGAGCGCAGTAGAGCCCGCCACAAGATTCATTTGCTCTAAATATCGACCCAGGGATGCCTTAGCTTCAAAGGCGTCAGACAAGAGCAGCCTCTTTATATCCCTGTTGTGAGAAATCAAAAAAGGCAGATACTTATATTCGCGCAATGCCCCCCGAAACTGAGTGACCATATTTAACAGCCGCGACTCACCTTGCTCTTTCAATGTCACCATCGACCAGTCATACGCATAGCGTTGCGCTTGCCAGGCCACAAATATGGACAGTGTAGAGACGATAATAATGGTTAAGAGGCGTTTAATACTCACACTAATACTCGATAAATCATCACCCTGGTTGGGTAATTATAATGATGAGGGTAACCTTGAGTTACCTGATTGATTTAGGGTGCTGAGCATAACAATAATAGGTGACGGATTACATCCAAGCTGTCAGCTTTTTGCAAACAAAAAAAAGGGCCTATTATATAAGCCCTTTAGTCTTGGTAGGTGATTGTTAGAGAACTAGTTTTCTAATATCACTTAACACAGCATTTAAATAGGTCATGAATCGCCCAGCATCACCACCATTGATAGCGCGGTGATCGTAGGAGAGACAAAGTGGTAACATCTTGCGTGGCTCAAACTCACTGCCATTCCAGCGCGGCTTAATATCTGCTTTAGAGATACCGAGGATCGCCACTTCAGGAGTATTAACAATAGGTGTAAAACCTGTGCCGCCAATACCGCCCAAGCTTGAAATAGTAAAACAGGCGCCCTGCATTTCGTTGGGTTTAAGCTTGCGATCTTTAGCTTTACCAGCAAGTTCTACCGCTTCGTTGGCCAGCTGATAAATACTTTTCTTATCTGCATCTTTGATCACTGGGACCATCAGGCCGTGAGGTGTGTCGACTGCGATACCAATGTTGATGTATTTTTTAAGCACTAAGTGCTGACCATCTGCGTGCAGAGAGGCATTGAATCTAGGGTGCTCAGATAATGCCTTAGCCACCGCTTTAATGATGAACGGCATGGGCGTCAATCTAACCCCTGACTTCGCTGCCTCCTCTTTCATATCCTTGCGGAAGACTTCAAGATCAGTAATGTCTGCTTCATCAAATTGAGTAACGTGAGGCACGTTCAACCAGGCACGCGACATGTTATCGCGGGTAAGTCTGGCGATTTTACTCAGTTTCAACAGTTCAATCTCACCAAACTGGCTGAAGTCTATCTCGGGAACTTGTGGGATGCCTGAACCCGAGGTGATGCCAGTAGCGCCGGAAGAAACTTGCTTAACGACTGCTTTAACATAAGCTTGCAGGTCTTCTTTTAAGATGCGATTGCGACGGCCAGACCCTTTAACCTGAGTTAAATCTACCCCAAATTCACGGGCTAATATCCTGACGGCTGGGCCGGCGTAGAGCGCTGATTGATTCTTTTGCACCAGATCTGCAGAGGCCGCTGTGGGTGGCGTTGCCTCGGCGGTAGCCGGTGCTGCAGCAACCGGTGCTGGTGCCTCAGCTTTTGCAACTGGCGCTGCAACTTTTGCAGCAGGTGCTACTTCGCCGATCACTTCAAGACTCAATATTAAATCACCGACGTTACAGCTAGTCCCCTCTTGCATGGCCACAGATTTAACTACGCCCGCTTTAGGAGAAGGTACTTCCATGGCAGCCTTATCAGTTTCAACCGCGATTAGGCTATCGCCCTCTGCCACGGTATCGCCGACTTTAACCATCACTTCAATAACATCAACATCACTGGCACCGGACAAATCAGGGACCAAGATATCTTCAACGCCACCGCTGACAGGCGCTGCGACTGGCGCTGCGACTGGTGCTGCGACTGGCTGTTGTTCAACCGTTGGGGCGACTGCTGGTTCTGTAGGTGCCTCAGCTGCTGCAGGCTCTGCAGTCGCGGTGCTCAAGGTTAAGATAGCATCGCCAACATTACAGATGGCACCCTCTTGCATAATTACTTCTACAACTGTTCCCGCCTGTGATGCAGGCACTTCCATCGCCGCTTTATCAGTCTCTACTGCGATTAAGCTATCACCCTCAGCGATCACATCGCCCGCTTTGACCATTACTTCAATGACATCTACATCTGATGCGCCGCTTAAATCTGGAACCGAAATTGTGATTGTCGTCACTACTTTTACCTCTATATCTATCACGAACCAAGGGCTTTACTGGGTTACAGCACCGCCCTTGCTACATTAGCTACTGACCGTTATACAGTCCAAGGAGCAACTTTTTCAGGATCGATGTTGTACTTCTTCATCGCTTTGATGACATCAGCGCCTTTAAACTTACCGTCTTCCTGAAGTGCTCGAAGTGCAGCAATCACGACGTAATAACGGTTAACTTCGAAGAATGAACGCAATTTTTCACGAGTATCTGAGCGACCAAAACCATCAGTACCTAATACTTTGAAGCGCTGTGGAATAAACTCACGCAATTGATCTGGATACATGCGCATGTAATCAGTGGCGGCGATAACAGGCTCTTCACCGGCTAGACACTCTGTTACATAAGCGGTGCGCTGCTTGTCTTCAGGGTGTAAGAAGTTCCAGCGAGAGACAGCTTGTGCCTCACGCTTGAGCTCGTTAATGGATGTGGTACTCCAAACATCCGACTCAACATTAAACTCTTGACGCAGAATGTCAGCGGCGGCGCGCACTTCATTCAAAATAGTACCACAGCCAATTAGCTTCACTTTCAGCTTGCTTGACTTGCCTTCCTCTAGCAAGTACATGCCTTTAATGATGCCCTCTTCAGCTCCTACTGGCATATCAGGATGGTTGTAGTTTTCGTTCATGGTGGTGATGTAGTAAAAACGATTTTCACCCTCTTTGAACATACGACGAGTACCGTCTTGGATAATCACCGCCAGCTCGTACCCGTAGGTCGGGTCGTATGAGATACAGTTGGGCACCATTTGCGCCATGATGTGCGAATGTCCATCTTGATGCTGTAGTCCCTCGCCATTAAGCGTGGTTCGCCCGGCGGTCGCACCGATAAGGAAACCACGTGCCTGCATATCGCCCGCTGCCCAGATAAGGTCCATGACCCGCTGGAAACCAAACATTGAGTAGAAGATATAGAACGGAATCATGGTGCAAGCATTGTTGGTATAAGAGGTGGCACAGGCCATCCACGCCGACATTGCACCCGCTTCATTGATGCCTTCTTCTAGAATTTGGCCGGTCTTAGACTCTTTGTAGTACATGATTTGATCAGAGTCATGCGGCGTATAACGCTGCCCTGCAGAGGAGTAGATACCCAACTGGCGGAACATGCCCTCCATACCAAAAGTACGGGCTTCATCGGGAATGATCGGCACAATGCGCTTACCGACATTCTTGTCTTTTAACAAAGTATTAAGCACGCGGTTGAAGCCCATCTGGCTTGACATAGACCGCTTGCCACTGCCCTTGAGACTGCTGCTAAAATCTGCCAGTGGCGGAGTTTCCAGGGTGGGAAACTCGGTGCGACGGATTGGGTATGCGCCCCCTAGTTTCTTACGTCTATCCATCATGTAACGCATTTCTGGTGAATCGGGAGAGGGACGGTAATACGGCATACCCTTAAGCTGATCGTCCTCTAGTGGAATATTGAAGCGATCGCGGAAATCTTTAAGATCATCCATCGCCACTTTCTTCATCGAGTGCGTATCGTTTTTCGCCAGACCTGACTTACCAGTACCATAACCTTTAACCGTCTGGGCTAAAATGACCGTCGGCTGCCCCTTGTGATTCATCGCAGAATGGTAGGCTGCGTAAACCTTGTAAGGATCGTGACCACCACGGTTCAGTGCCATGATTTCGTCATCGCTCATATCCTTAACCATTTCTAACAGTTCAGGATACTTACCAAAGAAATGCTCACGTGTATACGCGCCGCCATTCGCCTTGTAGTTTTGCAATTCGCCATCACAAACTTCGTCCATACGCTTTTGCAGTAAGCCATGCTTATCTTTAGCAAACAGTGGATCCCAATGACGGCCCCACAGACACTTGATAACATTCCAGCCTGCGCCGCGAAAAGCGCCCTCTAACTCTTGAACAATTTTTCCGTTACCGCGAACGGGACCATCTAAACGCTGCAAGTTACAGTTGATGACAAATACTAAGTTCTCAAGTTTTTCAACACCCGCTAAAGAGATAGCACCGAGAGATTCAGGCTCATCACACTCACCGTCGCCGAGAAATGCCCATACTTTACGATCGCCGCGATCAATCATCTCGCGGGCAGATAAGTAACGCATCACGTGCGCTTGGTAGATTGCCTGGATTGGACCTAGCCCCATAGAAACGGTCGGAAACTGCCAAAAATCAGGCATTAACCAAGGGTGTGGGTACGAGGGTAAGCCCTTGCCGTCAACTTCACGACGAAAGTTATCGAGTTGATCTTCGGTTAAACGCCCTTCAAGGTAAGCGCGAGCGTAGATACCAGGTGAAATATGTCCCTGAAAGAAAACCATGTCGGCGTCTTGACCGTTTTCGTTTTCATTGCCACGGAAGAAATAGTTAAAACCTACATCATAGAGAGTCGCGGAGGAGGAAAAGCTAGAGATATGACCACCGAGGCCATCGTCGTTATCATTGGCACGCATGACCATGGCCATTGCATTCCAACGCACGAAAGAGCGAATCCGACGCTCAA